>NC_019676.1:1536500-1867000 GCF_000316625.1 Nostoc sp. PCC 7107 | reverse complement strand
TTTGGCATTTTCCGCCAAAAACCCATACCCTGGATGAATGGCAGTAGCATTACGCGTCAAAGCGGCAGCAATGATATTGGGAATATTTAAATAACTTTTACCGCTGGCTGGCTCACCAATGCAAACTGCTTCATCCGCAAGTTGCACATGGAGAGCGTTACGATCAACGGTTGAGTGAACCGCAACAGTTGCAATTCCCATTTCTTCACAGGCACGGAGAATGCGAAGCGCGATTTCTCCTCGATTAGCAATTAATATTTTGTCAAACTTCATTTTCTAGCTTCGATATTAGTACCAGTAGATTGACATTTTCTCTTATCTGATTAGCAACAAAGCTTTTACTTAGTTGCAAATTTAAAGATCAGAGCTTTTGCAATATCATTCTCAGCAGTGGATGTACGCCCTTCGAAATTCTACAAAAATCAAGACTGTCAAGCCTCTACAGGTCTTAACCAGACTAACAGGATTACATCTGCTTGTCTGTGCCAGTTTCCCGCACTAGGCTGTGGGTTAGTGCAGAGCATCTTAAAGTAGCCATACCCCTTTTAATATCACTTGTGGCGCTATTACATTTCTGTTAGTCTGATATCCGCCTTCGGGAAATTTGTGAATATGTTCACTTAAATTTTTGGTAAATTTTGCAAAATTTAGATATTACCTTACTATAATCACTTTGTTGTGCTATATTGGTTCTTCAGTTAACTCTAGCGGATGTGGCGGAATTGGTATACGCGCACGCTTGAGGTGCGTGTGGCTTTGCCTTGCGAGTTCGAGTCTCGCCATCCGCATTTTTTAGTCAATGGTCAATGGTCAATAGCTAAGTATTACTTAACTATTGACCATTGAACTGTTGACTTTTTTTGTGCTTTTATATAGATAGATGAACTTTTGTAAATAACATTGACTGCTATTTTTACTCTGACAAACAACTCCACACTGCCATCAGCTTGGCACCGTCTGACTCCGATTTGGCAAGGAGACGAGGAAGTCATACAAAAGAGTTTGCCACACACACAATTGGCTCCGACTTGGCAACTACTGTTATTGGGCGATGGTTCTCCGACTCGGCATTTAGAATTGCTGACAGGTGAGCCAACGGAAGTAGATGTCATTGATATGTCGTTGATTGGCGTAGATTTAGATGATGCACCCGATTTAATCCAAGCTGTACCAGGGCCAAGACTGCGACGACAGGTGTGGTTACGGACTGCTTCGGGGCAGAGGTTAGCTTATGCGACATCTTGGTGGGAAGCCAGCCATGTAGATGAATATTTGCAAAATCGTTCATTGCCAATTTGGGCAAGTTTAGCGCGTCTCCGCACAGAGTTGTATCGAGATGTGCGGGGTATTTACTACGGGGACTCAGCGGCGTTAGAGTCTGGCTTTGATGTGGAAGGGCCGTTTTGGGGTCGTCACTACTTGTTTTGGCATCATGGGCAACCGCTAACTTTGATTTATGAGGTTTTCTCTCCTTATCTAGCCAAATATTTGGGGCCGATGCAGCTAAGTTCTACTAACGGCAAAGTTTAGAATAAAGTAGCGATCGCCAAAATATCGCCAAGTACTGATTATCCATTCAATTACTTCCAGGTATTGACCTCAGCGACGGTCATTAAATCCTCACATTAAATAGGTAATCGAATATACCTGAGTTAGGGAAAAAATTAAATTTATCTAAAAATTAAATTTTGGCTGGATAGTTCATTTACTGCTATCTAGCCCATATAATCATGATTTCAGTGCAAAAATATCGATAAATTGCCAAAATTTATGGTTTGGTAATTTTGGTAAAAATAGTCATCATTAATTATATTTTCTATAATTTTTTCAGTTGGGTGTTAACCCTATATCTTTGAAGATTCAATACATAATAACTAAGTTGTATAAGTAGTAAAAATTACAAATTACTGGTTACTTACAGCTGTTTGCAGTTAGTTATATCGTCATAATACTGAGAATAAAGTTAAAAACTTATGTAAAAAAGTTGTCTCTCAAGATTAACCATCAAGAGTGAGAGCTTATGTGTGAAAGGGTTTTGCTTACCTCAGTCCCTCCCTTATTCCATTGATTTTTCAGATCACGACGTAAATTCGCCAAGGTTTTCTCTCACGAAAATTAAGCGATAAATAAAACTTTTATGAGAAAGTTGCCTGCGAAATATAACAAAGCATGTTAAAAAGATAAACTAACAATAAAAATACTCCTTTTACAGCCAAATAGCTAAGGTTAATTACCGAAGTGTCAGTAAAAGTTCAAAGTAAAGAAAATTGTTGAAAAATAGCCCAAAAGAATGGGAAATGCTTAAGTTTACTTGGTAAAGCAAGTAAAAAGTTCGCAAGTTATGAGGTATTGGTTTCAATGGCGCTGCCTATTGTGTCTGTTCCCATGAAGAAAAAACAGAAACCGTCTCTGGCACTGACGCTCTCGGCTACTGGTTTGTTAATTATTGGTGGCGGAGTCGCCTATCGGTTGTTCAGCCAGGGGCATTTATATTCGGGAAATTTATTAGTAGGTGCAAATATTATTCCTGGCGATGCTCTGTTTGCTGCTTCTCTCAGTACAGATCCCCAACAATGGCAGAAATTACAGGAATTTGGTACAAAAGAGTCCCAAGCAGAACTGAATAAAAATTTAATTCAGTTGCGCGATCGCTTTTTGACCAACAATGGTTTTAACTTTGAGCAAGATATCCAACCTTGGGTAGATGAAGAAGTTACCTTCGCTATTTTAGCTCCCGAAACTACTCAGCCTGCCCCTAAGCCTGTAGCTACTGATGGCGTTACTCCTAACACTCAGCAGTCATTAGTTATGGTTTTGCCTGTAAAAAACCCAGAGTTAGCCCAAAAAATATTGGCACAGCCCAAAGCGCTGAAAACAGGTAAATGGATTGACCGCACCTATCAGGGAATTCCGATTAAACAAAGCGAAGGGCAATTTGGCACAAACCTTTCAGCTACATTATTAGCTAAACGCTTCCTAGTAATTACGGATAATCCTAAAGCCACAGAACGGGCAATTGATGCCTATAAAAATAAAACATCTTTAGCAACAGTCGGGAGTTTCGCTGAGAATTTCCCAAAAATTTCTGAATCTCATTCTTTTGCTCAGTTTTATATCAACGTTCCAACAGCAGCCAAAATTGCGACTACGGCTCCTAATCGGCGATTACCTGCTCAAGTTTTAGCGCAACTGCAAAATAACCAAGGTTTGGCGGGGACTATTACTTTAGAGGCAGAAGGAGTACGTTTGAAAGGTGTTTCCTGGCTGAATCCTCAAAGTCAGCGCCTACTCTCAGTTGACAACACAGCAGCCAGTATGCAGCAACGAATGCCAGCAGAAACCTTGATGATGTTATCTGGTAGTAACTTACAAAGGTTGTGGGGAGATTACATCCTCACATCTCAAGGAAACCCCCTCTCGCCTGTATCTCCAGAACAACTGCGTAGTGACGTAAAATCGCTGGCTAATCTTGATTTGGAACGAGATTTACTCAGTTGGATGAAAGGCGAGTTTGCTGTTTCACTCATTCCTAACACAGCAAAAAACGGCACCCCAGGAGATTTTAAAGCTGGATTGGTATTTATGATCAAAGCCAGCGATCGCAAATTAGCTGAAGCATCTCTCCAAAAACTGGATGACGTAATTAAAAATCAATATCAATTCCAAATTCAACCAGGGAAAGTGGCAAATCAACCTGTTGTGAACTGGATTGGGCCTTTTGGTACTTTAACAGCCAGCCACGGGTGGTTAGATAAGGATATCGCTTTTTTAGTATTGGGCGCTCCCATCACCGATAAAATTGTACCTAAACCCAACAGCACACTAGCCAGTAATCTTGCTTATCAACATACTGTGCCGACAGAACTGAATCCGACAAATGGGGCATTTTTTCTGGATGTAGAACGAATGGTAAATAACTTTACTCTCAATACCTTATTTCCCAAACAAAAAACTTTTTTAGAAGCAACCCGTTCCATTGGTGCAACAACCTCTGTGAGTGATAGTCGTAGTACTCGCTACGATGTATTTCTCTCTTTGAAAAAATCTCATAATTCAGCAACTTTACCTAATCCAGCATCTAGTCCCAACATTAGTAGTTCAAAGTAAATCCTGTCCATGATATTAGTTACGTCAGTTTAGCAGTACCACACACATTAATTTATTCTATCTACCCTGAGTCTCTAATTAAACTCAAGTTAGGATCAGGATAGTTAGAATCGCAACTTTAAACAATAACGGTGGAGAATACTGTATGAATCTGGTTGTACTCCAGAACTGGCTAGACAACGCCGCATTTGCCGTGTTATTTCTTACCATGCTAGTTTATTGGGTAGGAGCAGCTTTTCCAAATCTCCCAGCACTTGGTGCTTTAGGGACAGCAGGAATGGCGATCGCCAATTTGTGCATTGCTACCCTTTTAGGCGCAAGATGGATAGAGGCAGGTTATTTCCCGCTAAGTAACTTGTACGAGTCGCTGTTTTTTTTGACTTGGGGGATTACAGCAGTCCATTTAATTGCGGAAAATGGTACCCGTAGCCGCTTGGTGGGAGTTTTTACTACACCCGTAGCAATGGGAATCACTGCCTTTGCGGCTCTCACCTTACCATCAACCATGCAATCAGCAGAGCCATTAGTCCCTGCATTGAAATCTAACTGGTTGATGATGCACGTCAGCGTCATGATGTTGAGCTACTCTGCTTTAATGGTAGGTTCAATATTAGCGATCGCTTTTCTGGTGGTGACACGCGGCCAAAATATCGAACTACAAGGTAGTTCGGTAGGCACTGGTGGCTACCGCACTAATGGTTATCGCTTACACAAAGCAGGTGAACTAGTAACTCAATCAGCAACACCTGTCGGTGAAGATAACGGTTCTGCTCGTCGTTTTGAAAGCAATACTAATAACGGCAACACCGCTGTGATGAATTTGGTAACAGCAACCCAATCAGGAACCGCAGCAACCACCGCAGTTCTTTCGCCCCAACTGCTCAGTCTGGCTGATACCTTAGACAATATCAGTTATCGCATCATTGGGTTAGGATTTCCCCTGCTGACCATCGGGATTATTGCTGGTGGTGTTTGGGCAAACGAAGCTTGGGGTTCTTACTGGAGTTGGGATCCTAAAGAAACATGGGCATTAATTACTTGGTTAGTTTTTGCAGCTTACCTCCACGCTAGAATTACTCGCGGTTGGCAAGGTCGTCGCCCCGCAATTTTAGCTGCAAGTGGGTTTGTTGTCGTCTGGATTTGTTATCTCGGAGTGAATCTTTTAGGAAAAGGTTTACATTCTTACGGTTGGTTTTTTTAATAGCTTTAACCCCTCTTTACTTATAAAGAGGGGTTAAATTATATTTGATATTTTGTGAATATTTACTATGTTTTAAAACCGCAGATTTACGCGGATGCACGCGGATCAAATAATCAATTATCTGCGTCCGTCTGCATTCATCTGCGGTTAATAATTCAAAATGGTATGGACTCCCTTACACGCCAAAATTCATCGCACCATTAAATCACGTCATTTATTTCTACATCATGAACGCCTGTTAGTGGCTGTTTCTGGCGGGCAAGATTCTCTATGCTTAATTAAATTACTCTTAGATTTACAATCAAAGTGGTCATGGTATTTAGGTATTGCTCATTGCGATCATTGCTGGCGTGATGATTCCCAAGCTAACGCTCATCATGTAGCAAATTTGGCTAAAAATTGGGGTGTAAATTTTTATTTAGAAACTGCTAAAGAACCCATAAATAGTGAAGGTACGGCGCGGAATTGGCGATATCAAGCTTTAAATGCGATCGCCCAAAAATATAATTATCAATATATCGTTACTGGACATACAGCCAGCGATCGCGCCGAAACTCTGCTTTACAATTTAATGCGTGGTACTGGTGCTGATGGTTTACAAGCTTTAACTTGGGAACGTCCTTTATCTGAAAAAATTACCTTAGTGCGCCCACTTTTAGCAATCACTCGTCAAAAAACAGGGCAATTTTGCCAAGATTTTCAATTACCTATTTGGGAAGATTCTACCAATCAAAATGTGAAGTACGCACGCAACCGCATCCGCCAAGAATTAATTCCCTATTTACAAACAAACTTTAACCCCAAAGTAGAATCAGCTTTAGCCCAAACAGCAGAACTCTTGCAAGCAGATGTTGAGTATTTGGAACAAGCATCTCAGCAGTTGCGGGAAAAAGCGACGATAGGGAGTGGGGATCATCTAAAATTAAATCGTCAGGTATTACAACCAGCGCCATTAGCTTTACAACGCCGTGTGATGCGACAGGTATTGCTAGAAATTTTGCCTGACGCACCTAATTTTGAACATATTGAAAAATTAACCGCCTTAATTACCGCCCCGAACCGTTCACAAACAGATCCCTTTCCTGGTGGTGCGATCGCTCAAGTTCAAGGTAACTGGATTATCATTAAGGAAAAGTCATTATAAAGTCTAAAATATTTTTCACACTTCATACTTCTAAGATGCTATTAACTCTGGCTGTGATATCAAATTTTGCAGAGTCTGACGCATCTCGCTAATAGTTTGCAGTTGATAATCACCAACTTCTTGCACTTGCGCTAGAGAATCATTAATTCCTTGTAGCTTTTGTCGCAAACCATCCAAAGAATCTTGAATTGGTTGTAAGGCTTCTTGATATAAATTGACTCGCACCCAGCATTCAGCAGTTGCTGTTTGCAAAGACTGTAAACTTGCTTCTAGAGTTTTAATTTCTTGTTGCTTACTTTCCAAATCATGAGCTTGGTTGTCAATCATACCTTGATCTAATTCAATTGCAGATCGCATCTGCTCAATTTCTTGTTCAACTTTTTGTAATTCCTGTGATTGTTGTTGCCGCTGACCATCGATTTGTAACAAAATCGGAGCAAAATCAACTGTACTTTCTTCTTCTATATTAGAAACAGGTTGTCCTTGTCTTCGGAGTAATATATTTTGATGCTGCCTCAGAGCCTTATCACGCTGCAACAAACTACGGCGTTGACCTTCTAAAGTTTTGTTGAGCATTTGGTAATGGTCTTTTTCATCCGCCAGTTCCATTTCCAAATTGATATGGTCTTGGTCAGAGGCTTGACTAAGTTTTTTTTGTAATTCTTCTATGTCTACTTGCTTATATTGCAGTTCCTGCTCTTGTTCTTGGACAAAGCTAGAGTCTATTTCTAATTTTTTAATGAGGTCTTGAACTATTTTTTGTAGTTCATCTAAAGGCATTTTTTCCAATGCTTCTACATCAACTTTATTTCTAGAAATATCACCAGAACTGGCAGATAAGTAATTTATTTTTTGATATAAATCGTCTTGATATTGTAATTGTTCCTTGACAAGTCGAGCAGATTCTTGCTTACTAGTAATAGTTGCCTGATTAATTTTTAATTGAGTAGTTTGCTGTTCTATAAAATTATGTGCTTGTTGCCATTCATTTTGGCGATCGCTTAAATTTTGTGTAAGACGCTCAACTTCTTCTTGTTGCTGTGCTGCTAAAGTTTTTTGCTGCTCTAACTTTTCCCAGTAGGGATTTAAAGTTGCTTGCTGCTGTTCGATTAATTCAAAAGCTAAATGCAAATGTTCCCTGACTGTTTCCGTTGGCGCAACACGACTAGATAAGCGATTCAATAACTCGCTCATCACCCGACTTTGCTCTTCATCTAAAACATTACCTTGTTTTACCTCTGCTTGTCGCTCTTCTAAACGCCGTTGTTCACCGCGCAAATGCTCCCAAGCACCTTCTAGTTCTTGGCGGTTACGCTCAATTTCCGCTTGCAACTGTTCAATTTCTTCGCGGGATGAGTCAACTTCCTGTTTTTGCTCGTCTAGGCGTTGACAATCATCTTCCATTTGTTGCAGCTGTTCTAAGCGTGCTTCCATCTCCATTTCCCGGCGATTCATTTCTTGCGCCTGAAATGTTAGCGACTGCTTCCATTGATCAATTTCATCTTCCTTCAGTTTAAATTTTTCTAGCTGACGAGAAAAATTTTGCAAGATGTTGACTAATGGCCGTCCGGCTTCTTGAATCCGCTGCACTTGGCGATTCGGATTCAGTTCCACTAGCACTAATGCACCGTCATTTAATTTGCTGGCTTCTTCAGCAGTGATCACCTCTTCCGACACAGTACTCCAGTTCTGGTCGGTTCGCTGACAAGCGAGCAGTTTCAGTTCGGTTTTAGAACCACCACTAAGTAAGCCGCCCTTCTGCTTTTGTACTTCTGCTAAATACAGCACACCATTCGTCCTTTTGCGTACTTAATGTCCGTGTTTTGAGATATATATCTGAGATAATTCTGTGAGTTCGTCTTAATTTCACCGTGGTGTAGGAAAAAAATACAGACAGAACTACCTGTGGGCATAAAATTTTACGCCTAAATATTTGTATAAGCGATTGAGTCGCGCCTTTATATTCTGTACTGGTGATAGTGATCATGACTTCCGTGTTATCACTAACTTTATCAAGCTGTATTACGAAAATTTACGGTTTATAGCTAAATGTATCCCCTGATAGACATTAGTTGTTGGAGAAATAAGATGGCGAAAGTGTGGAGGTAATAATTTACTTTACTTTATGAGAAATATGGAAAAAAATTACTGAGCAAACTTAAGTCAAGAATGTAACAAGGAGTCGCGTTGAGCTAAATGCAGGGAAATTTAAATGAAATTGATATTCGGAGTATTTTGCAATTGATTGCTTTAGGCCAGAGAACTGGACAACTTTTAGTAGAAGCTGGCTTTCACAAGCAAGATAATCTCAGCCAAGATGAGACTCTCAGGCATCGCCATAGCAAAAATAGCAGAAAACAATCTTGGTTTGTCTTTTTTCTCAATGGTCAAGTCATCTATTGCCAAGCTGGTGATAGTAATTTGTCGCGGATTGAAGATTATTTGCGTCATTATCGAGTCGAAACAGAGCTTGAGCAAAGGCAACATACTTCAATAGCTACTCAAAATGTCCCAGAGTATGGCTATTTGTGGACACTTTTAGAAAAAAATATCATCAGTCCCAAAATAGCTCATAGTATTATTCACCGCTTAGTGCAAGAAACATTGTTTGATTTGTTGAGTTTACACCAAGGGAGTTTCATTTTTCGTCAAGGAGCAGCCCTCGCACCACAATTAACTAGTTTAGAAATTGCGCCTCTAGTTACCAGAATTACTCAACAAGTCCAAGAATGGAAGCGCCTATATCCGCAAATTCAATCTCCCGAACAATTACCAGTGTTAGCTGATACAGCAGAATTACGTTCCTCGCTACCAGAAGCAACAGTAAATAAGCTACAGCATTGGGCTGATGGCAAAACATCTCTCCGTCAACTGTCGCGTTATCTTAACCGAGATTTATTGACAGTTGCTAAGGCCATATATCCTTATGTGCTACAAGGTTGGTTGCAACTAGTAGATTCAGCCACAACTAATTCCCAGACAGTAGTACCAATGTTGGGAGGAGGAGAAAACCATCGCCCACGGATAGTTTGTATTGATGATACAACCACGATTTGTGAGGCTGTTGAGTCGATTTTAAAGTTACATGGTTATGAAGCGATCGCGCTGAATCAACCCTTAGAAGCACTCGGTTTGCTATTTCAACTACGACCAGATTTAATTTTGTGCGACATTGCCATGCCTGAACTCGATGGTTATGAGATTTGCAATATGTTGCGGCATTCTACCGCATTTCGCTTAGTACCGATTATTATGCTGACTGGTAAAGATGGCTTTATTGATCGAGTCAGAGCCAGGATGGTTGGGGCAACAGATTATTTAACCAAACCATTTGATGATTCCGAATTACTTATGCTTGTCGAGAAATATGTTAATTACAAGTCTTTTATGGGAACACCAAAGAAATAGAAGACTTGTTGATTCCATAAAAGATCGGGTAAAAAATGTTATCACAGAATCAACCAACCCCATGCCCAATTATTATCTAGTCAATTAGTGAAATAATAGCATAAATTTATACAAGTAATTTTAACGGGGAGTCAGGGAATGTTCCAAAGAGGAACGTCTACATCAGGAGGTAGATAGGCATTTATGAGTACAGTTCTGATTGTGGAAGACAGTCTCGCACAAAGGGAGATGATTATTGACCTCCTGAAAGCCACTGGTTTAACAGTCACATACGCCAGTGACGGAGTAGAAGCGTTGGAGGCCATTCAGAGCGCTCCTCCAGACTTGGTGGTATTGGATATTGTCATGCCACGGATGAACGGCTACGAAGTTTGCCGTCGGTTAAAATCTGACCCAAAAACCCAAAATGTCCCAGTAGTCATGTGTTCTTCTAAAGGTGAAGAATTCGACCGCTACTGGGGGATGAAACAGGGTGCGGATGCTTATATAGCCAAACCGTTTCAGCCGACGGAGTTGGTAGGAACAGTCAAACAACTCCTGCGAGGATAAGGATGAAAATAACATGGTCAGCAAACCTGACTTTTTGAGTGGTAGTGGCCAAGACCACTTTCGGCCTGAATTACAAGTAGAAAGTCCTGAAGGTGAGTTACATTTACGTTTTTATATTCCCTCGCATCAGGAGTTTGCCCTACCAGCTACTGGTATCCGAGAAGTCTTGGAATTAAGTCCTGATAGAATCACCCCGATTCCGAATGCTTCTCCTTTACTTTTGGGTACTCTAAATTTACGAGGTCGAGTAATTTGGGTAGCTGATTTAGGTCAATTTCTTGGCGAAGGAACGGCGCTAAATACGGATAGAGCAGAAATTCCCGTAATTGCGATCGAGGAGCAGGAAACAATAGTCGGTTTAGCAGTGGAAGAAGTCGGCGGTATGGATTGGCTAGATGTACAACATCTGATGCCACCAACAAATCTACCAGATACGATGGCTCCCTTTTTGCGTGGTGAGTGGTTATTAGGTGCTAAAAACAACCAGTGTCTAAGATTGCTTGATCAAACGGCGATTGTGCGGAGTGCAAGGTGGGCAGGATGATATTGGGAGGGAGCAAATGGCAGCAACAATAGATGATTATCTAGAAACATATCAGCAGGCTTGTACAGCCTACGCAGAACAAGACTATGAATTCGCTGCTACCTTAGTCGATCAGGTAGTAGAAAAGGTACCAGATGACCCCAACTGCCATTTGTTGAGGGGTCATGTCTATTACGTTTTGCAACAGTATGATGTTGCAAAAGCAGAATATCAACAAGTATTGCAATTGACTGATGAACCAGAAATTATCAGTTTTGCCAAAAATGGTCTGGAGAATATCCATCAATATTTACAGCCTCTAGAAGAAGCCATCCCGCTGGAAATTGATCAGTCAATAAATTTTGCAAGTATCGCTGATTCCTCAGAACTGGATACAGCAGACTTACAAGATTTAGGAGCATTTGCTAACTTAGATAGCCAAAGCTTTGATTTAAGCAGTTTTGAAGAATCTCAGTCATCTTTAAACCCATTTGATGTTCCTACAGACAGCATTGTTATGAACAAATCGGTTGAAGAATCTCCATCTTTAATGGCTGATCCTTTTGCCGTTCATCAAGATGAAAATAGTTCTGATCTGCATAGCAATCCAGAGGAAGAAATCGCCTTAGATTTACCAGCTTTTTGGCAAGAAGACATCTCAGTAGTCAATTTAGATGACTCAGGAATCACAAATAACCCCTTTAATAGTGGGACAAATTCGGGTCAAGAAAGTTCAACTTTTGATAGCAATAGTGTTGATTCTCCTTTTGCACCAGTTGATTTATTAGCGAGTAATATTTTAGATACTTCATCTAAAGCCTTATTAACAGAACAGTATCCAGAGCCAAACATAGCAAATTTGGACTTTAAAATGGATATTCTGGAGAAAAATTCACCAAAATCGCCAGAAAATATCTCGAATGTGGATGCAAAAACAAATCAAGATAATGTATTCGCGGCTAAACCAAGTAATTGGTTAGAAAAAATAGAATTTCCTGATAATTCTGAAACTACTAACTCATCTGTCAATGATGATTTTTCTTTGCAAAACTCTCCTTTAAAAGCTGGCACAACTTTAGACACCAACTCTTTTGATGGTGATGATAATTTTGATTTTGAAGCCTTTGAGTCTGCCTTTGGCTCAGATGAATTCAAAACTGATGAAGATACTAACAGTATGCTCAGTGGTGAAAATTCTAAAAGTAATATCGAATTTTTAGATGATTTTGATGAATTTGACGACCTCGGTAATATTCCTGGATTTGATTTAGCAGACTCAGATGTGAGCTTTGGTGATGTGGCACTGTCTGGGCCACTCGAAGCTCATAGTAGTCCTCGTAGTAAATTTACTGAAGCTACCGCGAATAATGGCAGTAGCGATCGCGATGAAGAACTCTTTACCATTACTGGTTCTCAAGAATCCGTCCCCATATTTACCCAAACCGATGTCTCAAAGCTAGAACCGGTTGCCAGTGTTGAGCAAGGCTGGTTAGCACCACTGGAAAACGCTTCTTTAGATATGAAGCCTTTTTTGGTAGCTGGGACTGTGGGGATTTTCTCGGCAATGGTTGTCGCCGTTGTGAGCTTTGGGGCGACTTCCTTTTCTCAACCGCAGCAGCGCGAATCCATCCGCAACACTGGCTGGGCTATGTCTCTCGCTGCCGGTATTTCGGGATTTGCGACAGCTGCTTTTATGGGCAATCTCACCCTCAAGCAAATTCGCCGCACAACAAAGGATTTGCAAAATCAGTTTGATGCTGTCCGCCAAGGCAATCTTAATGTCCAAGCCACCGTATATTCTGAGGATGAATTAGGGCTATTAGCTACTGGCTTTAACGAAATGGCGCGGGTAATTTTTACCACTACCAATGAAGCCCAACGCAAAGCCGATGAACAAGAAGAAGCCAAAGAAAACCTGCAAAGGCAAGTAATTCGCTTGTTAGACGACGTAGAAGGGGCAGCTAGAGGTGATTTGACAGTGCAAGCTGAGGTGACAGCAGACGTACTCGGAGCCGTTGCTGATGCCTTTAACCTGACAATTCAAAACTTGCGGGATATCGTCCAACAGGTAAAAGTAGCTGCACGGGAAGTAACCAAAGGGGCGACAAATTCTGAAACCTTTGCCAGAGCCTTATCAAGTGATGCTTTGCGCCAAGCTGAAGAGTTAGCTGTCACTTTAAATTCTGTGCAAGTGATGACTGACTCGATTCAGCGGGTGGCAGAAGCTGCGCGGGAAGCTGAAACCGTTGCCCGTGATGCTAGTAGCATTGCGCTCAAAGGTGGGGAAGCTGTAGAAAATACCGTAGCTGGGATTTTAGAAATTCGGGAAACTGTGGCGGAAACTACCCGCAAAGTCAAACGCTTGGCAGAATCTTCCCAAGAAATCTCTAAGATTGTGGCGTTAATTTCCCAAATTGCTTCTCGTACCAACTTACTTGCACTCAACGCCAGTATTGAGGCGGCGCGGGCGGGAGAGGCGGGAAGGGGGTTTGCGATTGTTGCGGATGAAGTGCGCCAGTTAGCCGACAAATCTGCCAAATCCTTAAAGGAAATTGAACAGATTGTGATGCAAATCCAAAGTGAAACCGGCTCAGTTATGACCGCAATGGAAGAAGGCACACAACAGGTAATTAAAGGGACAAAACTTGCTGAAGAAGCCAAGCGATCGCTCGAAAATATTATTCAAGTAGCCAATCGCATTGATATTCTGGTGCGCTCAATTACCAGCGACACAGTAGAACAGACAGAAACCTCACGTGCTGTTGCTCAAGTTATGCAATCAGTAGAACTCACAGCCCAAGAAACCTCCCAAGAAGCACAGCGAGTCTCTGGCGCACTCCAAAACTTAGTGGGTGTGTCCCGTGACTTAATCGCCTCCGTTGAGCGTTTCCGCGTGGATACCCTCGAATCAAAGTAAAAAGGCAAAAGTAAAAAGTGAGCCATTGCGGTGGACGGGTTTCCCGGCATAAAGCAAATGGCGAACCCGAAGGGCAAAAGTAAAAAGAAATGTCTACTTTTGTGCTTTGTCTTTTACCTTTCAATTTACCCTTGCCTTTTCTTTTACCTTTTAACATTTACCTTTTAACTTGTGACTATGCTGCCGGAACAACAACAGCGGATTTTGGGTTATTTTATCGAAGAAGCACGAGACCACCTGAACACCATTGAGCAGGGGTTGTTGGATCTTCAAGGTACTTTGAAAGACCCGGAAATGATCAATGAAGTTTTTCGGGCAGCCCACTCCATCAAAGGTGGCGCGGCTATGCTAGGTCTAACTAGTATTCAGCACACGGCTCATCGTCTAGAAGATTGCTTTAAAGTCCTCAAAGAGCATCCAGTTCGGATTGATGAAAAGTTAGAGTCATTGTTTCTGGGTGTGGCGGATACTCTCAAAGCATTATTAGAACATTTAAGCGGCCCCTACGGACTTTCAGAAGAAGCCGCTAACACTTTGATGTCGGAAGCTGAACCTGTATTTAAATGGCTCATTGATCATCTAGACTCATTAGTAAAAAACAGTCACAACGGCATAGCAGATGATAGTTATACGGTCATACAACCGCCGCAAACAGAAAGCGTGAGTTCACTCACAGACATTTTTTGGCGGACGGATACTTCTATACCAGCAGAAGACACTCAAGTTTCATCTCCAGTAGTATCTACATCAGTTGCCGCCCAAGAAAATACTTGGAGCGAGTTTCAACATCAGGTGCTGCAAGCTCTACGACAAATGTTGCAACTGTTTAAACAACAAGCGACAGCAGAATCACGACAAAATCTTCAGCAATGTTGTCACCAGTTGGAAAAACTGGGACAAAGATGGAATTTGCCGAACTGGTCTAGTTTATGTCAAGCCGCCGCAAATGCGATCTGTAATAGTGAAAATACTTATCTTACCCTAGCTAAAATTGTTATTACTGAAATTAAACAAGCTCAGGAATTAGTGCTTCAAGATAGAGATGCTGAGATTACAATTAGTCAGCAATTAGAAGCACTCCTAAGTTTTCCCGAACTGGAATTTGATTTATTTGACAATGAACCAGTTACGGAGATAGAAAACCAAGCTGTCAAATTCACCAAAACTAATGAGGAAGTTTCTCTCATTGCTAGTGTACAACCAGCAGATAGTGTGATTAGCTTAACGGATATTAATGATCAATTGAATCAAGATAGTGCGATCGCCATTAATCATCCGAGTGAAAATGTAGCTAATTCTCTGTTTAGTGATGAAGAAGATGGTTCACTTATGATTGGTCAAATTGACCATCACGGGCCAGAGGTAGGATTAGCAGAATTAAATACTTTAGCCGATTTATTTGAAGGGGAAACGCCAGAATTAGATGAAACTTGGCAACAAGAAGAAATTCTAGATATTACTGCTGTCAGTCACTTGGGAATAGATATTACCGAAGATAATAAAGAAGATAATGATAGTGATTTGGCAGATTTTCTGTCTCTGGATGAAGATCTACGTACTGATGAGCCAAATGTCAATCTCAGCACTACAGAAGATTTGGGACTGTTATTTGGGGATAATTTCTTAGAAAAAGAGCATTCAGAACCAGAAATTACGAATGTACCTCAATTATCTTCGGCTAACGGCAATAACCAAGATGTAGATGACCTGTTAGCGCTGAACCTAGATGATCATCAATTACCAACGGTGAGCGAAGTAGCTCAACCGACAACTGAGGCGATTCCGAGTACTGGATTATCTGCTTCCCAACAAAGCATTTTAGATGAATTATTTCTCGACAATTCGGAAAAAACTCTTTCAGAAGTCAATGATTTTGGCAATACAGAACTTCAGGTGTCAATTTCTGAACCCAACTCTTTGTCTTTAGACAGTTTATTTGCTGAAGGTGAAGAAAATATCCTGATACCCACAGAAAATTCAGGAATTGGGGATTTATTTGATAGTCTACCTGCAACAAAAAAATTGGCGCAGACAGAAGATGATTTGAGTAACTTCTGGGATTCTCCCGCAGACGCAGAATTGCAGTCAGAATTTGATAATATCTTAGAAGAAGATGTTACTAAAGCTTTAGAAGAAAGTTTATTTGCAGCGGCTGCTTCTGGGGAAATTTTTGGGGATATGCAGGATGCTGGTTCCTCGAATATAGAAGATTATCGAGATAATTTTGAGCTAACTTTCCTCCAGCCTGACGTAGATTTTGCTTCAGATAGTGAAGATGATTTATTTGGGGACTTAAAAGCTCCTGTTTTCCTTGACCGCAATTTTTCTTCACCAGAAATTCGCAATTTTTCCCAAGAACCAGAGGCATTAGATTTTACTCCTGAATTTACTTACCAGTCGCCCGAAGCTTCTGCGGTAGATGCTCAAGCTTTTGGGGAACTAGAACTAAATCTTTTTGATGATCTAGATTTAGAATTTGCCCAAGATGAGCCAATAGTTTTAGCTGATTTAGAGCCAAAAATTCATGGCACGTATATTCAGCTAGAAAGTTCCGATAATCCAGTTTTTGATTTGTTTGGAGATATTAGTCTTCCAGAAACATCTGAAACTCATGGAGATGTGAATGAACCCGTAGTCAATGAAGATGTAGACTTGAGTTTACTAGATGAGTTATTAGCCACAGACATCAGCCAACCAAATACAGATTTAGATCAGTTACTTGCAGATACAGAAATTATTGAGTTTTCCCAACTCCCAAATTTTGAAAATTTACTCGATGATTTATTAGTTGTAAATAATTATGAAAAATCTGATGATTCCGAACCAATAATTAGCGATGATTTTGATTTATTTTCAACAGCAGATACAGATGATATCTCATCTGGTACTGAAGAATCAGGATTAAAACTAGAAGTTTATGAAAATATTAATCAGACTTTTGCTGTTGATATCTTAAGAGAAACAGCAGAATCTCCAGAATTATTATTAGAAATAAGTGATACATCATCAGATACACCAATTACTGAAGCAGAAAATATTAGTTTTAAATTTACAGAATCATCCACAGAAGAAACAAACATAATATCTGAAGACGAAAATGACTTTGCTGATTTAGAAGCATTATTAGGTGAAGAACTATCAAGTGATGCTGGTGCGATCGCTTCGGAAGATTTTGCAGCATTGGAGGCTTTGTTAGGTGGAGATAACCATGATGAAATCTCTCCCCAGTCCACAATTCACCATAATTACATCTCAGAATCTCCCACCACAGCCAGTAATCACTCTGTTAGTGAAACGCCTGCATTACCACAAATCGAAGATGAATTTAGTGATTTAGAAAAACTACTGGCGGAAGCAGATAACACAATTGCTCACACATCACCAATCAAATCCAACAATAATAAAGCTCCTCGTCCAACAAATCGGCGGAACGCCAGATTTGAAGAAACAATGAAAGTGCCAGTCAAACAACTGGACGATATGAGCAATTTAGTCGGAGAATTGGTCGTCAACCGCAACACCTTAGAGCAGGATCATGAACGACTAAGACAATCATTAGATAACTTGCTAATTCAAGTGCAACAGCTGTCAGATGTGGGCGCGAGAATGCAAGAATTATATGAGCGATCGCTTTTAGAAGCTTCTCTACTAGCCAGTCGTACCAAAAAAGAAACGCCAATTTTCTCGGCAGAACCCGATACAGACAGGGGTTTTAGCGAACTAGAAATGGATCGGTTTACTCCGTTCCACACATTATCTCAAGAAATGATTGAATTGATTGTGCGAGTGCGGGAGTCAGCGAGTGACATCGACTTTGTGACCGAAGAAACGGAACGTGTAGCGAGACAATTCCGTCAAGTCACAACTCAATTGCAAGAAGGTTTAACCCGCGCTCGCATGGTGCCATTTTCCCAGGCGATTGACCGCTTGCGGCGCGGTGTGCGGGATAACGCGATTAAATGCGGTAAACAAGTAGAGTTGGTGATTGAAGGTAGCGATACCTTAATTGACAAGATGATTTTAGATCATCTCACCGATCCTTTGACGCACATGTTGAATAATGCGATCGCACATGGAATCGAAACCCCAGAAGAACGTCAAGCTGGGGGTAAACCACCTGTGGGCGAAATTACCATCCGCGCCTTCCACCAAGGAAACCAAACAGTCATTTCTGTGGGTGATGACGGTGCAGGTATCGACCCAGAAAAAGTCAAAGTTAAGGCCGTTAAAGTCGGGATGATTACCAAAGAACAAGCCAGGACAATCTCCCGAATGGAAGTTTATGATTTGCTGTTCCAACCTGGGTTTAGTATCAAAGATAAAGCCGATGAAATTTCTGGTCGTGGTGTCGGGATGGATGTAGTGCGTTCCGAGATTAGTGAAATTCGCGGGGCTGTCAATACAGATTCGGCAATTGGTAAAGGCACAACATTTACTATTCGTCTACCACTCACCTTAAGTATTTGTAAAGCCCTCTGCTGCGTCTCCGATAAAGCCCGAATTGCCTTCCCAATGGATGGAGTGGAAGATACTTTAGATATCCCCGCTAAAAATATTCAACATAATGCTGATGGACAATCATTTATTTCTTGGCGTGATACAGTTCTGCCATTCCGACCCCTCAAAGATTTATTATCCTTCAATCGCCTGTTGAGTCGCGGTAACGTTTACGGTGGTACGAGGGATGATGATACAGTTTCTGTGGTGGTGGTGCGATCGGGCAATACTTTAATTGCTTTACAAATTGACTTAGTACTCAGCGAACAAGAAATTGTAATTAAGCAATTTGAAGGGCCAGCGCCTAAACCCATCGGTGTAGCTGGTGCTACAGTGCTGGGGGATGGTCGGATTATGCCAATTGCTGACGTGTTGGAAATTATCGATATCTTCCAAGGACGGATGTCTAAACATAGCGGTGGTACTCTTTGGCAACAAAAAAATCCACCTAATGTTATTGAAGTTCAGGCTGAGAAAATTGATCCCACTGTGCTGATTGTTGATGACTCAATTACAGTTAGAGAATTGTTATCTTTGACCTTTAATAAAGCAGGCTATCGCGTTGAACAAGCGCGTGATGGTCAAGAAGCTTGGGACAAACTGCGCTCCGGGCTACCTTGCGATATTGTATTCTGCGATATTGAAATGCCCCGTTGCGATGGACTGGAGTTACTATCACGCATTCAAAAAGATTCGAGTTTGAATCACTTACCTATCGCTATGCTTACCTCGCGCGGTGCAGACAAACACAGACAAATGGCGATTCAGCTTGGTGCTAGTGGTTACTTCACTAAGCCCTATCTGGAAGAAGCCTTACTTGAAGCTGCTGTAAGGATGTTGAAGGGTGAGAAGCTAGTCAGCAGTAGTGGTTAGCGATAAAAGAATAATTCATTAACATACTGTTTTGTACGATCAAGACGAAACCCTTGTGCAGCTAATTTTTGCTGTACAAATTCTGTCTTTTCGACTCCCATAATAGCTGAATGAATTTCGATACAAATTTTCTTTACGTTGTGTAAGTTTGCATATTGAAATAATTCATATTCACCTCCCTCAATATCAATAATTAAAAAAGTAGGATCAATTCTTTGAATCTCCTGATTAAAGGGAATTACAGGAACCTTAATCACTTGATCATCAGACTTACGTTGAATAATGGAAGAAGACCAAAAACTTTTACCAACATAAAAATTTTGCTCTCCTGAAGTTTCACCTAATAAACAAATATTTAAATGAGGATTGACATTATTTAAAGCAAAAGTCTGCCGAATTAACGATTCTAATGCTGGATTAGCTTCATAGGTAAATACTTTCTCCGAGCCTAATTTGCGAGCGCAGTAGCTTGCAAGTAACCCTAAGCCTGTTCCTAATTCCATCACACGATCATGTATATCTAATGTAGTTTTCATAATTTTTAGCTCTGAAGCCTCATAATAACCAGCATAGAGAGCTTCTAATGGGCCTCGACTGATATTGGGGGGAATCGGCAGTTGAATACCCAAAATATTGACAGACTTTGGTTTAGTAACTTTTCGGGCTTTCAGCATAATCCGACCAGCTAACCTATTGAGACGATACTCTATTTTTTGAGTGAGCGAATACATAAAGGTGAAATTTTCTATTACTCTAATTTCAGGTGATTGGGCTACTTAAAGTTAAATAGGTAAGTAGCCTGGGTGAAGTATAAGTCATATTGTTTTAACTAGATGTAGCCTTGTTGTGAATCTACTATTTCTATGATGAAATTGCTTGCCAATAGCGTACAATTTTTTGCAATATTTTTCACCACAGTTTTGCTATTTTACTGGAGTGTACATCTTGGAATTGTACCTGTAGCTTTAGCCAGCCACCACAAGCTGGAGAAATCTGATTACCATGTACAGAGAAGAATTGTATCCCCAACTATGTCAACAGCAAAACAGATCACTTATCCAACTACCCAAAAAAGCGAACAAGTAGATGATTATCACGGAACGTTGGTTGCAGACCCTTATCGTTGGTTAGAGAATCCCGATTCTGAAGAAACGAAAGCCTGGATTGCGGCTCAAAATAAAATTACTTTTGGCTTTTTAGGTGAAATTCCTGCTCGTGACAAAATTAAACAACGCTTAACTAAACTTTGGGATTATGAAAAGTATGGTATCCCATTTAAGGAAGGCGAATCTTTAGGAGACGGTTCCAGCGATCGCTATTTTTATTTCAAAAACGATGGACTGCAAAATCAAAGCATATTATATACATTAAAAACTCTCGACTCTGAACCACAAGTTTTACTTGACCCCAATAAACTTTCTGCTGATGGCACTGTTGCTTTATCAGGTTTATCTATTAGTAATGATGGTAAACTTTTAGCTTATGGTCTTTCAAATTCTGGTTCTGATTGGCAAGAGTGGAAAGTCCGCAATGTCGAAACAGGTAAAGATTTAGCAGACCATTTGCAGTGGATTAAATTTTCTGGTGCATCTTGGACGAATGATAATCAAGGCTTTTTTTATAGTCGTTACAATGAGCCAAACTCTAAAACTCAGTTAGAAGATGTCAACTATTATCAAAAGCTTTATTACCATAAATTGGGTACACCCCAATCGGAAGACATTTTAATTTATCAACGTCCTGACCAAAAAGAATGGGGATTTGGTGGTGGTGTTACAGAAGATGGACAATATTTAATTATTTCTGTGTGGTTGGGAACTGACTCTAGGAATTTAGTTTTTTATAAAGACTTAACTAATCCCCAAGCTGAAGTTGTTGAACTCATTAACGAGTTTGAGGCAGATTATAGTTTTATTGACCATGATGATAGTATCTTTTATTTCCGCACCGATTTAAATGCCCCACGGGGTAGAGTAATTGCCATTGATGTTAAAAAACCAGACAAATCAGCATGGCAAGAAATTATTCGGCAAAGTGAAGCAACTTTAGAAAGTGTCAATATTCTCAATAATCAGTTTGTTGCTGATTATTTGCAAGATGCGCGATCGCAAATCAAAATTTTTGACTTAAAAGGTGCATTGGTGCGCGAGGTAGAATTACCCGGAGTTGGTTCAGTCGGCGGCTTTGGTGGTAAACGTCATGATACGGAAACTTTTTATAGTTTCACTAGTTTTACTACTCCAGGCGCAATTTATCGCTACAACTTATTAACAGGCAAAAGTGAACTTTTTCGTCAACCAAAGGTAGACTTTAATCCTGATGATTACGAAACAAAGCAGGTATTTTATCACAGCAAAGATGGCACAAAGATGCCGATGTTTATTACTCACAAAAAAGGCATTAAGTTAGATGGTAATAACCCGACTTATCTCTATGCTTATGGTGGGTTTAATATCTCTCTAACTCCGACTTTTTCTGTGAGTAACTTGGTGTGGATGGAGATGGGTGGTGTTTATGCTATGCCAAATCTGCGCGGTGGTGGTGAATATGGCGAAGAATGGCATCAAGCAGGGATGAAAGAGAAAAAACAAAATGTGTTTGATGATTTTATTGCGGCGGCTGAGTGGTTAATTGCCAATAAGTATACAAAAACTGGCAAACTAGCGATCGCAGGTGGTAGTAACGGCGGTTTATTGGTGGGTGCTTGTATGACACAGCGTCCTGATTTATTTGGTGCGGCCTTACCAGCAGTCGGCGTGATGGATATGTTGCGCTTTCACAAGTTTACTATCGGCTGGGCTTGGACTGCCGAATACGGTTCGCCAGATAATGCGGAAGAGTTCAAAACTCTTTATGCTTATTCACCGTTGCATAATCTCAAAGCAAAGACAGCTTATCCCGCCACTTTAATTACTACCGCAGATCATGACGATCGCGTTGTACCTGCCCATAGTTTCAAATTTGCGGCGGCTTTGCAAGCAGCCCATCAAGGTGATGCGCCTGTGTTAATTAGAATTGAGACAAAGGCGGGACATGGTGCGGGTAAACCAACAACCAAGATAATTGAGGAAGCTGCGGATAAGTGGGCTTTTTTGGTAAGGGTTTTGGATATTAAGATTTAAACGCAGAGGTAGGCGCGGAGTAACGCAGAGTTTTGAGGTGTGTTCAGGCGATCGCGGAACGCACCTTTTTTGTGAGATAACCAAGTTACACTGTTGAATAGATATGGGTAAAAGCTATGCAGGTTACACAACAGCAATACTATACCCCAGAGGAATATTTACAGCTAGAGGAAGCGGCTGAATATAAAAGTGAATATATTGATGGACAAATAATTCCAATGGCGGGTGGAACCGTTAATCATGCTCAAATCTTACTTAACCTTGGTTCTGCGTTAAATTTTGCATTTAGACAGCAAAATTACGAAGTTTTTGTGAGTGATGTCCGTCTGTGGATAGCACAAAAACGGATTTATACATACCCAGATGTGATGATTATCGCAGGTGAACCGGAATTTTTTAACAATCGCCAAGATATTATTACTAATCCGCAAATTATTGTGGAGGTGCTGTCAAAATCCACTAGAAATTACGATTATGAGGATAAGTTTGCGGCGTATCGCACAATTCCCACGTTTCAAGAATATCTGTTAATAGACCAATATCGGGTGCATTTAGAGCAGTTTTCTAAGATTGGGAAAAAACAATGGAACCTGCGTGAGTATGATGAGGAAGATAATGCGATCGCCTTTGCATCTGTACCCTTGGAGATTTCTCTACAAGATTTATATAACAAAGTGAATTTTGAGCTTGTTGAGCCGGAAACTGAAATAATCTGAAATAATCTAACTAAAGAGTTTTATCAAGAGATTCTCGCTGAGTGTTGAGTAAAAGCAGGAAAAAGAGGCTTATTTACTAAAACTCGGTTAATCAAAAGTTTCAGCAAATAAGCCGGAAGCGTATCAAATTAAGCTTCGACTTTTACGCCTTTCCAGAAAGCGATATACCCTTCAATATTTTTCGCTTTTTCCTTGGCGCTGGGATAATACCAAGCAGCGTCTTTGTTGACTTGTCCATCAACTTCGATGCTGTAGTAACTAGCTAAACCTTTCCAGGGACAAGTTGTGTGAGTGCTGCTGTCTTGAAAATACTGCTTGTTAATTGCGTCGGGAGGGAAATAATGATTACCTTCCACAACTACAGTATTATCGCTTTCGGCTAAAGTTGCGCCGTTCCAGGTTGCTTTCGGCATAAGTGCGTGACTGATGAAAGTTTACACTTAACATTCTGACACTTCCCAGGAAATCAGCAAATTTGAGTTGCTGACTGATATATATTTGTGGGATGTATGATTTGATTGCGTGTGGCAAAGATTACTAATGGCAGAAATTCAAATTGGGATTGAGGGTGAAGGTGCGCCAGCCGCCGCCGAGGCTTTGCTAGAAATTCCTGGAATATCGGGGAGTTATGAAGTTCCTAGCTCAAAAGAAGGCACATTAGCAGTCATCGCTACTATTGTCGGCATTGTGGGTGGTGTTGCGGCTTTAGCTGAACAAATTCGCAAATGGTATCAAGAATGGCATAAATCTCATCCAGGGAAGCAATTTGATGTGGTAATTCTTGACCCTGATACTGGAAACAGGATTTTACTCGAAGAAGCTACTATAGAGGAAATCACCGAAATCCTCAAATCTATCAGCAAATAAGTGCAAACTATCCGCATTCAACTTCGGGAAAGTACGCAGGAAACTGTTGAACTCAGGTATTGGCTACCTCAAATAAAGCACTATGAATCACGTCGCCTGAAATTGGCAGAAATCGCTGATTTCCTCCAGCAAGGCGAACGAGATTATTATAAACTGCTGCCCAATTTACCAGGAATCGGGAAGCAGTTATTTTTTTGGTTGGATGGGGATGGACGGTGGTTGAGTCGGGGAATTGCTAACTGTCGCGGTGAGGGGTTGGTAATTGCCATTGATACTGATAAAAAATTGGCACATTTACCTTGGGAAGTGCTGCATGATGGTGAGGATTTTTTAGTCAAGCGGGTTAATCCAGTGGTGTTACCTCTGCGCTGGATTGAGAAAGAAACGGAACCGTTTTCTGTGGAAGCACGACAATTGCGAGTATTGTTTATGGCAACCGATCCGGAAGATGTGCAACCAAAGTTAGAGTTTGAACAGGAAGAAGCGAGAATTCTGGCTGATACGCGAGATTTTGCTGTTGATTTGCGGGTGGAAGAAAGCGGTTGCGTTAGCGAGTTGGGTAAGGTGTGGAGTCGCTATTTTAATGACTTTGATGTGTTTCACCTCACAGGACACGCCTCAATTAAAGATGAAGCACCTTACACGCCTTACTTTATTACTGAGACGGAAATCGGCGATCGCCACGAAACCACAGCCGCAGAACTGGCCGAAATCTTTCGGTTTCGCTTTCCCAAGTTGGTGTTTTTGTCTGGGTGTCGGACTGGACAAGCACCAGATAAAGGGGCTGTTCCTTCAATGGCTGAGGCGCTTATTGAACAAGGGGCTAGGGCGGTTTTAAGTTGGGGGCGGCCTGTGGAAGATCGGACAGCCACAGCCGCCGCCGCGCACCTCTACGGCAAATTGGCGGCGGGATATCAATTAGCCCAAGCACTAGCTAGTACTTACCAGCAGTTATTTAAACAGAAAGTGCGTGACTGGCATTTGTTACGGTTATATGTCCAGGGTGAATGTCCGGGTGCGTTGGTGGATGTGTTGGGAGATGTGCCACTCTCAGCGCCGGAACCTGCTTATCAACAGTTTTTAGATCCCGATACCCAACTGGTGCGGGTGGCGAAACCCTCTGAGTTTGTGGGGAGACGGCGGACTTTGCAACGTTGTCTCAAAGCTATTCGCACTTCATTAGGGGTACTAATTCACGGACTGGGGGGTGTGGGTAAGAGTACTGTGACGGCGCGACTTCTGGAAAGGATGGTTGGCTATCACAGGCTGGTGAACTTTCGGCAACTGGATGAGGACAAACTGCTCAAAACCCTTGCTGAACAATGTACCTCGGAACGGGGGCATGAAATTCTCAATGGCAAGTTACCCTTGATGCAGCGCCTCACCAAGTTTTTCAGTGAAGGACTGAATACCAAAGAACAGCGCTTTGCCTTTGTGCTGGATGACTTTGAGGCTAATTTGGAATTACGAAATGGGGTTTATGTCTTGCAACCACAAGTTGTGGAGGTAATGCTGGCGTTGCTGAAGGCGATGCAAAATTCCCAACTTCCCCACAAGGTAATTATTACCTGTCGCTACAATTTCACTTTGTCGGAACTGAATCATCGTCTGTACCGCGAACCTCTGGGGGCTTTGGGTGGGGCAGATTTAATTAAAAAGTATAATCGTCTGGATTCGTTTAATGGCAGTTGGCAATTTCAGCCAGATTTGCCGGAACGTGCCAAAACAGCAGCAGATGGAAATCCTCGGCTGTTGGAATGGTTAGATCAGATTTTGCAAAATTCCCCGAAGTCGCCGGAAGCGGAGAGGGGAGTTGAGATGATTCTGCAAAAGATGGCAGATAAGGAAAAGGAATTTCGTGAGGATATTTTGGCACAGGAATTGCTGAAGCAGCAAACTCCAGCTTTGCGTCTTATGCTGGGGAAGTTGTTGGTGTATGAGTTACCTGTTCCTCTAGCTGCTATTTCCCCGATTTGTGAGGATATCTCAAGTTGGGAAAGTCATAAGCAATGCGCTGAAATTTTGGGTTTGTTGGAAGTTACCCTCACCAACAACACAGAGAGGTTGTATCGTGTTCCCCGGATTTTGTCACCGTTGCTAGAGTTTCCAGAAAACCCCAAGGGTGAAGAGTTGTATAAACAAGCTGCACAAATTTTGTATCGTCTGTGGTGGGAAGAGGGGAAAGGTGCGACGGAAGCACAAAGTTTAGAAATTCATCGCTTGGCGTTGTTGGGGAAGGATGAAGACATTGCTGGCACAATAGCCTTCTATCTGGCACGTAACTGGAAAAATCAAAGCCGTTTTCGAGAAGCAGTGCAACTGTGCAAATCTACCTTAGAATTCACTCCAGACTACCGCGTTTTACATGAAATAGCTCGCTCTCAAGAAGTACTTGGTGAAGTTGAACAAGCACAGCAGTATTATCAGCAAGCGCTTGAATTTTGTTTGGAAACAGACGAAATAGAAAAATCTACAATAATTCATAACCTGGCAGGTATCTACCTCAACAAAGGTGAAGTGGAGCAAGCGATCGCACTTTACAATCAGTCTTTGGAAATAAGTGAACGCACTGGAGATGTCCAAAGCAAAGCTGCGACGTTGCACTGTCTGGGAATGATCTACGTCAACAAAGGGGAAGTGGAGCAAGCGATCGCACTTTTCAATCAGTCTTTGAAAATAAAAGAACGCATTGGTTATGTCCAAGGCAAAGCGGCGACGTTGCACGAACTGGGACGTATATACGCCAACAAAGGGGAAATGGAGCAAGCGATCGCACTCTACAATCAGTCTTTGGAATTAAAAGAACGCATTGGTAATGTCCAAGGCAAAGCGGCGACGTTGCACCAACTGGGAATTCTCTACGCCAACAAAGGGGAAGTGGATGAAGCGATCGCACTCTACAAGGAGTCTTTGGAAATAAATGAACGCATTGGTAATGTCCAAGGCAAAGCGACGACATTGCACCAACTGGGAATGATCTACGCTAACAAAGGTGAAGTAGATCAAGCGATCGCACTCTACAAGGAGTCTTTGGAAATAACAGAACGCATTGGTGATGTTCAAGGCAAAGCGGCGACGTTGCACAATCTAGGATATATCTACACCGACAAAGGGGAAGTGGATCAAGCGATCGCACTTTTCAATCAGTCTTTGGAAATAAATGAACGCATTGGAAATGTCCAAGGCAAAGCGGTGACGTTGAAACAACTGGCAATTATCTACGCTAACAAAGGGGAAGTGGATGAAGCGATCGCACTTTTCAATCAGTCTTTGGAAATAAATGAACGCATTGGAAATGTCCAAGCCAAGGCAATGACTTTGTGGTTGTTAGGACATTTGGCAGAACAGCAGGGTGAATACACTAAAGCGATATCCTATTTGCAACCAGCTTTAGAGATTTTGCAGCGATTGCAGTCACCGGATGCTGAAAGTGTGAGTGCAAGTCTTGATAGGGTAATGCGTAACAGACTTGTCCGAAATATTAACGTAGGAAAAGAAAAATCCTAAAACTAGGAATAACTCTGCAATTAGAAAAACTAGGAGTTTATTTTTATGCCTCTAAACCAACATTAACTATCTCGACCCTTGTAATTCAATACTTCTCGGTTAATATTTTAATCTTTTTAAGATACCTCCAACCCCCTTAAAAAGGGAGGCTAACAACCTCATTTTACCCCCTTAATAAGGCGATCGCCGTAGGCGGGAGGATATTAACCGAAAAGTATTGAGGAGGGAAGAGGTTTTCAATCCACTTTACTTTTTGTTACATAGTTCGTTTATTTGCACCATTCTACTTAGTTGTATATTTCTGCCACATTTGCTCATAAGCTTTTTCCATTTCACGAGCAAATTGCTTACCATTCCACAAAGGTGAAGTTTTTCTGGATTGTCTCAGCTTCCAAGCAATTTGTTGCCGCAAATCCGCATCTTTGCCTAAGCGTATACCCCACTCTACATACTCTTCATCAGTCCAGGCAATACCTTCAGAAATACCAGCATTCATCATCATGGTATAGCTATTACGTGCCGCAAATTGCTCACCCACTCGCGTTACCATCGGGATGCACATCCACAGAGTTTCTAAGGTAGTTGTCGCCCCATTGTAAGGATAAGTGTCTAAAACTATATCAGCAATATCTAAATTAGCTCGGTGAACACCTTCTGTCGGAGCATCTGCTAAAAATCGCAATCTTGCATAATCAACTTCTTCTTCTTTCGCTATTTGGGCAAAGAATTTGTGAGTTGATTCTTCATCGGCCAAACCTTTAATCAAGAAATAGCTATTTGGAACTTCTTTTAGAATTTTTAACTGCAATCTTGTAATATCTGGATGCCTTTTAAATCCCCTTTGTCCAGAAAAATAAACAACTGCATCATTGGGAATATCCAATTCATCTCGTCGTACTTTAGGCACATTTACCTCAAAACCATCTACAGCTATATAGGTTTGAGGTAAGCGCCAAATTTTTTCTTGATAGTGTTCCTGTGCGGATTCTGAAAGAACGTAGGGGTCAGCAATAAAATAATCTATCGATGGACTACCCGAAGCATCCCAACCTAACCATGTCACCTGAATTGGTGCTGGTTTGAAGGTCATCACTTCACAAGTTATATCAAGTGTGATGCTATCCAAGTCGATTAAAATATCAATTTCATCTTGATAAATTTCTTCTGCTAGTGACCAAACATTATAGGATTTGAATACCTTATCCATTTGGTTAATATACCACTGATGCAAGAGATCAGATACATTATCACTATTAACAAAATAACCATTAATTTCAAACTTATCTCGGTCATGATACTGCAATAACCATCGTGCTAACCAACCCACAGAATGACTTTTGAAACAATGGGAGATATATCCTATTTTCAGTTTTTTCTGAGATATTCTTTGTTTTTTTCTTTCTAAATGTCCTTGAGAATATTTTTCTACTTGTGCTTGGGCATAAATATTATGATTTTCTTGACATATTTGCAGTATTTTATTTTGTACAGACCTATTTTTCGCTATATTGTCTTCTATATAAAATGCAAAATAATTGGAATTTAACAGTATAGATACATCCATTGGTGTCAAATCTTGAGGATTCGTAGCTATAAGTTCTGCTAATAAATCTTGTTGCCTTTGATTGACAGAGTAAGATTCTTGCCACTGACCACCAGCACTCATTAATCCCCTTAATATCTGACGGTTGGCAAAAATCTTTTCTGGTAATCTTTCCACCAAAGAATAAAAAGTTTTAGCTGTTTCTATGCCTAATTCATAGTCATCAGAATTTTGATAAAAACTAGATAAATGACCTAACACTCCTGGATTATTGTTATCCAGTCGTAAATAAATTTCACATAACTGCGCTGCTATTTTTGGTTGTCTACGCGAGTAAGCAATGTCTACAGCCGCAGCTATGAAGATATTCATTAAAGCTTGAGGATTTTCTGTAAAATGTAGAGAACAAGCTTCAAAGAACTCTATACTAGAAGGATATATCTGTATATAGTGTAAAACACTACTTATGGTTTTACCTAAAATTTCTAAATTGATGTTTGTTTTTGTATTGGAATTAATAATCTCAATGATATCTAGTTCACTGAATGTTTCCTCTGTATAAGTTTCAAGCTTAATATGTAGATTAATTAGATGCAGGAGATTGTGAATATTGTCAGGAGCAATTTGCCTAATGTTTTGCCTGATTTTTTCGCAAATATTATATTTTTCTAGCTTCTCTTGGCGGTCGGCTTCTGTTTCTAAAATTTCTAATAATTCAGCATTCCAAATATTAACTTGTTCTGCTTCTCCTTCCATCATTGCCATGAACCAAGTCGTTTGTGCTTCTACTTCTTGTTCCTGTAAGAGGAAGATTAATCCTAAATGCCAATAGTTAGATTTAATTTCTGGATTGACAGCAATTGCTTGTTCATAAAGGTTAGCAGCTTGAATGTAATTTCCGTTCAGAAAATATTCATTTGCACGCTGATTTAAGCTGAGAGAAGTATTTAGAGCAACCATAGGTCAAAAATTTTGAATCTGAATAGGAGAGATTGCAAAAAGACAGGAAACTATGAATTTCCCTAGAGGATGTCTGAAAACTTTGTGATGTTGTATTTGAGACTTTTAGATCCTCCTAAATCCCCCTTTTTAAGGGGTGCTAGGGGGGATCAGGCAAAATATTTAATACTTCTAAGACATCCTTCATCTCACGGACATCTCAAGCAATTAAATATGCCTTATCCAGAAACCTTGTAGAGACTTAGTAATGCTATTCTCTACATTATTTCTGGAGATGTCTAATGAAAAAAATTGCAGAAATTGGGTAATGTGATAACACACTACCCAACAGAGGAATAACTTTATTTGAAATTGCCTAGTAAGATGACTAGGAAAAATATTAAGTTTTTTATCTAGCTAGGGAAGCGAAGTTGTTCTGACAGGCTGTAGAGCTGGTAGCCGTAGCGGGAGATGTCGTCACAGGGGTGGGTGATTCACAAGCTATTGCCACTGTGAGTGCTTCAGACGTAGCAGCGCTACCTAGTGTTGTACCTACTACACCGTAATAAGATTTCAGCGCAGGTTTAATAGGTGTTGCGTTAAATTGGGTAAGAGTACTAGTACCAGCAATAACGTAAGAATAGTTATCAGATTGAGTCTTAATACCTACTTGCAACTGAGAAATACTGGTAGCAAAACCTTGGTATTCTAAGTAGTAAGCTTGTTGAGAACGGTTAACTGTACCAACGTAGTTTCTGGCTTCTGACTGTTTGGCTTTGTTAACTTGACCAAGCAGGGACGGTAGCGCGATCGCCGCCAGTACACCAATAATAATTACTACAACTAGCAGTTCAATTAAGGTAAAACCTTCTTCTTGTTTGTTCTTACGGTTGCTGAGGTAATGTAAGTATTTAGCTTGCAATTCTGGCTTGAGCATGGGGTTTCTCCTGAAAGTTCGGGGTACGAACGTTGATTGGTGAGTTCTAGTTGTAACTTACCCACTTGTAATCTCCGATCTATCACTTCTGGTAAAAAATCTTTCTTACTCTGGTAAGATAGCCGTCAAATTACGGTGTTGAGAAGTTATTACGGATGGAAAAGTATTTCTAGAATCAGGGTTTGATTCCACTCCATTAATTTGTTATGCTAGATTAAACGTAGTCGTTATGAGTTCAGTTAAATTTATGACTAACCCGACTGTAGAAAACGTGGTGATTATCGGTTCTGGGCCAGCAGGATACACCGCTGCCATCTATGCGGGACGAGCGAACCTGAAACCCGTTGTTTTTGAAGGTTTCCAAGCTGGAGGATTGCCGGGTGGGCAACTGATGACCACGACGGAAGTAGAGAACTTTCCGGGGTTTCCGCAAGGGATTACTGGGCCAGACCTAATGGATCGGATGAAGGCACAGGCTGAACGTTGGGGGGCTGAGTTACATACTGAGGATGTGATATCTGTTGATTTAAGTCAGCGTCCGTTTACAGTCCGCTCTGAAGAAAGAGAAGTTAAAGCCCACAGTTTAATTATTGCCACTGGAGCCACAGCAAGGCGCTTGGGTTTAGATAGCGAACATTTATTTTGGAGTCGCGGAATTTCTGCCTGTGCGATTTGCGATGGTGCGACACCAATTTTCCACGGCGCAGAGTTGGCGATAATTGGGGCTGGCGACTCAGCCGCAGAAGAATCTATTTACCTGACTAAATACGGTTCCAAAGTTAATTTGTTAGTGCGGTCTGATAAGATGCGGGCTTCTAAAGCTATGCAAGACCGAGTTTTGAGTAACCCAAAAATCCAGGTGCATTGGAACACAGAAGTTGTCGACGTGTTTGGCAATGGTCACATGGATGGGGTGAAAGTTCGCAATAATCAAACTGGTGCAGAAAGCGAAATCCATGCTAAAGGTTTATTTTATGCGATCGGTCACACTCCGAATACATCTTTATTTAAGGGACAACTCGAACTGGATGATGTGGGTTACATTGTCACCAAACATGGTTCTGTAGAAACCAGTGTTGAAGGTGTTTATGCTGCTGGTGACGTGCAAGACCATGAATATCGCCAAGCAATTACAGCTGCGGGTACTGGCTGTATGGCGGCGTTATTGGCAGAACGTTGGTTGTCTTCTAATGCTTTGATTCAAGAGTTTCATCAAGAACCAACAATTAATAATGAGTTAGAAACTCAGCCAGCACCAAAGAAAACGGAAGCTGAAGAAGCCGCAGGGTTTAGTTTACAGGCAACACGCCATGAAGGTGGTTATGCTCTACGGAAATTATTCCATGAAAGCGATCGCCTGCTGATTGTCAAATACGTTGCTCCTGGTTGCGGCCCTTGTCATACCCTCAAACCCATACTCAATAAAGTAGTGGATGAATTCGATGGCAAAATTCACTTTGTGGAAATTGACATTGATAAAGACCGCGACATTGCCGAAAACGCTGGGGTAACAGGTACACCAACAGTGCAATTCTTCAAAGACAAAGAACTGGTGAAGGAAGTCAAAGGCGTGAAACAAAAGAGCGAGTACCGCCAGTTGATTGAAAGCAATCTTTAAAAGTCTTAAGTATGAAGGATGAAGTCGGAAATTTAAGATTTTATCCTTCATCTTTCTAGGACTTACACCCAAGTAATTAAAAAGCAAACAAGAGAAGATACAGAGACAACTGAGAAATAAGAGTTAGAGAGCGTTTTGGCGTAATCCTAACTTCATTTCATACTTCACAGTTTATTTCATACTTCATACTTCACACTTCACACTTCTATAATGGTCAGCGTATCTTGCTTGATGCAGGCGATCGCACATGGCCATAACAAAACGTCAGCTGCCAACATTTTTACGGTTTGCTAAAAGTTCTAACCTTTCTCAAAAGTTAATGATTATTGGGTTAGCCATCACCTTGTTTTTTATCTTTTTGGCATTTTTTGCCCCTGTATTGCAGGCTTGGGGATGGCTGCAAAACCCCAAAGATTTTCTGGCTAACCCCATTCAAGAAGCACCATCAGCTAAACATTGGTTTGGTACTAGCCGCTTGGGTCATGATGTCTTCTCCCGTACCTTATTTGGCGCTCAAGCTGCGTTGCAAGTAGTGATTTTAGCCACAGCGCTGAGTATGATTATTGGTGTGCCATTGGGGATGGTGAGTGGTTATCTTGGCGGCAAATTAGATAAAGTGTTGCTGTTCCTCATGGATAGCATCTACACCTTACCAGGATTATTACTTTCTGTAACTTTGGCTTTTGTTGTTGGGCGAGGCATATTTAATGCCGCGATCGCAATTAGTATTGCTTACATCCCCCAATATTATCGGGTGGTTCGCAACCATACCGTGAGCGTGAAAACAGAAGTATTCATTGAAGCCGCCCAAGCAATGGGCGCTTCAACTTGGATTGTGCTGTCTCGCTATTTATTTTTCAACGTCATTCAAAGCGTACCTGTATTATTTACTCTCAACGCCGCCGATGCAATTTTGGTGTTGGGCGGTTTAGGCTTTTTGGGTCTGGGATTACCCGAAGAAGTTCCCGAATGGGGACATGATTTAAAACAGGCTCTCGAAGCACTCCCCACAGGTGTTTGGTGGACAACCTTGTTTCCTGGTTTAGCAATGACATTCATGGTGGTAGGGTTATCCCTACTTGGTGAGGGGTTAAACGAATTTGTCAATCCCCGTTTGCGGGGAGAAAATGGGATTCGGAAATAGTCAACTGAAGTATGAAGTCTGAAATATGGATTTTTCAGGTTTCCTCTTCCTCTGTTGGTCAAATTTAATTGCTTTTGACCATTGACGCTTAACTAAATTTGTAATTTTTACTGAGAGATTTGTGTGAAAGATAACCTTTCTTTAATTGCTGCCGCTGCTGGTGGGTTTATGCTATCTATGGCTTTGACTGGTATTCTGCGTGGTACACCAGTTATGGCTTTGCAAGGGCAATCACAGGCGAATAATTACCCAGTTGTGAATTTGCAGGTTGCTTCTGCGCGTTCTGATGAAAAAGTTGATTACAACTTAAAAGAACATAAGTAAGCTGTAGCTGTAAGTAATGAATAGTATTTCTGACAGTTTAGCGATCGCCTTCCAACATCAACAAGCGGGTCGCTCATTCCAGGCTGAACAAATATATTTGCAAATTCTCCAAGAACAACCAAATCAGGTTGATGCTTTGTATTTATCGGGTACACTTGCCCATCAGTTAGGTGAAACAGCAAAAGCGATCGCTTTTTACCGCCAAGCTTTGGCAATTAATCCAGCTTTGGCCTCAGTTCACAGCAATCTCGGTATTGCTTTGAAACAGCAGGGTTTATGGAAAGAAGCGATTCAACATTATCAGGAAGCGATCGCACTACAGCCAAACTCTGCCCAATTCCATTACAACTTGGGTCTAGTTTTTCAACAACTAGGTAACTTAGAGTCCGCCAAAGATTCCTATCGCCAAGCGACTATTCTTCAGCCAAATTATCCCTTAGCCTACAATAACTTAGGTCTAGTGCTGCTCCAAATAGGAGAGGTTGAAGCAGCTATTACCTGCTATAAAACAGCAATTGAATTACAGCCAGATTTTGCCGAAGCCCACCAGAATTTAGCAGAAGCACTATTATTAAGCGGAGATTTTGACCTTGGCTTTGCAGCTTATGAATGGCGCTGGCGAATGTTTCCACCTGAACAACTACCCAACTTTGCCACACCGCAGTGGGATGGTTCTCCCTTAGATGGTAAAACTATCTTGCTGTATGCAGAACAAGGTCTAGGTGATACATTTCAGTTTATTCGCTATGCTGACTTAGTGAGCGATCGCGGTGGTCGAGTTATACTGGCTTGTCTACCTGCTCAAGTGGAATTACTCAAAACTGTTCCTGGCATAGAACAAGTGTTTGCTCTGGATGAAGAATTACCCCAGTTCCATACTCAAGCACCCTTGATGAGCTTACCCTATCTATTGGGGACAAATGTGGAAACGATTCCGGCGAAAATACCTTATATATTTCCACCGCAATCTGACAACTTTCAGTTAGCAGCCTCACCAGAAACTAAACTCAAAGTCGGCATTGTTTGGGCGGGTAATCCTGGGAACCGCAATGACAGTAAACGCACTTGTGGACTACAGCCATTTTTACCATTGTTCAAAATACCAGCAGTCGAGTTTTACAGCCTTCAAGTAGGTAAAAATTCTCAAGACTTAGCACAACTACCCGCCGATATTAAAATTCAGGATTTGAGCAGTTATTTGCATAATTTTAGTGATACAGCTGCGGCGATCGCGCAATTAGATTTAGTCTTAACAATAGATACTTCAGTTGCCCACTTAGCCGGCGCACTGGGTAAACCAACCTGGGTTGTTCTGCCCTTTATTCCTGATTGGCGATGGTTATTGCAGCGAGAAGATAGCCCTTGGTATCCGACAATGCGACTGTTTCGCCAAGAATCTTTGGGTGATTGGGCTGGAGTATTTGCCAAGGTAGGGCAGGAAATTCTGAAGTATGAAGTGTAAAATATAAAGTTTTAGACTTCTTACTTGCTCTGTTTTGGATGTGCAATTGTGGATCAACCGGAAGTAATTGGGATTGATATTGGGGGAACAGCGATTAAGTTGGGGCGGTTTAGCGAAGATGGTGCGTGCTTAAAATGCTTAACTGTGGCGACTCCCCAACCAGCGACACCAGAAGCCGTTTTAGAGGTGATAGTAGATGCGATCGCCCAAATTGACCCTGATAATCAAACTATAGCTATTGGTGTGGGTATGCCAGGTCCTGCGGATGCGTCTGGACGTATTGCCAAAATCGCAATTAACTTACCTGGATGGCTAGATGTGCCTTTAGCTGAATGGTTAGAAATTAAAACAGGCAAACCCACGGTTATTGCTAACGATGCTAACTGTGCGGGAGTGGGAGAAGCTTGGTTAGGTGCGGGGCGCAACTTGCAAAATTTTATTCTGTTGACCTTGGGGACAGGTGTTGGTGGCGCAATTATCCTTGATGGTAAGCTGTTTATGGGGCATCAAGGAGCCGCTGGAGAATTAGGTTTAATTAGCTTCAACCCTGAAGGGCCGATGTGTAATAGTGGCAATCAAGGTTCTTTAGAGCAGTATGCTTCAATTATTGCTATTCGTCGCCGCACAGGAAAAGAACCTGACCAATTGGGTGCTTTAGCCCAAGCTGGAGATACTGAGGCTTTAGCCTTTTGGCAAGAATATGGCAGAGATTTAGGTATTGGTTTAGTTAGTTTAATTTATGTTTTAACACCACAAGCGATCGTCATTGGTGGCGGGGTTAGTGCTAGTTTTGAATTTTTCTTACCAGCAGCCAAGGTAGAAATTGAGCGGCGAGTTATGTATACTTCCCGCACAGAGTTACAAATTTTGCCAGCCCAATTGGGTAATTCTGCGGGAATGGTAGGTGCTGCCAAATTAGCATGGCAAAAAATTGCTGCTGAGTAAAAGACCTTGAAGTTGATGAATCACTGACTCAGGAGAAAGATATGCCATACAAGGATGATTATCTAATAAACACTCTTTATTTTTAAAAGAATTCTCCTGACATAACGTACATTTAAAATCTGAAATAGTTAGTTTTACGTGTGATTGCCGAGATGCCCAAAGTCTTATAGGACTTGCACCATCACCATCAGCATCATTCCCAAAAACTGCCAATGTTGGGCAACCTACAGCCGCCGCAATATGCAGAGGGCCGGAATCTACAGAAATACATACTTTTGTGCGGCGAAAAGCACCTGCTAGTTCAATTAAAGAAGTCTTTCCTCGCAGATCAATAATACTTGTTGTCTCCAACAAATATTCTTCAGTATGACCAGCATTATACAAAGTTTGCTGCTCTTGGGGATGGCTACCAATTAAGCCAATTGTTAATCCTTGAGATTCGCACCAGTTGATAACTTGTTGCCAATAATATACAGACCACATTTTTGCCGGACGTGTGGCTGTCACATGAATCAATACATCAGGCACTAAAAAATGAGGTTCTTGATTGGGTAATTCCAGTTTATAAAAATCAGTTTCTATATATGCAACTCGACAGAATATTTCGCTGATATAGTTGCTTTGTAATATATCTTGATGTCTTTGCAAAAACTCTCGGCTATTCCAATCTTTATCTAGTAATATTTTGTGTATTGGATGCTCTGCTACTTTTAGTTTGTCTCGGAAATCTAAAGATAAAGCAACGCCAGCAATATACGTAGGACGGATAGCACTAATCATTACTAAATTGATTTCGCTAAATCCATCACAATTAATTGCTAAATCATAAATTCCGGCGAGTTGTTGACGTTGATTTACTGCTTGTGATAAGGCATCTAAAAAATCTAGTCGCTGTGTATAAAGTGAAAAACGCCAATCAATATAGGGACAATGAATTTCAAAATCTTTGGTAGTCTCACTGCCAAAAAAATCTAGTGTGCAATCAGGATATTTCTCTTTTAGCCCTCTTAATAGCGGTGTGGTAACAACAAAGTTTCCTACTTTAGTAGAAGAAAACACAGCAATATGAGGTTTAGCTCGTAGAGATTGATTTGTGAAAATCTGCATCTCGTGGATACTGGCTCAATTTATACCAAGAATAAATTTTTCTCCAACACCTTGGCAGTTGTTTGAGAGATTGTCAAGAGTCAGGAAATGCCTTCCTCAAAACGACATATAGCGTTTCTTGTTTGAGTGAGGTATATTTCATTGAAGCTAGAGGCTAGTAAGAGCCTACATATTCAATCTTGCTTGACATATCAAGTTTTCTTGAAATATTATTACCAACGAATGAGCTTTTTTTAAAATGTCAGGTGCAAATGTTCTCAGCAAAAAACTCTACTCAGGTTTACCAAAATTGCTGGCGCATTGCTGGCGAGAAGCTTTAGCGGAAGCAATAGGAACCTTTATTTTGGTATTTGCCGGTACTGGTGCAGTCATGGTGAACAGCATCAGTCAAAATGCTTTGACACATCTGGGTATTAGTTTTGTGTTTGGTGCGGTGGTGGCGGCGTTAATTTATGCGTTGGGACATTTAAGCGGCGCACATTTCAACCCAGCGGTGACACTGGCTTTTTGGACGAGTGGTTTTTTGCCTAAACGGCGAGTGTTGCCTTATATTTTGGCACAGTTAGGAGGCGCGATCGCCGCCTCAGTTTTACTAGTAATTAGTTTAGGAAAAGTCGGAAATTTAGGTGCAACTTTACCGTTGAATGGTAATTGGTTGCAGTCTTTAGTATTAGAGTTTGTTCTAACTTTTATTCTGATGTTGATGATTTTCGGTTCAGGACTAGATAGACGCGCACATATTGGTTTTGCGGGGTTAGCAATTGGTTTAACTGTAGGGGTAGAAGCCGCATTTATGGGGCCAATTACTGGTGCAAGTATGAATCCGGCGCGTTCCTTTGCGCCAGCATTTGTCGGCGGAATTTGGCAACATCACTGGGTTTATTGGATAGCACCAATTTTAGGAGCGCAACTAGCAGTAGTAGTTTATCGGCAACTTTCCAATAACTTTCAAGATTGTCAGAAGTAAAGGTGAGGAATAAATTCTTACCAATCTCTTGTATATCTTTATTGTGATTGTGTTTTGTGCAGGTGCGATCGCGGCAAATAATATTGCTGATAACTTAATATGAGACTATAAGCCATAATCATCGCTGTGAGAATTTGTCATGGATGCTTTAGTGCAAAAACTGGACATAAAATTACGACAATGGCAACCTGATATTGCTGAACAGGTGCGACAATCGGTTTTAGAAATTATTGAATTAGCCGACCAAGACGCACTAGATATTTTACGCTCTAGAGTTGTTGAACAACAAGTATTGGACTTGATTGATGAACCCTAAACCCGGTGAAGTATGGCTAGTTGATTTGGGACTTGCAGCAAAAATGCGCCCTGTTGTGATTGTGTCTCGTTACGACACTAGTCCACCCCGTGCTTTGGTTATTTATGTACCTATAACTACTCAGAATCGAGGTAGCTTCTATGAAGTAGCTTTACCTAAACTTTCATTCCTCCAACAAAACTCTATTGCTAACGTACAAGGTCTGGGTTCAACTCCTATTGTGAGACTTGAGCGTAAATTAGGTGAATTGCCACAAGAAATTTTAATCAAAATTAAACAATCTCTGATTTTTGTATTAGATTTGGAGGTTGATAATCAGGATAAAGTACCTCAAGCAGAAGATAATTTTTAGAAAAATTGTAGGTTTGGTTGATCTAAAGAAACCAACAAAGTATTTGATTCATAAAGAATTAGGTTCTAGTTAATGCTTAATAGAGGTGGACAATATTAGGACTTACGCAAAAAACCTCTCAAACTCTCATTTCTCTGTGTCGCGCCAGTTGCTTCAAGTCGGCAAAGCCGCCCAACGCACTGGCTTCTCTGCGTCTCTGTGGTTCGTTATTCCGTAACTCGTGCGTAAGTCCTAAATATGTTGAAAATCACCTCGATTTGCCGTTTACTTAATACTTCCTCTCTTTTGGCTCAAACATATTAATCACAACGGGGCGATATTGAATATCAATACCTGCGGGTGAATAGTAAGCCATTGTATGTCTGAGGAAATTGACATCATCTCGCTGGGGAAAGTCTTCGCGAAAGTGTGCGCCGCGGCTTTCTTGGCGATTGAGGGCGGATGCTAGAATGGTTTGCCCAACTACCATTAAGCTTCGCAGTTCTAAAGCTTCTACAAGTTCGGTATTCCAACAACTACCTTTGTCGTCTAAGAAAACTTGAGAATATTTTTGCTGGATTTCGGTAATTTTTTCCCAACCTTCACTCATTAATTCTTGAGTGCGGAAAACGCCGCAGAATTCGGTCATGGTATCTTGAAAAGCTTGACGGACTTGGTTAATGCGATACTGTCCTGGCTGTTCTAGTAAGGCTTGAATTTCTTGCTGGGCTTCTTTGATGTAACGCTGTTCTTCAATAGTAGGTAATTTACGTTGCTGCACATATTGAGCGATCGCCGCCCCAGTTCGTTTACCATAGACTACACATTCTAATAAAGAATTACTACCTAAACGATTTGCACCGTGAACGGAAACACAAGAGGTTTCTCCAGCCGCAAAGAAACCTTCAACGAAACTATTATCACTACTGCGGACTTGACCATCAGTATTCACAGGTATACCACCCATACAATAATGAATTGTCGGGCGGACTGGCATTGGTTGAGTCACTGCATCAACACCGACTAAGCGGTGGGCTTCTTCCCAACAAAAGGGAACGCGACTCATAATTTTTTCTTTACCCAAATGGCGCAAGTCCAGATAAACAAAGGGGCCGCCAGCGCTACCATCCAGATTCACACCACGCCCAGCGCGAATTTCGTAAGAGATCGCTCTTGAGGTAATATCACGAGGAGCTAGTTCCATCCGGCTAGGTGCATAAGTCGCCATAAAGCGATCGCCCTCACTATTAATTAAATACGCCCCTTCCCCTCGGACTGCTTCGGAAATCAGCACTCCCACTGGATACAAGCCTGTGGGGTGGAATTGGACAAACTCCATATCTTGTAGAGGTAAACCGGCGATCGCAGTCATCGCCAAACCATCGCCAGTGGAAGCGTAATCATTAGAAGTGGTGTTATAAACGCGACCATAACCACCTGTGGCAAACATTACCGCTTTTGCCCTAACTACCTCAATCTGCCCATTTAATAAGTGATACATCACCACACCCTTCGCCTGACCTTCTTCTAAAATCAGGCGCATTACGTACCACTCTTGATAAATCTGCACACCGTAACGCCGCAAATTATTTACCAATTCGTGGAGAATGGCGTGACCAGTTTTATCAGCCGCGTAGCAAGTGCGATTGTGAGAATGTCCTCCAAAAGCCCGCTGTGCAATGCGTCCATCGGGTAAACGCGAAAACAAAACACCCAGATGTTCGAGGTCAATTACCACATCTGGCGCTTCTTGGGCGAGAATTGCTACCGCATCTTGGTCTGCTAAATAGTCAGAACCTTTAACAGTATCAAAAGCGTGTGCTTCCCAAGAATCTTCCGAATCAACATTTTTCAACGATGCAGCCATCCCACCCTGGGCTGCAACTGAGTGAGAACGAATAGGATGAGTTTTAGCCACTACAGCAACATTTAAACTGGGGTCAATGCGGGCAATTTCCACCGCCGCACGGCATCCTGCTAATCCTCCCCCGACAATAATTACATCATGTTCCAGCATAAACTAGCCCCCGACTGCATAAAGCTGCTGTTCCATTGTAGAGATGCGATTCACAAAAAAATTCCCCGTCTGCTGACAGGGAAGTTAATTAATGCAAAATTAACCATTATTAAAATCTACTACTCCCTACCATTCAACTAGTCGCTTGGATAGGTCTTTGCTGGGAGATATTTCCCGGTATAGGTTCAGTCTTTGTCTTAGTTCCCGCTTCTATAGCAACTAGTTCAATATGATTTAACAATGTAGTTACAAAAGCAAACAATAAGAAGGGCAGCGATAGCAGAACAATTAGACCTACGGTTGCTAAAGCATATACTGGTCTTTTTGCACCCATCAGCGCCAAAGCCGATGCCAAGCTGAGTGTAATTGTAATTAGCCAAACAATAATTTGACCATAAATATCTCCAAAGGTCAGGGTGCAGACAAACCTATAGTTTTTTATATCATTCATGTTCATTACAGTTGCCTCAAGTCTCTCCTATAGGTTCTACCTTAGAACCATGTTTGCCTACAAAACAATTTCTAAATATTTTTGCAATGTTTGTAATATCACTTCACAATTTGATTTTTTTATTACAAATTTTTGATGTAGGTAGGGGTAATAAACTGGCATACAAGTATTTATCCGAACTTGATATTATTGATATAAGAAGACAAATATTCTACATAGCCGTGTTTTTGTTCGATGTAAACTACTTCTACTTCAATCGATTTTTCGGTTATAAGCTAATTTTTATAAAAGTTCAGGTGGTCTTAAATTTGTAAAGTTAGTAGCACCGTAGTGATTGTCAATCATCTTAGCGGAGGTTCCAGTCCATCTCCCAATCGCAGTGCTATTGATATGTGACTCGACACAAAAGCTGATAAATGTATGTCGTGTCTGGTAGCTTTTACGATACGGAATGCCGCATTTGGCTAAAATTGCTTTCCATGCACGATTAGAAAAGTTATGATGGTCGATAAATTTTCCTTTTGGGCTGGTAAAAATTAATGCTTCAGGTAATGGTTCTTCTGGCTTAAGGTCATCTAAGATCGCTTTTAATTCTGAATTGATTGGAAAATCGCGCTTTCTTTGAGTTTTTAGCCCTTCTTTCAAGACCAAGCCGTCTTCTGAAACAACAACCGATTCCCGAAACTGAATAACACTGTTAGTAATGTGTTTCCACTTCAAAGCAATTGCCTCAGATGGCCTGCATCCAGTGAAAAATAAGAAGCGTACATAATCAGTGTAATGACTGTAGTAGCGATCGCTTGCAAAAGTATGAATAATTAAATCTCTTTCTTCTTTAGTGAAAGGATTCACATCTTGTTCTTCAGTCGCACCTTTGGGTGCTTTGATTTTCATAGCAGCAAACGGGTTTGCGTCGATCAACCCTTCTTCCATTGCCCAATTGCAGCAAGCTTTGAACTGAGTTAAGCAACGCTTTGCAGCATCTGGAGTTAAGTTAGCTAAAAGATAATCTCGAATAGCGGATGCTTCATCTAGCGATCGCGTTGGTAACTTAGCGATATGATTTCGATGCTTGGCGAAATCTTTGGCGTAGGTACTAGGGCTGACTTGAGGCTTTTTGAACTCGCTGTATTTCTCCCACAACTCATCTAACTGTGGTTTTGGTTTTTGAATTGGTGTAACTGGTGTAACCGTACTTAGAGACGATGCAGGTTTGTACTTCGCTAAAGATTCGTCAAATCGCTCGTGTAAGATATCTTTCTCAATCTCTGCTGCTTTATATTCTGCCAGTTTCCAGTTAGCAGGAGTATTAAGCAATCCTGTAGACAAGTAATGGCGCTTACCACCATAGTGAAACCTCAACTGCAATCGATCATTAGAGTTAATGATTGACACAGATCCTTTATACCCTCGTCCCTTAGAAGTTTTTGAGTACATGTGTATTGATGGTGTAATTATCCTCTACTCTACACCATTTACACCACTTTTTGCTCTAAAGGTGTCCAATAATGTCGAAAATTTCTCTGAAATCTAGAACACTGTGTCCTCTATTTTCATGGTGTAGAAAGCAAAAACCCCTTAAAGCTCTAGGTTTTAAGGGGTTTTTCAAAATGCCAGGAACGAGACTTGAACTCGTGACACGAGGATTTTCAGTCCTCTGCTCTACCAACTGAGCTATCCCGGCGCGGGCTTTATTTTTGCGCCACGATTTATAAATTTAGCAAACAAAAAAGGATTCTGCAAGGGGTAATCAAAAAAATAAATTAGGCTGTTTTCCACCCTAGCTTGATTACAACAAACACAGTGATGAATAATAGAAACTGGACAAGCACAATACTAGGGCCAGAGGCGAGGTTGAAAATACCTGACACTAGAATGCCGATAATGCTGCTAGTTGAGCCGACTATCACAGACATCAACAGAAAACTGCTAAACTGCTGACTCATTAGTTTGGCTGTAGCCGCAGGTATCACCAAAAAGGCATTAACTAATAAAACTCCCACGGCTTTAATCGCCACAGCAACGGCTAGAGAAAGCAGTACTACAAAGGCGTAGCGATATAATTCCACAGGAATGCCTTGAACTTTAGCGACATCAGGATTCAGGGTGAGTAAAATTTGCTGGCGCAAAGTCGAGAATAAAAATATAGTGCCGCCTACAAGTATTAGCAGCGTTAAAGCCAAATCTGTGGTATCAATAGCGAGAATATCGCCAAAAAGCACAGCCATTAAGTTACCGCGATATCCCTGAATCAAGCTAGACATAATTACGCCGATCGCTAATGCACCAGAAAGAACTATACTCAGTACGCTATCGCTGCCTAAATCAGTTTTGTCTACAAAGTAAAGAACAATAACACCAAAAACTAAAGTAAAGGGCAACAACATCCAAGTCGGATTTAACTGTAGCAGCACACCCAAGGCTACCCCAACTAAAGCTGCATGACCAACGGCATGGCTAAAAAAGGACAATTGACGTAAAGTTACAAAGCACCCAAGTAAACCCCCAAGTATCCCCATTAACACAGCACCAATCAGCGCCCGTTGCATAAAGGGGAATTGTAGTAAACTCACCAAATCTTGACTACTGGTAATGGCTAATATCATGTCTAATTAAATATCGATAATTCATCTAGTAAGCAACAATTATCTTGGGTTCCATTTCGTTAGACCCAATCTACTAATTGATTTTGCATTTTTATTTCAGGACGTTTCAACAGGATACAGCAGTCTCTATCCCTAGGAATATGAAACTTTGTTGATTGGTAGATTAGGTGCAAGTTATGGGTTAGGTGACTGTGGAATCATCTAAAATGACAAGTGAGCATCTTAAGCGATCGCCCAAATAAAGTTTCAATCTATCTGCTGTTTTAATCACCATGACTGAGCAACCGAATACTGATTTGCCATCAGCAGATTCTCAATCTACCAATGAACCGCCTGGAGGTACAACAACTCAGTCGGCTAATAATGCTTGGCAAAATCGCCTTGCAGGTGTCTGGAAAAAAGCCACCACTAGCTTTATGCAGTTTTTACCTGTGGAGCAAGTATCGCAGACTGTGGTTGAATGGTATAGTATCAGCGAAGCTCAGATTGCAGAGATTTTAGAAGCTGTCCGTGCCGAATTGCCAACTACCGAAGCTTTGTTAATTGGTAAGCCCCAAGCTGGGAAAAGTTCGATTGTGCGCGGACTGACGGGAGTTTCGGCGGAAATTATCGGTCAAGGATTTCGCCCCCATACCCAGCACACCGAACGTTACGCCTATCCTTCAAATGATTTACCGTTGTTGATTTTTACCGATACGGTGGGACTGGGAGATGTCAATCAAGAGACTCAGGTAATTATTCAAGAGTTGCTTGGTGATTTGCAAAAATCTAGTCGTGGTGCGCGGGTGTTAATTCTCACCGTCAAGATTAATGATTTTGCAACTGACACGTTACGACAAATCGCCCACAAACTACGTCAGCAATATGCAGATATTCCCTGTTTGCTGGCGGTGACTTGCTTACATGAGGTGTATCCTCCCGATGCAGCAGATCATCCGGCTTATCCGCCAGATTACGCGGAAGTTCAACGCGCCTTTGCGGAAATTAAGCAAGCTTTTAGCGGATTATACGATCGCGCTGTGTTGATTGACTTCACCTTAGAAGAAGATGGCTACAATCCTGTATTTTATGGCTTAGAAGAGTTTCGAGATGGTTTAGCAGACTTGTTACCAGAAGCGGAAGCCCGCGCTATTAATCAGTTATTAGCCCAGGGAGTTGGTAAACAAATTGGTAATATCTACCGAGATGCAGGACGGCGGTATATGTTGACCTTTTCTGTGATGGCTGCAACCTTGGCGGCGATACCTTTACCCTTTGCAACCATGCCTGTGTTAACAGCATTGCAAGTATCGATGGTGGGAATGTTAGGTAAATTATACGGGCAAACTATCACACCATCGCAGGCAGGTGGTATTGTAAGTGCGATCGCTGGCGGATTTTTAGCCCAAGCAGTCGGGAGGGAGTTAGTTAAATTTATCCCAGGTTTTGGCAGTGCGATCGCCGCTTCTTGGGCGGCGGCTTATACTTGGTCTTTAGGGGAAGCTGCTTGTGTGTATTTTGGTGATGTTATGGGTGGGAAAAAACCTGATCCGCAAAAAATTCAATCTGTGATGCAAGCAGAGTTTCAAGCAGCGAAAGAACGGTTTAAGGGAATTAAGCGTTAATAAACAGCAGATTCCAACATTTTAATTGTTCCAGCATCAGCATCTATTTCAACATTTAAACCAATGGGTAAAGTAAATTTATCTTTGATATGCCCAATCATTGAACCATACCAAGCCGGAATTTTTAAGGGAATTAGATGGTCGCGTAATACTTGAGTTAATTTAAAAGATGGTTCATCGCCAACACTACAATCAGTACATCTGCCAAAGATAAAACCCGATATTTGATTGAGAATCCCAGCGTTTTTTAACTGAGTTAACATTCTGTCTATGCGATAAACATCTTCTCTGACATCTTCCACAAATAAAATACTTTTGTACCAAGCAGGTAAATAAGGTGAACCCACCATTGCAGCGAGAACTGATAAGTTACCACCGATGAGTTTACCTGTGGCTTTTCCTGATGCGATGGTCTCAAATTGGACATCTTCTGTTTGGAGATTTTGCATCGTCACTGCTTCACCATTAAATAAGATGCGCTTGGCGTAATTTGTTGTAAATTCATTCCAAGTAGATGTGGCATTTGCGCCATGAAAAGTAATGACTCGACTACGAGCATAAATTGCTAATACCAAAGCAGTGATATCGCTGAAGCCCATAATAATTTTGGGATGAGAGCGAATTTGGGCATAGTTGAGTAATGGTAAAATGCGGTTGCAACCCCAACCACCGCGCATAGTCATGATGGCTGTGACGGAATTATCTGCAAACATCGTGTTTATATCGTCAGCGCGGTTAGCATCTGTCCCAGCTAAATAACCGTACCTGTCTAAGAGATGGTTTCCTAATTTAATTTTTAAGCCTAATTGGGTGAGCGATCGCTTGGCGTTGGCTAAATCTTCAGCGTCAATGATACCAGCCGGCGAAACTAGTCCTACTGTGTCTCCTGGTTGTAATCTGGGTGGTTTGAGGATAGTATTCGGGGATAGTTTACCTTGAACTTGAGCCAAAGGTATCTGCGCTGCTAAAGTTGTCAAACCAAAAGTTGTAATAAATTTGCGTCGTTTCAAAATTGGAGTTGGGGAGTAGGGAGTATGAAAGAAACTTGATTATACTGGGTTCTTCATTTCAGACTTCATTTCCTACTTTTTCTTAACCGCGCAATTGCGCTACCAAGAGATTAGGGTTCCAATAAGCGCGGGTTGTCTGAATTTTGCCTTCTTTGTTAATCTCAAAAATTGTGATTCCCTCAAAGGTGACTGATTTACCTGTTTTACTAACTCCTTCCATTGTCCACTTGACGGCTGCTTCAGTACCAGCAACAAAAATATGTTCAGTTGTCGCAGCTAATTTTGTAAATACAGCTTGCAATTGCCCGATAAACTGGTGATAATCTTCCCGAATTTTGACTGGAGGTTCACCAACCGGGTCATAACTCACCGCATCTTCAGCAAAATTCTCTATCCAGCCTTCTGGATTCATTGCAGTAATGTTGGTAAAGTATGCAGCAATAACAGTTTCAATGGCGGTGCTTGGCATGACTGAGTTTTTTTAATGGAGGAACAACCGGATATAGATTATACAACCTATTATTTGCTGAACTCTAGCGATGGATTAAACAGCAACATTCAGCCAAGTAAGTTGCTAAATTAAATAAAGCAAAGAATAAAGTATAAAGTTTATCCTTCTGCCTTCTGCCTTCTGCCTCCTGCCTTCTACCGCAACTCTGTGATTAGTGGAATATTACAATATCTGCGAACTGCGTTAACCCAAAATCAAGATTATCGTGACACCTTGACCAAGATTCACTGGTGGCGAATCGTTGTGGTAACCAGTGTGGGGGTCACAACTTTGGTGTGGGGAATGCGAGAACTGAAATGGTTGCAACCTTGGGAGTTAAAAGCTTATGATCAGATATTGCGATCGCGTCCTTCAGAACCACCAGATCCTCGGCTTTTACTGGTTAAAATCACAGAAGAGGATTTGGCACAAGTCAAATGGCCTTTATCTGATGCCACAATCAATAAATTATTAACAAAACTTGAGTCTTATCAACCCCGTGTAATTGGTCTAAATCTCTACCGCCAAAATCAAACCAATCTTGCAGATGGTATTACTAATAAAAATAATATCATTACTACTTGTTTATTAAGCAGCAAAGATAGATCAGAAATTCCCCCGCCACCGAATTTTCCTGTAGCTAATATTAGCTATAACGATTTAATTCCTGATAATCAAGAAGACCAGATTGTGCGTCGGGGTTTGTTATTTGCCGAGCCTACTAATAGTCACAAATGTGCAACCCAATTTTCTTTTGCTGGTTTGATTGCTATTAGTTATTTAGAAAAACAAGGGATAAATGTAGATTTTACCGAAACACATAATTTTCATCTCGGTAAAATCACTTTTCCTACTCTTATACCTAATTCTGGTAGCTATATCGGTTTAGATGCCGCAGGGTATCAAATATTATTAAATTATCGTCATCCTCATCGCCTCGCACAAGAAGTTACCCTCACCCAAGTCCTGAACAATCAAGTTAACCCTAACTGGATCAAAGACAAGTTAGTAATTATTGGTACTACAGCCGCTAGTGTTCACCCTGGTGTGTATACGCCCTACAGTGCTTCCCCAGACCATCCAGCCAGAACAGCAACTGTATTTATTCATGCACAAATAGCTAGTCAAATTCTCAGTACAGTTTTAGATGGTAGACCGTTGATTTGGTATTGGACTGATTGGCTAGAATTATTATGGGTGTTGGGTTGGTCTTTACTGGGGAGCATTTTAGGTTGGCGGTTGCGACATCCTTTTATGCTGCTGGTTATGGGATGTTTAACTCTTGCTGGTTTAGTTGGAATTTGCGTTGGTTTATTTCTCTTAGCTGGCTGGATACCGCTAATTCCCCCAGCGATCGCATTTTTGTTTAGTAGTGTGGGGATGCTGGTTTATACAACTTACCACACACAACAGCAAACAAAATTAATTATTCAGCAAGTTGAACAACAACAAGAAGCGATCGCCCAATTAAATATTCTCTTAAAAGAAACTACCTCAGCCACAGAAGCTACGAAAATTTATGACCAACATACCCACTCTGCATCAATCATTATCCAACCAGAAAAAAGAACTGGTGATTTACTTTTAGGTGGACGCTACCACATTTCGAGAGTGCTTGGCGCTGGGGGATTTGGTCGCACTTATTTAGCACAAGATACTCAACGTCCTGGTAATCCAACTTGTGTTGTGAAACAATTAATGCCAGCACGTCGAGATACAAAATTTTTAGAAGTAGCCAGAAGATTATTTAATACAGAAGCCGAAATTTTAGAAGTCTTGGGGAAACATCCCCAAATCCCGGCGCTGCTGGCTTATTTTGAAGACCAACAAGAATTCTATTTAGTAGAAGAGTATATTCCTGGGCATACTTTACACGAAGAATTAGCACCTGGACACGGGGCAAAAAATGAAACTTTTGTAATTGAGATGCTCAAAGGTGTATTAGAAGTTTTAGCTTTTGTTCATGACCATCGAGTAATTCACAGAGACATTAAACCCCATAATATTATTAGAAGCAATCAAGATAATCGCTTAGTTTTAATTGATTTTGGTGCAGTTAAATTGATGCACCCACCCAGTAGTGAAAAAACAGAATTAGCCACAGTTGCTATTGGGACAAGGGGCTATGCACCACCAGAACAATTTGCCGGACATCCGCGCCTATCTAGTGATATTTATGCTTTGGGGATGATGGGGATTCAAGCAATGACTGGTATCTTACCCCAAGAATTACAACCAGATCCAGAGACAGGTAATATTATGTGGCGACACATAGTGCAAGTAAGTCCAGAACTGGGCATGATTTTAGATAAAATGGTGCGTTATCATTTTAGCGATCGCTATCAATCAGCCGCCGCCGTTCTCCAAGACTTAAATCAAATTAGCGATAGATAAACTCTGTCAGGACTTATGCACAGGCTACAAAAAATCGAACCACAGAGGCGCAGAGGTCACAGAGAAATCAGAGTTTGAGAGTTTTTGCGTAAGTCATCTCTGTATAACTCTCTGGGTGAGGCAAAAAATCTTGTTGTCCCACCTTATTTTTGAATTAATATTATTTGGTATATGCAAAATCTCTGCATTAAAATTCAGTATGACTCTAGGAAAAAAAACTAAAATTGCAGGTATTTATGAAGTATGTATTGGTGTTCCAGACCCAATTTTTGCGATACAATATTGGGAACAATTTGGTTATCGCATTGGGCAAGTTGGTCAATTACCTGCGGCAACAGCCCATCAATTATATGGAGTAAATTCTGGGTTACGTTCCATTCGCCTATATCATCAAAATGCAGATCATGGGTTAATTCGGTTGATGGTTTGGCAAAATCCCACTAATCAAGGGTTGGGGTTAGCATCAATGAAAACTAAGGGAAATCGTTGGGCTACTACCTTAACTTCTGATATTTTAACTATTTTAAATCACGCCGAAGAAGCTAAAATAGCTGGTTTTACGATTCGATATAGCATTCCCTACTGGGAAGTTATTTATCAAAAAGAACGCAAAAGCCGTCCTTTTATAGACCCAAGCGTAGGGGTGCGAGAAATGTTACTACTGCAACCTTTAGCGCGACAAGTTTTATTTCAAAGATTTGGTTACACAATACCCGATTACGGACATATTAACGCAGCATCTGTATTGAAAACAAGCCAATTTACTCATATTGGGATTGTCGTTCAAGATGACAGCAAAACTAGCCTGAAATTTTATGAGGACATTTTAGGTTTGTTGCGCGTGCGAGATGATGTTGAAACCAGCTATGAATCTTCACCAGCAGGACGAGATTTATTTGACCTCAAACCAGGGGAAAAATTTATCGTGACAACTTTTGATGATCCGCGTTCCTCTCAAACTGACATGATGGCGGCGCGGAGTGGCAGACTTTATGTAATTCGCTTCCCGGAGGCGATAAACGTAGAATCGCGGTTTGAAGCCGCACAACCAGGAAGTTTAGGGATGTCACTATATACTTATCGGGTGCAGGAAATCGAAGAATATGGCGATCGCATCAAGTCTAGTCAAGTGCTAAACTTTACTAACATTATCGAAAACGAGTTCCGAGAAAAAAGTTTCTCCTTCACTGCACCAGATGGCTATTTCTGGAATTTGGTAGAAACAGGTTTCAATTAGTACAGATATGCGTAAATAATATAGACTATCTGGAATTGCTAAAAGGCTTGTGGTACAACTATTCTTTCTTTTTACTTTTACCTTGTTGTACTAGCAACTGGTTTTTCAAACACCATCAAATGCTGCTGGGGTAATAAGTTTTTCGTCTCTCGCCAAACTAAACCAACAGCCTGCATTTCTTTCCGCACCTGGTTTTGCGTCATCTTGTGCAGACGTTTAATCATAATTAAGGGATTTTCCCCGCGATACTCCACCAGTACTACCCTACCTCCCGGTTTTAATGCTTTGACAAGTCCTTGCATCACTTCGTAAGGATATGCAAATTCATGATAAGCATCCACCATTAAAGCCAAGTCAACACTTGCATCAGGTAGGTTAGGGTTATTAATGGTTGCTAAAATTGGCTCAACATTAGTAATTTTTTTCTCTTGTTGAGAAACTTGAATAATCTCTAGCATTTCTGGCTGAATATCTACAGCCAGCACTTTTCCTTGAGGTAATAAAGGTGCAATCAAAAAACTCAAATAACCTGTACCAGCACCAATATCTGCAACGACATCATTTGGTTTTAAATCCAACACGCCGACTATCTTGCTGGGCTGTTCTTCTAACTCGCGGCTAGGACGTTCCAGCCAGCCTGCGCCTGTGTGTCCCATCACTTTGGCAATTTCTCGCCCCATATAATACTTACCAATACCATCGGGACTATGATTAACTCTTTGTTCGTAAATTCTCGTAGAGGCAATATTTGTCATTTCTGGTTTATTTGCAGTCAAAAACCAGAAACTTGCAACTATCAGAATAATCCCGATTAAAGGTAAAAAACTAAACTTACGAATTTGATTCATTGGTAACTAGTATTTGCTCACTAAAAAAATACTAGTACAGGTCGGTGTAAATAAACAGACCATCTGGAATTGCTAAAAGGCTTGTAGTATAAATATTATTTATTTTTCCTTTTTCCTTTTTCCTTTTGACTTTTCCCTTGTTGTACTAGCGAATTGGAATTGTAATCACAAATTCTGTACCCTTATCTGGTAGAGAAATACATTCTAATGATCCACGATGCTTTTCTGTAACTATCTGGTAACTAATTGATAAGCCTAACCCAGTTCCTTTACCAACTGGTTTAGTAGTAAAAAAGGGATCAAACAAACGACTTTGTACTTTTTGGGGAATTCCTGTCCCATTATCAGCAATATGAATGCAGATATTTTCATTTTCACATTCAGAAGAAATGCGAATTATTGGCTGTTGACAGAGATTTTTTTCCCACGCTTCATCTAAAGCATCAATGGCATTTGCCAAGATATTCATAAATACTTGATTTAATTGCCCCGCAAAACATTTAATATGCGGCATTTCACAATATTCTTTAATTACTTGAATTTCTGGGCGACGAGCTTGGGCTTTAAGGCGATGTCGCAAAATTAACAAAGTACTATCTATGCCATCATGCACATTAGCCGTTTTAAATTCAGCTTCATCTAAACGTGAAAAAATTCGCAGAGAAAGAACAATTTGATGAATGCGTTCCGCACCTACTTTCATGGAAGTCAAGATTTTAGGCAAGTCTTGGATAATATATTCAATCTCAACTTCTTTCATGACATCTTGAATACTAGGCGCTGGATCAGGGTAGTTTTGTTGATAAAGTTGGACTAGTTGCAGTATATCTTTCACATAATTTTCAGCATGTTCAACATTACCATAGATAAAAGTCACCGGATTATTAATTTCATGGGCAACCCCAGCAACTAATTGTCCTAAAGAAGACATCTTCTCAGTTTGAATGAGTTGAGATTGAGTTTGCTGAAGCGTATTTAATGTATTTTTTAAATCAAGATTTTTTTGCTCAATTTCTTGTGTACGCTCCTTAATTTTCTGCTCTAAATTTTGGCTGTATATTTGTAATTTTTCTTTTGCCTGATACTGTTCTACTAATAGTTGTTTTACTTGGTAAATTAACTGATTTAAAGCAATAGCTAGAACACCAACTTCATCTTCGGTAGTGACAGGCGCTTGTAAGTCAAAATTGGCATCTTTTGTCACTTTTTTGGCAATCTGGGTCACAGCTTGCAAAGGGCGTGTAATCTTTCTGCCCACTAAATATCCCATGAGTGTAACAATACTTCCGCCTAATAAAAACAAAAGTTCTAGCCGTAGCCAAAGTAAAGATTGAGTTTTTTCTAATTGCAATATTGGATAAAGTACGGTTGTAATTAAAGACTGACTTGCTCCTTTAAATATGATACTTTTAGCGAAATATTCTTGTTGTTGAATTGATGTTTTGATGGTAGACAAATTAGGCGAAGGAGGCTGCCATTTTGTTTGTTTAATTTCTGGTAGTGTTGATGCAATAATTGTGTCTTTTTTCGTCGTAACTATGTTTTTGGAGGAACCAACGGCAATTTGTTCTAAAAATGACTCATCTACTAAATTACCCATAATGATTCCACCTACAATTTTTATAGAAGATTTTATTGCTTGAATCACTACTTGTAAAACTTGTGGACTGTTTTCTACACCAATAAAATCAATCAAGCTACCTCCACTACTAGAAATATTAGTAATAGATTTATCAATTAATTTAGATGTAATTAAACTAGCTTTTCTTGTATCTAGTAAAGTGTTCCCATCAACATTAACTACTTTTATCCAATCTAAATTTAAAGTAGTTCTAATAGGTAATAAATATTGTAGCAGTTTTTGTTTATCTTGCTGTTCAATTGCTAAGGTAATTGTCTCACGCCCAGCAATCAAATTCACTTGTGTTTCCAAATCTTCCTGTTCATGCAGAAAATCTTGGTAAACTCTTTCTGCAAAACTCGCAACTTCTCGGCGAATGTTCTGCTCAAGATTATTAGTAAACCAATGTCCAATGATAGATAAACACAATATAAATATGCTCAAAAATACAGCTAGAAATGAGAAAACTATCTTCTGACTGAGATTGAGCCGTAGGCGAAATCTTCTTCGCATGGCGGTTGTGATGAGTTTAATTAATAGTAATAAAGCCCTTATCTTGTAGTAGTTTATTACCTTCTTGACTAAATATAAAATCAATAAACTTTTGAGTGTTAGGTGTAGGTGATTTCTGCCAAATCATTCCTAGATGGCGCACCATTTGGTATTTACTATTAGTAAAGTTCTCTTGATTTGGCTCAATACCATTTAGTTTGAGGCGATTGACTGGTAATTGATTAATTACAGAATAAGCTAAAGAAAAAGCGCCAATTGAATAGGGAGTGCTTTGTAAAGTATCAATTAGCTCTCCTTCTTTATTTAAAATGACAGCTTTGGTTGTGGTTTTATCTTGACCTAAATAGTATTTTCGCAGTAATTTTTTGGCAGATTCATCTTCAGGTCTATCCAAGACCACAATTTTAGCATTTGGCCCGCCTAATTCTTTCCAGTTAGTAATTTTTCCAGCATAGATTGACTTTAACTGATTAGTTGTTAAATTAGTTACACCCTTAACGCTGTTGTGAGTAAAAACAACGACCAAATCTTGCGCTAATTCCCGGTATTGAATTTTACCATTATCTTCTTCGGACTTCAGTTTGTGACTGCTACCTGCAATATCGACAATATCATTTTTAAGTGCCGCGATCGCACCTTCTGATTGACTGTGAGAGATAAACTCCATTTTGGCTGTTTTGTTTTGGGCTTGATAAGCTTCTGTTAGTACTTTTAAAACAGTGATAGATGAACTAGAAGCAGCAATTTTGATGGGTGACTGGGTTTGTACATCATTTTGACTAGTAGTTTGACTGGGATTTGTCGTGGTAGTTGATTTAATTGAGTTACAACTACAGAGTCCTAGCACGACTAGTCCTAAGATAACTCGCGCGGTAATAATTTTCATCATGAGTCAGCAAATACCCTGTTTAGAATAATTCTCATTTTAGAGTACCCAGATATTTAAGCGAAATAACAGCCGATAAATGTGAAATTACGGTGTAAATAATTATTGATTTCAACAGTAATACTTATAAATATTGATAAGTTTTGTATCACTATCAATACTCAGATTTTGCTAGTGTGTTTATGCTGGCGATCGCTCTGCCATATTTCACCCAACCTGATAAATAATACCAGCAAATCCTGTATTTTTTATCCTATTAAATAAAATTACAAAGTTTAAATTTACTGGCGCACTCCGCAAACACCTTATACAATCAGACTCAATCTTTATGTTGATATCAATTATTGCTATCAAGTAGCAGGAAGTTTACCATGCAAACAATTAATAAATACGTGTTTTTAAGTTTAACTACTGTTGGCTTATCAGTAGGTTATTCTGGTTTATTTGCTACAGAAACTTATCTGCGAACAGCACCAAATCTGCACAAACAATTATTGGCGCAGTCTCAAGCCATCCCCTCTGTCTATGAATATTTAGATAAAAATAAACCCGAAAGTTATAAATTTTTGAAAAAGCAACTAGATACATCGATTCAAGATGCTAAAAAACCAAGTGTAGATAAAGTTGTCAATAATCTTTGGGCATTATCCACAATTAACCCCAAAGTTAAAACCAGAGAACGTAACGGCAAAACAGAATTTTTGATGGTGAGTTGGCTATATACCTCAAATCCTAATACAGATTGGGCAATTGGCACGAAAGATATCAGCCGTCAAACTTGGTTAACAGCATTTCCTCAAGTACAAGAATTTTGCCAAAACTGTAAAGGAAACGGCATGAGTTTACCAGGAAAGGTGATGCTGGCGTTGAGATTACAGCAGTATTTAGGCTTAGTTTTAAATAAATATGCAAATAAAACCCACTTTGTGGAAATGTGGGTGAAAGCCGAAGACTTAAGTAGACCATGTATTGACCCAGAAATAAATGATTCTAGTTGTAATGTTTTACCTGTTCCTGTACCTAAAAGTAATTTAACTCTGCATAATATCTATCAGAACTCTTTCGAGAATAAAGACAAAGAATATTATCCTTGGACTGGGTTAGGTTATACATACGATTGGGGAAATTTAAAAAAGCCTCATGTTGGTGCTAGTGAATTTCTCATCAACGGAACAAAAGATCAACCAGTTATAGTAGAAGTTACTGCTGTTAAAGAAACTCTAGAATATTGTAATAATCAACATTTAAAATAAAAACTGATATTTAGTTGATAACTATCGAACAATCAGATATTCGACTTTTTCAAGAAATCGGGTATCTTGTTGTTCATAAATAATTTATTATGTTTATACTCAGCATTTTATTATGAGAAAACCGATATAAAAATGAAATTTTAAGCCAATAATATTAACTCATATTTGTTTGATAAATCTTCACTAACCTATCAATACCTTTAAACCGATGATCTCCCATTTCTTGAAAATCTGAGGAGTCAGTCAGTATCTGATAAGTAGCTTCACTAATTACACATTCACCAGGAGGACAAACAGCTTCCATCCGCGCTGCTAAGTTAATCGTAGCGCCCAATGCGGTGTAGTCTACCCGTTGCGAACTGCCAACATCACCAACGACAGCCTTACCACTATTAATTGCAATGCGTAATTGTAGAGGTTCTTCCCAAAAACCTTTGGCGTTCAGATGTTGCAGACGTGTGAGCATTCCTTTGGCGGCGGCGGTGGCGCGGTCTGCATGATCTACTAGCGGTTCGGGAGCGCCAAAAAATGCCATAATACAATCGCCAATATATTTATCTAAAGTGCCACCGTAGCCAAATACTTCTTGCAGCATTTCTTCAAATAAATTATTTAATAATTGGGCGATCGCTTTTGGTGTTAATCTCTCCGAAAGTGCCGTAAAACCAACTAAATCTGCAAATACAATACTAATCTCACTTTCAGTTGTTGGTAAACGCCCATCTGGTAAGCCACCCACAGAAATTAACTGCTGCACAACTGCGGGAGAATGATAACGTTCTAGCCGATGACGAATTACTTCTTCTGTTTTGAGTTTTTCTACTAATAACCAACGCTGCACACTAGAAGCAACCAAATTTGCTAAAGCCGAAAAAAAGCTGAGTTCTTCTTCACCATCATCTGCCCAATGATAAGAAGAAAGATGGGCATCTGCATAAAGAACGCCAACTACTTTATTTTCATCCCACAAAGGTACAGCCATTGCACTGCGAATACCTTTGACTAAAATACTATGTTCCCCAGAAAATCTTTCATCTTTGTGAGTATCAGCAGTTTGAATTGCCACTTTTTCTTCAAATACTTTTTGACAAATACTGCGACTAATCCAACTACCATCAGCTGCTAAATATTTTTTCTCAGCAGCATTTCTTGTCCCAGCATTGACTAACTCTAAATGATTGCACCCATTCACATCAATTAATAAAGCCAAGCGGTCAATACTGTCGAGATAACGAAAAACTACTTGTTGTACTTGAGAAAAAATCTCTTCTATCGATGCGGCCGCACACAAATTTTTCGCAATATCTACTAAGTCTTTGAGGCGGGCAATGCTTTTATTTTTAGTAGTAATGTCATCATCGTGACTGTCAGCTGCTATCCACTGCTGTTGCAACTGTTCAACGTTACGTAAAATTGTTCTTTGTTCCGCGCTATCAGAAACTTCTGCGTGTTGAGTTTTCACCTGCATTGCCGGATTTACCAACAATACTACTAAGCTGACATTTCCTAACCAGATAATATCGCCGTGCTGTAAATCTCGCGTTGCGGTTACAAAACTTTGATTTACTTGCGTACCATTTTTACTGCCTAAATCCTCAATAGCCCACGCACCATTAGCTTTTTTTCGTAACAGTGCATGTTTGCGGGAAACTCCACCAAAAGGTAAGTACAGGTCACATTCTGGTAAACGACCAATAGTGAATTCATCTTGATTCACTGTTACCGTTGTTTCTGTTTCTCCCTGTTGTAGGCGCAGTGTGAGTTCAGTCATGAGTATGATTTATTTATCCTGGAAGCTAGGGAAGCATCTCTAACATAAAGGATACCCAGGATAAATCCTTTACCTTATCTTTATGACACTGATAATGACATTCCGACAACTATTTACAGTAAATTAAATAGGATTTATGTATTGTGTGGAGGCAAAGCCCGTTGGAGACATCGCTTGTATATGAAAACCCACCACTAACTTTGGTATTTTAATTATCTGCTGAGTAGTGGTAAAAAGTACCCAAAAAGCGATCGCATTCATGTAAAGTGTGCATAAAGTAAGTGAACTTATATCTTGCACCCAGCACTGACGAATGGAATTCGCGGCTAAACAAAAGAAGTCCGCCTGTGTTAACTAACGTAAAATCAAGCCTTTTGAGCGCTTTGTTTATGTAGCTGCTATTTTAACAAGATGTGTGAATAGCGATCGCTCAAAAAATGCCGGGAATGTCTGCTTATAAGTTAGGTGGTAATTCTAAAGGAATTGTTCCTAATAAACCCTTGCGATAATCTGTGAAAAGTTGTCTCGCGGCACGTTCCACATCTCCGTTATAGCGATGTTCTGCTAAAGCTTCTAAATAAGATTCTCCTGTGTAGGGTGAGGAGTCGAGTCCATAACGTGATTGTAGCGGTGATTCTGGTAACAAATGATTTGCAGTAATGTGAATTTCGTTTAAAAAATCGACTAATGCGGATGCTACGAGTTGATTATCATAAGATGCTTGACCAATGTCATCGCAAATTGCTAATTTCAAAGCTGCGTCTTGGTTGTCTAAGCGAGAAGGAATGACACCAGGAGCATCGAGTAATTGTAACTGGTCAGATATCCGTACCCACCGTAAGCTACGTGTTACCCCTGGACGTGCTGCACTTTCAACCACGCGCCGTCCCAAAAGGCGATTAATTAAAGCTGATTTGCCAACGTTAGGAAAACCAATCACCACCGCCCGGACAGGACGAGGTAACATTCCGCGATCGCATCTTTTCTTATTCAGTTCGACTCCCGCAGCTTGGGCGGCTTTCGCAATAGCCGTTACACCTTGACCTTGTTGAGCATTGGTAAAATAAGGCATTTCCCCTTGATTTCTAAACCAATCTGTCCAAAGAGATCGCACTTGGGGTGTAATCATATCTAAGCGGTTCAATACTAAAATCCGCGTTTTATTTCCCACCCATTCACCGATTTGCGGGTGGTGCGTCGCCAAAGGAATCCGCGTATCTCGCACCTCTAATACTACATCTACCATTTTTAGCTGTTCTTTGAGATTCTTTTCCGCCTTGGCAATATGACCCGGATACCATTGGATCAGGTTTAATTTATAGTTGTTTGTGATAGCCATAAAAAGTATGAAGTATGAAGTGTGAAGTATGAAATTTTGTCCTTTGACAAAGAAAAAGTAATCATTATCTCAGCACTCAGCACTTATTTAGCTTGATGCAGAATTAGACGATTACCATCAGGATCGTAGGCATAAATTTCTCGTCCGTGGGAAGCGATGGAGATTTCGCCAGGTGGAGGATAACCTAAATTTGTGAGATGAGCGATCGCCGCTTCTAAATTACTCACCTCCAAGCACAAACTTATTTTACTTTTAGTTGAGTTTTCAAATTCTAACTCGTGACTTTGTTTCGGTTGAAAAATCCCCAATCGCAAACCCATCAATTGAAACTCTGCATAAACATTGGGAATCAGAGTAATAGGCTTTTCACTTAAAACTTGAGTATAGAAATTTACTAAACTTTCTAAATTAGCTGTGGCGATCGCCACTAATACCTTAGTATATCGCAAAACCATTTCCTATAGCTAATTGATGTTACAAATCTCTTAGCAAATCATTTCTCTAGACATTGATCAGACATTAAGATCAAAAATCCAAGTTTGGGCAAGAGTTATCAGAAATATACTCTCACCCATATCCACCACTTGTATGATTTCAAAATTTAAGATATGGCAGACTTAGCTTGATGAATAGCATTCAGCCAAGGTTTAATATCATCTCCATCGGTGTGCATATTCCATCGTTTACCACTGCGTTTTAAAGGATAAACGTTGTTTTCTACAGCCCAAATTAAATCATCTAAATGTTGAATAAAATTTTCACCATGCTCTACTGGATGTATTGCCCAAGTACCAGTACACATCGACCAACGTTCAAAACCTTTAACTTTAAAAGTATGTGTAAATGAATTCTCTAATGGCTCTCCAGTATCCTTCTGTACTAGGGGTAACACACTCTTTTCTAGCCGCTGGCGGTCTAAGAGAAAATATCGTGTAGAAACGTTACGAGCTTTATTCCATAATTGCTGCTGTTTAGATTTTAGAGGACGACCAATTAATTTTTCTATAAAATTTTGAGCTTGTGGAGGGCCGCCTTCGCAAGTAGCAATCACTACAGATGGGTTGGCCTGTAACATTTCAATTGCTTCATCAATCCAAGACTTTCTTGCTGCATCCTGGCAAAAAAGCACATCGGAATCTACATGCAGAATATAATCAGCAGTACACTGTTCCAAAGCAAAAAGATATTGGTAAATTGGCGCTCCATCAAAATCCTTGACATCTATATCATCACGTCCAAAATATTTTTTTAATACTGACTTTTGAGAGTTTTCATCCCAAAGTATTTCATCTACTCGATTAATAATACCCTCTGTTCGCAGTTGCTCTAATTTCGTTCTTAACTCGTCTATTTGCCCTGTTTGACGTTCTAGGTATTTACCAGATGGCTTACCAGGATCTAGCGCTACCAGCCTTTCGCAAAAAGGATAATCCAGAGAACGCATCATACTCCGGAGTATTTTATCGATGAATGGGGTATCAACAACGCACGCATTTACAGTAAAGCTAACTTTATGCTTTTGACCAAGCGTGTTCATATTTAAATATCCTAGTTTTTCTAACAAGATTACGTAAAAATCAAGTAAAGAGTGTGATTTTTAAGAGCATATCATGCTGTAATTATTCTCTGCCATCCAGTATAAATATTGAAGCGTGTCCCTCGTAAAAATCCTACTAAAGTAATACCAAATTCTTGAGCTACAGATACCGCCAAACTCCTAGGCGCAGACACAGAAAAAACAATTGGCACTCCCGCAGCTAAAGATTTTTGCAGTAGCTCAAAACTAAAACGCCCACTCACCATGACAATATAATGATTGAATGGTAACTCTTCACTCAGTACAGCCTCACCAATCAACTTATCTAACGCATTGTAACGGCCAACATCTTCTTGCAAGTTCAACATTGTTCCTTCAGCATCAAATACCGCCGCGTGTAACCCGCCAGTTGTGCTGAAGATATCTTGATGCGATCGCAACTGCCCAGATAAGCTGTAAATAACCTCAGACTTAACGGTTAAATCAGAAGTAATTTTGGAATACCCCCGCAACTGTAAAGCTGCAATTCTAGCTTTACCACAAACTCCGCAGGCACTATTGTTAATCCTAAACACGGCTAGAGCGATCGCCTAGTTGCAAAGCCTGATAAATTCTTTAAAATGCAAAGCTAAACCTGTATTTTTCATATTCTTTTTTTAAACTGGTATAAGCAATACTATAAAAATCTGATTTATTAACCAAGGTAATCAGAAGAGATCAGTATTTATCTCTAAATTGACTACGAGGTAATATTAAAATGCCCAAATGGAAAGTAGTAACAGAATTTTCTTTTAATAGCGCTCACTACATCAAAGATTACGATGGCCCCTGTGGTCGGATGCACGGGCATAATTACGAAGTCCGCATCGAAGCCATCTCAACACAACTGCATTCTTCACAATTTTGTTCACATCCAGTTATGGTAGCTGATTTTAGAACTTTACGTTGGGCAAAACAAGATGCTACGAAAGGAGGACTTGACCACTGCATTTTAAATGAAGTTATGCCTCCTGAATATGAGACTACTGCTGAAATGATTGCTAAGTACATTTACGATGAAACTAAGAAGCGATTACCGCCAAATGTACAATTAAAAGTTCATGTTTCTGAAACGCCTAATAGTTGGGTAGAGTATGAAGAATAATAATTTGTCAATTGGTAAGTAAACATATTTATTGTTGGGATCAGCCATTACAACTCAAATATGTTTCATAAATTCAGAATCAATGAGAGACTAGCCTCTAGTCTCCAGTCTCTTCATCTCCCTTTTACTCAACAAAAATTATGATTATTTATCTGGATTGGTAACTATTTTTGTTCATTAAATACATTTTTAAATTATAAATAATTAAGATATTTCTTGGGGTAGATGGCATTAATGAATTATTATGAAGATACAAACCTAGTATTAGTGAATTTTTATTAACAAATAAATTCAATAGTTCATTTCTGAAAATTCATAAAGTTATAAATCACATTATTAATTTTTTAATAATACTTATCTCAGCTTGTACATTCATGCCATAAGTTACTGCCAAAATTGTGTAATCTAAAAACAGCTAGGCTAATCTTCAATGAGGTCTGATGACTCCTAATATTCTGCGTCAGCTTTGGTCTGTGGTTGAAACTGCCCAAACCATGACCCTCTTACAGCTGGATGATTCTAGCTTGGTGCAATGGTTGGTAAAACAAACCACAACACAAGTTTTCTTGGATTCCCATGAGATTGATTCTCTTGGCGACTATATTCAATCCCGGCTAAGTCTGATACGTGATATTGCTTATGATCGACACTACTAAGAAATCAAAGAATTTTGGATTTTGGATTTTGGATTGACCCCAACCACAAAAGTGTGGGGCTTGATAGCGTAGCGTTAGCGAGTCTTCGAGCGTCGGATTTTAAATTTTTGATTTTGAATTTGTTCTGCCACGCCACTTCTCTCAAGTCGGGAAACCCGCCCACGAGAGTGGCTCCACTAGAGACGGGGCATGAACCAAAAAAATCTAAAATCGGCAATCTAAAATCTAAAATTGGCACAGTCAATAGTCAATGGTCAAAACCATTGACTATTGACTATTGAGGCAAATAACCTTCCACTAAGCAATCGGAACCAACCACACGCCAAAGAACACGTTCTAAGGGCAATGCTTCCGTCATGGTAGTCAAACCTAAATCACCTACAGGTGTAGGCGCATGACTACCGCCAATAATTTTAGGAGCAATAAAGGCCATAACTTTTTGTACGGCTCCTTGAGCGATCGCACTTGCAGCTAAATTACCGCCACACTCCCACAAAACACTGCAAAAACCCCGTTCATATAAATGAATCATGGCTTGTTCAGGTGTCAGCGCTGGTAATTCCACAACCTCCACGCCGTGTTTAAGCAACATTTTTTGTAAATCAGGGTCGGCTCCAACTTCAGTTAACACCAGCGTTGGCGCTTCTTGGGTATCCCACAAACGGGCGTTTTCGGGCAAATTGAATTGACGACTCATCACCACCCGTAAAGGATTATGCGCCCCCACCTGATGGCTAGTTAAAAAAGGATTGTCTTGTCGGACTGTATTACCACCCACAATAATGGCATCACAAGCCGCCCGTAGTTGATGTACTTCACTGCGGGCGGCTTGATTTGTCACCCACGCACTATGACCAGCAGTCGTGGCAATTTTGCCATCTAAAGTCATGGCATATTTCAAAATGCCAAAAGGTTTTTTATATAAAATGCGATGCACAAAAGCTTCATTTAGCTGCTGACAGGCTTCATTCTCTACCCCAACTAACACCTCTACACCAGCAGCACGTAAACGAGCAATTCCACCTCCAGCCACCAAAGGGTTAGGATCAACCATACCCACTACCACCTTAGCCACACCAGCCTCTATCAACCCTTCTGAACAAGGAGGAGTACGCCCATAGTGGTTACAAGGTTCCAGGTTGACATAAACTGTAGCACCACGAGCGCCAACACCTGCTGCTCTCAAAGCAAAAACTTCGGCATGAGGTTCACCCGCACGGGGATGAAACCCTTCGCCCACAATCTCGCCATCTTTGACTACAACCGCCCCCACCAGCGGATTAGGCGAAGTGCGCCCCAAAGCACGGCGGGCAAGTTCCAAGCATCGCTGCATCATCCGGGAGTCAAAGTCAGCTTCACTGCTCATACTGTTCTGCGTTTGAGAATTAAATACCAAAGGAGATCGCACTATCAACCCATCTTTTTGAGTGTAATTTAGTGATGTATCTACCTGAGCAACAACTGGGGAATTATCCATAAATTTTGGGCAAGAATTTTAATATTCTGCACGTCACCGACTTGGGTTGATACCTCAACAGTAATATCCCAGAGCTACTGTTCGCTGTCGGGGTGCATACTTAAATACTATTGCACCGAAATTATTGACTAATGACATCAACTAAAAAGAGTGAGAATTTAGGCTATATACCCATAATTCCTCACTCCCAAATTTAAACTCAAAATTATTTCCTCTGTAACTATTGCTCGATCGCTTTGCGCTTTTGCCACCAAAGATTTAGGGGATAGTAAACTATAGGAGCCCAAAGACTACTGAGAATGGCTGAGGCTAGGGCAACCCGTTGGTAATAAGCCCAGATGTATTCTACTTTGCGATCGCCAGTCAAACTCAATTGCAAACCAAAAATTGATTCTGCCAAAATTGCCATGATAAAGACAATTAAAGCGATAGAAATAAAGTCTTCCTGAATAAATCGCTGCTTCTGAACTAATCCAGTCAGCAGTCCCACTAAACCCAAAGTTAAAGCATGAGTTGGGTCTGGTGATGTCATAGCATCTTGCAGTAGCCCTAAAACGATACCTGCTACTGCTCCTTCCCACACAGAGCGTTTTACACTCCACGCCACTACCCAAATTAACAGCCAATTCGGCCCAATGCCCAACAATTCTGTGCCAGGAAAGCGCGTTGGCAACAACAGCAAACATAACAGCACAGACCCAACTGTGATAGACAAATCTAACAGTTGAACTGCACGCGGATGCCAACGGGCGATCGGTTTGCGATAAGCTTTAGATTTTCGCTCCGCAGCCTTGGGCTTTTTCTGTCTACGACCGTTAAATGAAGGTATCTTCATTATTTTGATTTTTGCAGTTGTTAATTTGCCTGTTATTGCTGTTCCGACTGTGGTTTTTCTGGTTGTTGGGTTGTCAATTTTGGATACACAGCAACCCAATCTAATGACCTAATTGGTGGGAAAAGTTCAACCTTCGCCACTGATGCCGGCAGTTTCTTTAAATCTAAAGATTTAATTCGCCCTACTGCCAAACCAGATGGGAATTTTTGACTGTAAGTTGAAGTGGAAACTAAATCTCCTACCTTGACATTCGGAACTTTTTCGTAAAATTCCAACACGGCTTCTGCTGAAGAATCGCCCCGCAAAACTCCCTTAGCGGAGGTGCGGCTAATAGTCACACCCACTTGACTTTTCAGGTCACTAATGAGTAAAACGCGGCTAGTGTTAGGAGTGACAGTGTCTACTAAACCAACTAATCCACCTTCTGCCTTGACAATAAACCCTTCTTGAATGCCAGAATTTGAGCCGCGATTCAGCGTAACTTGTTGCCACCAATGATCTGCACTACGCCCTACTACACGCGCTGGCAAGGGGCGTGATGCAGGTGGCTCAGTCTGCACATAACCTAATAGATGCTGTAACTGTTGATTTTGGCTTTCCAGTTCTTGGATGCGCGTTTGCATTTCCATAAACTGGGCATCTTTGAGGCGTTCCTCCAAACGTTCTGCGGGAGTTTGCCCAGGTTGCAAAATCTGTAAAGGATGCGTCACCACTTGGTAAACTTCCAGCAGCATTGCTCCTTGAGTCTGTCGTAATATCCAAGCACCACCTAGTACAAAGGCCAGCGAAGCAATCTGTAACCCTTTACTACCCCACCAACGACGTACAGTAACCATTTATACCTGTTTCTCTATTTTACTAGATATCGGATTCTATTTATATGAAACCCAAATCCAAGGCAAATAGAACCCAATATCCCATATTTTTTCCTACATATTTCGAGAACGGGCGCTGAAGACTCTTTCTAACTGTTTAAAGTTCTCTAATACACGACCTGTTCCCAGCACAACACAGCAGAGAGGATCAGCCGCAATGTGAGTTACAATTCCCGTTTCATGACTGATCAGGGTGTCTATGCCTTTGAGCAAAGCCCCACCGCCAGCCAGCATAATACCACGATCAATGATGTCAGATGCTAGTTCTGGTGGGGTTCGTTCTAGTGTCCGCTTCACCGCTTCGACAATGATCGATAACGGTTCCAACATACTTTCACGGATTTCTGGGCTTTTGATGGTGACAGTTCGCGGTAAACCAGACAGTAAGTGTAAACCTCTAACTTCCATCATGGTTTCATTGTCTTCGTTGGTGGGATAGGCTGAACCAAGACGAATTTTGATATCTTCCGCAGTCCGTTCACCAATGACCAAGTTATGAACTTTCTTCATGTATTGGGTAATAGATTCAGTGAGTTCATCTCCGGCAATGCGGACTGATTCACTTATAACAGTACCCTGAAGGCTCAACACAGCAACTTCTGTTGTGCCACCACCAATATCGATAATCATGTTACCAGTGGGTTCGGCAACTGGTAGCCCGGCTCCAATGGCTGCTGCTACTGGCTCATCGATTAAATATACTTCTCTAGCGCCAGCTTGAACTGCGGCATCCATAACTGCCCGTCTTTCTACTCCGGTAACACCACTGGGAATGCCAATGACAATCCGAGGTAAAATTAGCGATCGCCCCTCGTTAACTCGCTGAATAAAGCTTTTAAGCATTAACTCGGCTGTATCAAAATCAGCGATTACCCCATCGCGCAAGGGGCGCAAGGCAATCACGTTTTCCGGTGTGCGACCAAGCATTTTTTTGGCATCTTCACCTACTGCCAGCGCCACCTTTTCGATTTGATCGATCGCCACTACAGAAGGTTCTTGCAGTACAATGCCTTTACCAGATACATAAACAAGGGTATTAGCAGTACCAAGGTCGATACCCATATCCCATGATGAGCGAAAGTTCCTAAACAGCCCCACGCTTCTCTACGCCCCCTATTTGCAATAATTTTTGACTATAAAAAAATGTTAGATTGAATCGTGCTGGATTCTATTACGTTTTTGATCATCAGTCTAGTAAAGTTGGCCATTTTTTGATTTAGTTTTGACCATACTTACTAAAATTGAGACATTCACGTTTTCGATATTCTCAGACCAACTCAGTATATCCGTACAGTTTTTTAGTTTTCCCCAAGTAATAGCTCAAATTTATATACCTTGCAAGGTTGTTAACTTTTTAACACATTTTCAGTAAGTTCATAATTGGCTATTATGGGAATCAAGATACATGAGTACGTTAGTACTAAAAGGTAAAGCAAATGACTATTAATATAGTTCACCTCATCGGTCGTGTAGGTGGCGACCCAGACATGAAGTATTTTGATTCTGGTAAGGTTAAGTGTAGATTAACACTGGCAGTAAACAGAAGAACACGTAACAGTGATGAGCCTGATTGGTTCAATTTAGAATTATGGGGCAAGACGGCCGAAATTGCTGGTACTTATGTACGAAAAGGGAAACAAATTGCTGTTAAAGGTTCTTTAAAGTTTGACACCTGGAACGATCGCCAAACAGGAGCCAGCCGTTCTTCACCAGTTATTCTCGTAGATCAGCTAGATTTATTAGGTTCTAAGCAAGATAGCGAAGGCAGTATGAACGATATGTCTCCAGAGAATTTTTAATTGGTCATTTGTCAGTACAAAGGACAAATTACTAAGCGCAAAGTCTGAGCGGAGGCTTCCTCCTCTCAGAACTTTGTAAGAGAGGACAAATGACAATTAATAACTAATTTGCAACGTCACCGATGCTTCTATTTCCTGTTCGCCACCAACTACAGGCGTAGAAACTTCATCAGCAACTTTTGCTGCCTGGGCGCGTAAAAATACAGGTGGTGGGGGGGCGCTGGCGTTATTAACTTGAATAGTGACTATTTCTTTAGATTTCAGACCTAAAGCACTGAAAACAGCGTCAGCTTGCTGTTGAGCATCTTGAGTTGCTTCTTTTAATGCTACTTGACGAGCAGCAGCGATCGCTTCATCACTAGCAATAAAACTAACACCGTTAATTTGCGTTGCCCCAGCTTTCACCGCATCGTCTAACAATGTCCCAGCTTTTTCGGTGGCGATGCGAAAACTCACAGTATTACTAGCAGAATAACCAGTAATTCGTTGCACATTATTGGTGTAACTGTAAACAGGGTTGAGGCGAATACCTGTAGTTTCTAGTTTTTCGACATTGCGGCTTTTGAGCAAAGCAACCACAGCCGATGACTTCTTAGCAGCTTCTTGCTGTACTTCTTGGGCCGTTTTACCTTGAATTTCCACCCCTAAATTCACTAGTGACAAAGTAGTAGGAACTGATTCCATCCCCCGTCCACTCACCGTCAGAGTCCGCCATAACTTTTCTTTTTCCTGGGCGGATGCGGGTAGCACCAGCGTGACGAATAACAGCAAAGCTAAGGGTAGAGATTTCCACAACTTTGCAGCACGAAACTGAGAACCAGACAAAGCGGCTCTAGACATAAACTTGCACTCCTCTGAAAAATATATACAGATGCTAATAAGTAAACTGCATCCAGCAATCATTCGTTAACTGTTAAGCATTAATAGTTAACAGTTAGTTCGCTCGATACGATTTGTATGTTCTTACTTTGACATTACTGTAGTCAAAAACAGGTATTGTTACATTTTTGGAAACTAAAAAATCACAGCAAAATTTTCTGGAGATTTTGTCATGGCGTATTGGCTGCTGAAAACTGAACCGGATAAATACTCTTACGCGGATTTAGAACGAGATAGTAGTACAGTGTGGGATGGAGTGACAAATGCTCTCGCCCTCAAGCATATCCGCACAATGCTTCCTGGTGATTTAGCTTGGATTTATCACACTGGCAAAGAACGACAAATCACAGGTTTAGCCGAGATAGTCACTCAGCCTTACCCAGATCCTGCCCTCAATGATGCCAAGCTAGTAGTTGTCAAGGTGCAAGCAGTCCGTTCAGTCTCTCAGCCTGTTACCCTAGCCCAAATTAAGCAAGAAGACCAATTTTCCGGCTTTGATTTATTGCGGCTCCCCAGGTTATCTGTTGTCCCTGTCTCAGAAGTTCATTGGCAACACCTCATCAAACTCACAACCAACGAAACGTAAACTTACAGCAGGGAATGGGGAACAAGGTTGAAAAACTCTTGGTATATAACTCTGTTCTCATTTTTACCTCATTCACCTGCATCTGTTATGAATGCTCTTAGGCGTTCACAAAAAAGTGTTAATTGAGTATTTTGAACTACGAATTAACTAAGAAAGTTTAAAGATTTAAGTAAATACACGATTATTCTCTGATTTAGCTAAGTTGCATAATAAGCGCAACTATAATAAAAAATTTTCAGTTGGATTTACCACAGAGCATCAGAGACTATTTATAAAGTAAATCTTTAGACGACAAGACGACGCAACATAATCCGAGTCATAACAGCATATATAGCAGCTTCACTCATTTCGGGTAGGCGCTCATAATCTTTGCTGAGACGATGATATTGGTTAAACCACCCAAATGTTCTTTCGACTACCCAACGTTTCGGTAAAACCTGAAATTCTGACTCGGTACGCCGTATGACTTCAACATGAGCTTGGATCATCAACCAAACACAAAGAGCAAACTTATCACCGTCATAACCGGAATCAACCCATAAAACTTCAACTTTCTCAAGTAATTCAGGACGCTCCTCTAACAATTCCATCAAAGCATAGGCAGCAAGCACTCGCTCTGGGGCATTTGCTTCACTTACAACCACTTTCAACAATAATCCCAGGCTATCAACCAAAGTCTGTCGCTTTCGCCCTTTTACCTTTTTACCGCCATCAAAACCGTACACATCCCCCTTTTTTGGTCAGTTTTAACTGACTGACTGTCTGCGGCGAGGGCGCTGGGTTGTGTTGATTTACCTAATTTTAAGCGAACCTGACCGCGTAATGAATGGTTTAATTTTTCCCATACCCCTTTGCGCTGCCATTTGCGGTAGTAGTTGTATACAGTTGAGCTGGGCGGGAAGTCTCCCGGAAGCATATTCCATTGGCATCCTGTCTTCAGGTGATAGTAGATAGCGTTGCATACCTCCCGCATATCAGTTGTGCGCGGGTGTCCTCCTTCTTTCGCTGGTGGAATCAAGGGGGCTAGGATTTCCCACTCCATATCTGTTAAGTCTGTGGGGTAAGACTTTCGCGCCATACCTAACTATGTAAATACACTACGTTTAATGTATCTTATCGTTGTCATAACTCTTTTCTTTTCGCTTTTAGATTTACTTTATAAATAGCCTCTCAGGATAATTTGCTCAAAATTCTGGATTAACAAAATACTATTGAGTGGAATAGATCAATGCTCTTCCGCATACCTGAACGTTGGATGCACTGGGTGCGTTGTCTGTTAACTTTCGCATGGCTCGTAATCATTGCTTCGCTGTTATACGACCCCTGGACTCCAGCACTGACTAAACTAAATCAGGCTTCCATCCCACAGCAATTTGCTAATAGCTGTATTCACGTACAGGGTAAATGCTTCTCAGGACAATCTTATTTTCTGGGAACAACTTTAATGTGGGGAGTAATTGTACCTGCGACAATTTTTATTTTACTTGTTTTCGGACATGAACTGTGGCGACGCATTTGCCCCCTCTCATTTCTATCGCAGATTCCCCGTGCCTTGGGTTGGCAGCGTCAATCTCAATGGCAGAAAGCAAAAGCCGGAAAATTACACTACAAGTTAGCAAAAGTCAGTCCAAAATCCTGGTTGGGCAAAAATTATGCTTACCTACAGTTTGGATGGTTATTTATTGGACTATGTGGCCGGATTTTATTTTTTGATGCCGATCGCCTATTTTTGGCATTATGGTTGTTGCTGACTATTGCTTTGGCTATGACTGTTGGTTATCTCTATAGCGGGAAGACATGGTGTAATTATTTCTGCCCAATGGCTCCAGTAGAAAAAATTTATAGTCAACCTAGTGGATTATTCAGCAGCCAGGCTAATATGAGCAAGTCGATGTGCCGCATTGTTTTGCCAGAGGGTAAAGAACAAATTACCTGTGTTGCCTGTCAAAACTTTTGTATTGATATTGACGCAGAAAGCGCATATTGGGAAAGCTTAAAAAAGCCAGCAGAATCTTTTGTGCGTTACGGTTACGGCGGTTTAGTAATTGGTTTCTTTGTTGATTACTACCTTTATGCAGGCAATTGGGAGTATTACTTTTCTGGAGCTTGGGTACGGCAATCTCACCAGATGGGAACAATATTGAGTCCTGGACTTTATTTGTTCGGACACCAAATTGATTTACCCAAATTAATTACTGTGCCAATGGTATTGGGAGGATTTACAGCGATCTCCTATATTTTAGGACGCTTGGCGGAAAAACAAGCAAAAATTTACAGTCGTCGCCACAATCTCTATTTGTCTTCAGATATAATCCGCCATCGAATTTTTACTATTTTTACCTTTGGGATATTTAATTTCTTTTTTATTTTTGCTGGCCGTCCTTTAATTTTATTAGCACCATTGTGGATACAGTATATTTACAATTTACTATTAGTTCTACTTAGTACAATGTGGTTCTACAAAACTTTGCTGCGCCGTCCTCATCTTTAATTTATCCCCAAGTATTGCTAATCCTTTCTCAAGTTAACCACAAGCCTCTGTTCAGAAAAGAGTAAAAATAAAGAGAAGGATTTTCGCGGAAACCATGCAGTTTTTAGATGCAATTAACTTTTCTTTTCCTCTGCTGGCCAGCACAACAGAAGCCGCAGACAGTTCTATGGTAGTAGCGGCTGTGCTGCTGAGTTTAGTGGTAATTTACTTCGCCAGCAAAGTTGGTGGGGAGTTATCCAACCGCATCGGTTTACCACCTGTCTTAGGCGAACTTGTCGGCGGTGTAGTTGTAGGTGTTTCGGTTCTGCACCTGTTGGTGTTTCCCGAAGGTGGCACAGACAGTTCTAACTCTTTAATCATGGCCTTTCTGCAAACTACTGCTGGTCTGACTCCAGAAGCAGCACCCCAGGTATTTGCCGCCCAATCAGAAGTTATTTCTGTGTTATCAGAATTGGGTGTAATTATCTTGCTGTTTGAAATTGGCTTGGAGTCTAACTTAAAAGACCTAATGGCAGTGGGTATCCAAGCAACTATTGTGGCAGTGGTAGGTGTGGTAGTACCTTTTGCTGCTGGGACTGTAGGTTTGATGACTTTATTTGGTATTGGTGCTGTACCAGCAATTTTTGCAGGTGCAGCTTTGACAGCTACAAGTATTGGAATTACCTCTAAAGTTTTGTCAGAAATTGGTAAACTCAATTCTAAAGAAGGGCAAATTATTCTCGGTGCGGCGGTGATTGATGACGTACTGGGAATTATTGTCTTAGCAGTAGTTGCCAGCCTGGCCAAAGATGGTGCAGTGGATGTAGGTAAAGTCATTTACCTCATTATTTGTGCTACAGCATTTCTATTAGGTGCGATCGTTCTGGGTAATGTTTTCAATCAAGCATTTGTGGCGATCGCTAATCAACTCAAGACTCGCGGTGAATTAGTCATTCCCGCCTTTATTTTTGCCTTTGCGATGGCATATCTGGCTGCCATCATTCAATTAGAAGCAATTTTGGGCGCTTTTGCCGCTGGTTTAGTCCTCGAAGAAACTGATAAGCGTAAAGAACTACAAAAGCAAGTGATTCCTGTAGCTGATTTGATGGTGCCAATTTTCTTTGTTGCAGTTGGTGCAAAAACTGATTTGGGAGTGCTAAACCCAGCCATCCCCAGCAACCGCGAAGGCTTAATTATGGCTATTTTCCTGATTACAGTAGCCATTCTTGGTAAAGTTATTACAGGTTTGAGTGTCTTTGGTCAACCCCAAATCAATCGTTTAGCGATCGGTGTGGGTATGATTCCTCGTGGTGAAGTCGGATTAGTATTTGCTGGTGTTGGCGCTGCTAGTGGCGCTCTCTCAAAACCATTGGGGGCAGCAATTATTATGATGGTTATCCTCACAACTTTTTTAGCTCCGCCTTTGTTACGTTTCGTATTTCCCGATTCCAGCAAAGTGGCAACTGAATCTGAGCAATTAATTAAAGATTAAAACGGAGGGATTGGGGACGAGGCAGAAACTAGGTTGAAATAAAATTATCTACTTCGTGCTTTCTTGGTCTCCAATCCCTTCATTCATTACAGGAAACTTCTGTTTCTTGATCTGCGTCTTCTGATATCGTTGTTTCTCAATCATTTTGATTATTGATTATTAGCTTTGATAAAATAATTTGTTAGCAATATTACCTAATTACTAATCCTCATTTAAATATGTTTATAGTCGCTAGAAACTAGTAATTGTCAATATTGCAACATCTTTTAAAACGAGTTGACATTTGTGTCTGAGAAAATTGCTTGTCCATCAACAAAACACACAAAATAAAATTTATAACGAAGTCAAAAAATTACCATAATTGACTAAAATTACACAATTTTAGTTATATTTGTGTTGCCTCTCATATTCGCTTTATCGTTGGAGATTACAGCAATATTAAAATTACATACTATGTAAGCAGTTCAAAATTTACACCATTAATTGTTTCTTTAACCCAAAAAAAGCCAAAGTCAAATCTCGAAGTTTCTGTAACAGAAAAACAACTTACCCAAATTTTTGAGATATTGACTTCCATGAATGCGAATCAGGAGAAAGGATTGTGAAATTACACTGGTTACTACCCGGTACGGTTGGGATGATCTGCTTACTATCCTCGCCAGCTTTGGCGGCCAGACTAGAATCTTGGCGGTTTGATGCCAAGCAAAACCGCCTGGAATTTAACACTTCAGGGGGTGTTCAACCCAAAGCACAACTAATTTTTAATCCCACACGCCTAGTTATTGATTTACCAGACACAACCTTTGGCAGACCGCAGTTAACACAACCTGTCGGTGGGGCAGTTCGGGCTATTCGTGTTGGTCAGTTTGAACCTCAAACAGCCCGCATTGTCGTGGAACTGGCTCCTGGTTATACTCTTGACCCTCAAGGCATAAAATTTGTCGGCATAACTCCCAGTCGCTGGACAGTACAATTGCCTAGGCCAAGACTAGAGCCTGTCAACTCTTCCGCAGATAATGTTTACAACGTAGTCACCACCCTGGACTCAGACACGAGACCGCCATTACCGAGAGTTGTTAGTAGCACACAAAACACAACTCAAATCGACAGCTTACAAGTTACAGGAGATGGTTTTTTTGTGCGGACTAATGGTGGTAATCCCCAAGTGAGAGTGAATCGTAGCCGCGATCGCTCTACTATTTTTATGGATATATCTGGCGCAACTTTATCTACAAATTTGGCACAGCGAGACCTCAGCGTTAACAGACATGGTGTCAGTCGTGTAGAATTCACCCAACTGCAAACCAGTCCACCCGCAGTCCGTATGACCTTGCGTGTAGATAAAAATAGCCCTGATTGGCGAGCAACTAGAAGTGGTGGTTCTGGGTTGGTCGTTCTGCCTAATCGGTTTGCTACATTACCCAGAAATAACTCTTCTGATAACCAACCAGAATTTTCTCCTCCCGGTAGCCGAATTGTGAGTGACCAACCAGCCACAATTCAAGCTGTTGAATTGTCTGATGATGGTAAGCAACTACTCATTAGAGCTAACCAAACTATAAATGCTATGGGTGGATGGGATAGAACCTCTGGTTTGTATCGCATCACCATCAATGATGCTAAATTAGCACCTCGAATTAAAGGCCCGACTTTTAAGGCCAATAGTCTAATTTTGCGGGTACGTCTACAAACGCCAGATGCTGACACGGTGGTAATTTTAGTTCAACCTGCGGCTGGAGTGCAAATTGGGCAAATTAACCAAAATGACGACCAAGTAACATTACAACTACAAGGTTCTCGCCTTGTGGCACTTCCAGGCACACTACCTTTTCCTTCAGGGCAAAGTCAATTACCAGATCCTAATGAAAAACCCCGTTCCATACCGCAGCCAGGAACACGCCCTATCCCCCCCAGAGGGAGAGTTGTAGTTGTCATTGACCCAGGACATGGCGGTAAAGATCCTGGAGCAATTGGAATTGGTGGAGTGCGTGAGAAGGATGTTATTCTGCCTATTGGTAAAAGGGTAGCTGAGATTTTACAGCAAAATGGTGTGCAGGTAATTATGACGCGGAGTTCTGACTATTTTGTGACTCTTCCAGGAAGAGTGCAATTGGCAGAGAAAGCTAACGCTGATGTTTTTGTCAGTATCCATGCTAATGCTTTAGGTGGCGGTCGTTCAGATGTCAGTGGTTTAGAAACTTACTACTATGACAGTGGTTTGAGTCTAGCTCGCAGCGTCCATAGCAGCATTCTTCAGAGTCTGAACGTCAAGGATCGTGGTGTACGTCGAGCCAGATTTTTCGTCCTCCGAAAAAGTTCTATGCCTTCGATTCTTGTTGAAACAGGTTACTTAACTGGCCGAGAGGACATTGCAAAGTTACGCACTTCAGCTTATCAAAATCAAATGGCAGAAGCGATCGCCCGTGGTGTACTCCAGTATCTCCGACGCAGATAAATCATGGTCAAACTTTAGTAAATATACTTAACTACTCCGATGAATAATTAATTGCTATATCTGGTTAATAGTAATCTTGCTGATCTCAAGCAAGATTCTCCCGTAATCTCACGGTTAAAAATCTCTAGTTCTCACCCAAAAAAGTGAGAACTAATTTTTTATGATGAGTAGATACATTTAAATATCATATTGTTTTCAAAATGCTAAATTAAGTGTCACCACCATTACCAGAATCTATTGATAGTAGCAAGGACTTTTTGGGTACATTGATTATCAGCCATCAAATAACTCAAAACTAATCCATACTGATTTTACGTATATTGACTGAAAGTATTTATTGTCTTGAATGCCAGCACAAAATTGCTGGCTGCTACGGAAGTTCTGATGAGCAGTGTCCACTATGCAGACTTCTGGAGTTAAAACTAAGTTGGGCGGTGACGGTGTGAGGATTTACCAATAGATACGTGGACATATTGACGGCTTCTATGAACGCGAATTAGGAGAAACGACTGTGAAACTACACTGGTTACTAACCGGTACTATTGGAACTATCTTCTGTCTATCATCGCCTGCTTTAGCAGCGAAACTGGAGTCTTGGCGCTTTGATGCCAAACAAAACCGCTTGGAATTTAATACTTTGGGGACTGTTCAACCCAAAGCACAACTCATTTTCAATCCCACTCGTCTGGTCATTGATTTGCCAGATACAGATTTTGGCAGACCACAGTTAACACAACCAATAGGTGGAGCAGTTCGCTCGATTCGTGTCGGGCAATTTGATCCTCAGACGGCCAGAATTGTCGTAGAATTAGCTCCCGGTTATACTATTGACCCTCAAGGGGTAAAATTTATTCCTACTACTGGTAGTCGTTGGTTGGTACAACTACCCACACCGACAGCAACACCCATAACATCATCAGCAGATATTTCACTCCAATCAGAACCTCAAACCTTAGAAACCACAGCTAATTCCGAATTTCCTTCCAGAAATATCTACTCTGTGGTCAAACCTGACCCAGTAACATCAAATCATTCCAGACCTTTTGGTAACACCCTCGCCGCTGTCACTCAATTAGAAAGTTTTCGAGTTACTGGTGATGGTTTTTTTGTGCGGACTAATGGTGGTAGTCCGCAAATTCAGGTGAATCGGAGTTCAGATAAACGTGCAGTTAATATCGATATTACTGGTGCATCCTTATCTCCTAGCCTGTTGCAACAAGATTTATCTGTGAACCGTTATGGTGTCAACCGGATTCAATTTTCGCAGTTGCAAACAAGACAACCAACAGTCCGCATGACTTTGTATGTGGATAAAAATAGTCCTGACTGGCGGGCAAGTACTAGCAGTATTGGTGGGTTTGTAATTATACCTAACCGAGTTGTGAGATTACCTGGTAATAGTGATGCAAATCTCGTTTCTGAGGCGACTGACTCACCCGCCATCATTCAAGCAGTGGAATTAGCTGATAATGGTACTCAACTTTTAATCAGATCTAACAGACCTGTATCTGCCAAAGGTGGGTGGGATAGATCCTCTGGTTTATTCCGCATTGCGATCGCCAATTCTCAATTAGCCCCTAGAGTTATCGGCCCTGCTTTTAATGCCAATAGTCCCATTTTGCGGGTACGTTTGCAACCCCAAGATGATTCTGTCAATATTTTGATTCAACCAGCTGCGGGTGTCCAAATTGGAGAAGTCAACCAAGTTAGTAATCAGTTGTTGGCTGTACAATTACAACGCTCTCGTGCCATTACGCCACCCGTCGGTTTACCGCCGCTAACCTCAACTAATGGTCAATTACCAGACCCAAATGGTAATCCTCAACCAGCAACACGCCCAGTCCCCAGAGGAAAACTGATAGTTGTGATTGACCCTGGACATGGTGGGAAAGATTCTGGCGCTCCTGGTTTGGGTGGATTATTAGAAAAAGATGTGATTTTACCAATTGGTAAACGGGTAGCGGCAATTCTGGAACGCAATGGTGTACAAGCAGTTCTCACCAGAGATGCTGACTTTTTTGTTGAACTTCAGGGACGGGTAGATATTGCTGAACGTGTCAATGCAAGTTTATTTGTGAGTATTCATGCGAATTCCGTAGATAGTCGCCCTGATGTGAATGGGTTAGAAGTATATTACTACGATAGTGGTTATGCTTTAGCTGACGTAGTTCGTAAAACTATTCTTGAAGATATTGCTACCATTAAAGACCGCGGCACACGCAAAGCAAGGTTTTATGTGTTGAGAAAAAGTTCTATGCCTTCGATATTGGTAGAAACAGGTTATATGACTGGTCGGGAAGATAATCCTCGATTAGGTTCACCAGAATATCAAAATCGCATGGCAGAGGCGATCGCTCGTGGTATTCTCAAGTACTTACGTCAAAGGTAAGAATACAGCCACACTGAAAATATAGTACAAGTTTTTAATTACTGTGTGGAAAGCCGCTTTAATTCTACAGACACTTATTCTGACTCCTGAATTTGATTTGCTGAACTACTGAACCACAAAGAATTTAGTAGTCAGTTCACAAATTGTCTGCTAAATTCTGTATTTTAAATGCCAAAACCTAAATCAATATCTGCCTGTGTATTCATCTTCTATTTTTGAAGGTAATCTTTACGATTTTTCTGATAAAGAACCTCAACGCGCCCCTATCGGCGTTTTTGACAGTGGTGTGGGTGGGCTGACGGTACTGCGACAAATTTACCGCCAACTACCAAATGAATCGATTATTTATTTTGGTGATACAGCAAGACTGCCCTACGGTATCCGTTCCCAAGCGGAAATTCTTCAGTTTGTGCGCGAAATTCTCTGCTGGATGCAGCAGCAGAAAGTCAAAATGGTGGTGATGGCTTGTAACACCAGTTCTGCCCTCGCCTTAGAAATTGTCCGCCAAGAATTTAATATCCCCATCTTGGGCGTAATTCTCCCAGGTGCTAAAGCCGCTGTGCAGCAAGGTAAGCGCATTGGTGTAATTGCTACCCCCGCAACAGCTAAAAGTAATGCTTATAAGCAAGCGATTTTGGAAATTGACCCAGAAGTACAAGTCTGGCAAGTTGGCTGTCCAGAGTTTGTCCCGTTAATTGAGCAGAATCGCATCCACGACCCTTACACTACTGAGGTAGCACGCTCTTATTTAGAGCCTTTACTTCAGCAAGAAATTGATACTTTAGTATACGGCTGTACTCATTATCCCCATCTGGCACCAGTATTGCGATCGCTTCTTCCATCTCATGTCAAATTAGTTGACCCCGCTGTTCATGTCACAGCTGCTTGTAACCAAGATTTAGAGTTGCTGGGCTTAACTAATACCCACCCACCGTTACCAACTCGCTTTATCGTCAGCGGTTGTCCACAACAATTTGCTCAGTCCTCAGTTCAGTGGCTAGGTCATACTCCAATGGTCGAAGTCGTAGACTTAAATAGTACAGTAGTATCCCAACTTTAATAAGTTTTTATTGAGTCAATAGTCAAGTATTAAAGGTCACATTTTGCTTAAATATCAAAATTTCTTGACTATTGACTATTAACCACCTCAGTTACCTGTGATGTTATGGATACGTCCTGTAGATGTTTATTACGCTTTGTTGATAGAGAATCATAATAAACAGATTTTTGACCGCTGCGCTTTGCTAGTGCTAATAATAGATACACTGTGAATAAATACCCAGCAGCTAAAATAAAAATCATCATAGGCATATTAGCGTAAATCATTGTTCTACCAGCTTTTTTCTCAAAAAATATCCAATTTCATACAACACGTAGAACTTCAACCATGCAAGAAAATTCTTGATAGCCGTAGTTTGCTATGCTAAATTTGCCGTAGATTTATAACCCTCTTCGGTAAACCAACGGAACTATTTAATTGACTTTATTTGCAGACAACACATACCACAACAGTTAATTTGCAAAATAGCATAATTAACTGCGCTCCTCAGCAGTTTACTTAGTCTGCATTATTGTTTTTCATACTTCTGTGGTAGGATATACCACGACTATCAGCGCAAGCTGCAAGCCGAAAGCGATCTCCTGTAAGGATACCGCCTAACTCCATCCCAAGAAGTTTATCTGCCACTACAAAATTACAAGAAATAATTCTCTTGGTTTTATTTTGTTGGCAATTAGCTATTCTGGATTTAAAACAACTTCCAGGTAATATCACCCAAAAGTGCTTTACCCGTACATTGTCAATACCTGAAAAATTTAAAATCCCTACATTTTAGCGTAACACAACCAACCTGACTTTTAAGCCAATCTTGAGGCTAAATTTTGAATTTTCTGAAAGGCTAAATTCACGGATGAAACGAATTTTTCTTTGATTAAAAATATTGTTTGTGTTTCATTTGATCATACATAAAAAAAGCTCAATATCCTACCAATGTAGTTATTATTACTTACAACAGGTAATGTTAAATATAAATTTATAGTAAAAATCAAAGATATATTTACAAAATTATGCTTACTGAATTAGCCAGCGAAAAAATATGATTTTCTTATACTTGTATATATACTTAGGCTACTGAAAGAACTAGACAATTTTTGGTTAAAAAAACACAAACTACCCATACAGAACCATCTCTAGATCAACCATTAGAGAAATGATGATGAATAGGATAGCGATTCATCACATTTTTGGAGACAATCACAAGTGCTATTCAGTCTTTGTTCAAGATTCAGTGGCACTCATTCATAAAATTAGTCTGAATTCTCAGATTTCTGGCTAAATTGCAAAAATTTTTGCGTAAAGCCAAAACTAACAAAATAGCCTGTTAGCCTTGACAGCGGGGAGATATCAGTCATTCCCAATAATTCAGATAACAGCCAAGAAGCAAGGATTCTCTCAGCAAAACTTTGCGCTGGCACAGGGTTATCTTAAAATGAGTGTAGGATATGTAAACTTTCGTAACCTAAGCCAGAGTCCGGCCATCCATGACCCCAGCTACCTCCCTGTTTACCCCTGTGGAAGCAGATTTGCAAATACTAGCCGATAACCTCAAGCAGCTAGTTGGCAATCGCCACCCCATTCTTTTTGCAGCCGCCGAACATTTATTCGGAGCTGGGGGAAAGCGCATCAGACCCGCGATCGTCCTGCTGATATCGCGGGCGACAATGTTAGAAGAAGATATCACCCAGCGTCACCGCCGCCTAGCCGAAATCACAGAGATGATTCACACGGCCAGCCTAGTGCATGATGATGTGGTAGATGAATCACAAATGCGCCGTGGCGTACCGACTGTTCATAGCCTATTTGGCAATCGTATTGCGGTACTCGCAGGTGACTTTCTCTTTGCTCAATCATCTTGGTATTTGGCTAACTTAGATAATTTGGAGGTAGTCAAACTCCTCTCAGAAGTAATTATGGACTTGGCAACTGGAGAAATTCAGCAAGGGATGAACCGCTTTGATAGTGGCTTGGCAATAGAAACTTACCTACAAAAGAGCTATTACAAAACTGCCTCACTCATTGCTAACAGTGCCAAAGCTGCAGGATTACTTAGTGATGTTAGCCCAGAAACAGCCCAGCACTTGTATAACTACGGGCGGAATCTCGGTTTAGCATTTCAAGTTGTAGATGACATTTTAGATTTCACCAGTACTACAGATACTTTAGGTAAACCAGCAGGTTCTGACCTCAGAAGCGGTAATTTGACCGCACCTGTTTTATTTGCCCTAGAAGAGAAACCATACTTAGAAGTACTAATTGAACGCCAGTTTGCCCAAGCAGAAGATTTAGAGCAAGCACTGGCATTAATTCAAGATAGTCGAGGCATACAGCAGGCGAGAGAATTAGCGGCTCATCATGCCAAGTTAGCAGCTGAGGACATAGCAATTTTGCCACCGTCAGAATCACATCAAGCCTTAATTGACATCACTGAATATGTGCTGAGTCGACTTTATTAAAAATTTTTGATTGTAAAGTTTTGATGTTGGAGGTGGGAGTAGGAAAATTTGGAGTGTATCCGAAGAATCCTCACTCCCAATTTTTTTTAGGCAATGTCAGGTGGTATCTGTCTCGACTGCTGTTGTGGCTTCAGCATTTGTTTTAGGTGTTTTTGAATGGTTTTTTCTAACTGAGAACGCTGCACTTCAAAAGCATGATTCAGTGTACCCGGTGTTTCTAAAAAAACTATGCTGTCTACGGGTGCCAGGGCGATTAATTGGAACAAAATATGGGTGACAGCAATGGGTGTGGCCACCACTTGAGGGTCTCGCCCAGCAGATGAAATTAGGGAAACATCCTGTATGGTAGAAAAAGCGTAAATCACCTGCTTCTCCAAACTTGGATCTGCACGGTGGCTCAATGTAGTTAAGACCCAGCTTCCCTCCTTTTGGAGAATATAGTACTGGGAGTGGCGTAATTGTTGAGCGATCGCGCGAAAAGCAGGAACAATTGCTGCAATAAGATGTGGTGAAATACCATCGCGGGGTGCATTGTCGATCAGCAATTGAATTTGTGTTTCTAAATCCATAATGACTTGTCAACGACTTTTAAGTAACGGCAATCACAGCAGGTCAAGGTGTGAAGAACTCCATCCAAAGTGGGAATAATAAAATCAGCCATATCCTGATTGCAGGATAGACCTGTGTTTAGCTTATCCGCAAAGCACACAAAGCCAATACCTACCGTCGTACAGGTTGTTTCTATGTATGTTAGGGTCTTTTAAACACCGAGACTATGAATTCAGCCGCAACCGCAACTATTCCAACCGCAACTTTTCTGGGAGAACATACTATCGGCGTGGAGGTGATATTTCAACTCCTGTACAAGGAGTTCCGGCAATCAACCAAAGCCTCAGAACAGAATTGCCATGATGTGGCAACACGCATTACTACCGAAGTATACCGAATTTGCAGCGAAAGTAAACGCATCCAAGCTTCCGGTGCTGTAGAAAGCTCCGCTATGACCCTAGCTAGACATCGGCTACAACAATGTCAGCGGTACTATCAGTTGGGTTCCACTAGAGGCAGAGTTGAATTACACAGTACCCTGAGTGCCATTATTTATCGTTACATTAATCCTCCCCAGCGGCAATTGAGCTATCAAGGGCGGCTAACTATCATAGAAGATTTTCTACAAGGTTTTTATTTAGAAGCATTAAATGCTTTCCGACGGGAGAACCAATTGGGTACCACCTATCGTCCCCAATCTCTCTTGGAGTTAGCTGAGTACATGGCCTTTACCGAACGCTACGGTAAGCGCCGCATTCCTTTACCTGGTCGTCAGCAACAGCTAATTATTCTGCGGGCCCAGACCTTCTCTCAACAACAACCTCCAGAAACGAGCGTCGATATAGAACAAGCTTCTGAAGGTAGTTCTGGTGACGGTGATGGTTCTTGGGAAGAGCCAGCAGTACACCAGTTACGCTCTACAATGGCGACACAACCAGAACCCGAACCCGAAGAAGACACTTTGCGTTCTGTTGTGATTACCGAATTAATGAGTTATTTGGAGCAAAAACAACAATCTGATTGTGCTGATTACTTCTCCCTACGTCTAAAAGATCTATCAACACAAGAAATTGAGACAATTTTAAATCTCACTCCGCGTCAGAGAGATTACTTACAACAGCGCTTCAAGTATCATTTAATTAGGTTCGCTTTATTACATCGTTGGGAACTAGTCCACGAATGGTTGGAAGCTTCTTTACACACAAATTTGGGACTAACTCCACAACAATGGGAAGCCTACACCTCCCAACTAGACGAGAAACAGCGGTCTTTACTAGACTTAAAACAACAAGGACAACCTGACGAGAAAATTGCCAAAGCTCTAGGGTTATCAATGGCACAACTGCAAAAACGCTGGTTTAAAATTCTGGAACAGGCTTGGGAAATTCGTAACTCATTAGTGTCCGGATCAGGTGCATCTACTCATGAATAGTGACTCAGAATCCTTAAAAAACCAATTACTCACTTGGTTGTTGGCAGATGATGTCAACACCAGTGAAACTAACTTGGTCGAGTTTAAGGAAAATGACGGGGTGGACAACTCTCTCAAACAATCAGCCACTTTCGCCAGTGGCGATCCAGAGTTGGGAGGGATACCCCAAACCTTTAAACTGGGAGACATTCCTACTGTGCAAGACCGTTTCCAAGCCGTACTCAAGCGTCGGTTACAAACCGAAATCGAAAACCAGCCACCTTTGTTTCCTTGGGAAACACACTTAATGGAATATCCTGAGCGTTTGGAAGAGCGATCGCTCAGTTTAGTTCCGGCGTGGGGCTGGAAGGCACAACAATCTAAGCTGAATCTGCCGATTACTCTACCAGAAACAGTTTTCCGCGAATTACTAGAAAAGTGCCAAACGCTGTTAACTGCTTCACTACCATTGGGAGCTAAATTAGTTCAGGTAGTAGAAAGCTTCTTCCCGCAAGAGTCTCATGCGCTCAATGATATAGCTGGTTTGGTACTCAGAAGTACTTATCGGTCTGCGGATGTTCTTGATCAAAAACTCAATATCGAGAACGATTACCCAGATTTACAACCACGTCAACAAATGGCATTGTCTTTAATGGCTGCCAAACAACTGCTAGAAAATTTAAGTCTACCAGTTACACCCAACAGTCCCGTAGTAGAAAGACAATGGTATACAAGTGAGGGTCTCCTGACTTTACGGGTAGAATACCAATCTCGCGGTAAACAAACCCAGTTGCAAGTTCAGGCTGATTTACCCACTAAAGGAATTGTGACATTGCGAGCAGATGGTACTTTGGCAATGGCACAGTCTTCAAGTGCGGGCTGCTTGAATGTTGAGTTATCATGTCAGGAATTTAACCCAACTTATACATTAGAAGTTGAGTTTCCAGAAATAGACCAACAGCCTTTGTTATTTGTGATTAATCCGACAATCTAGCTCAGGTCAAAGAACGCTGAGAAATTAAGAAAATTATTGTGGTTTTGGAGCTTATTTTTTTAATCAGCGATCATTAGGGCTTCTACGTTTTTTGCAACGATCATTAGGGCTAAAGATTAGAGACTCCCAAAGGATGCTTCAGGGAGTTAGTGTTATCTGAATCAGAATTGCGGCAATGTATGAGCTACAACTAGGTAAATAGTTTAACATTGCCAACGATATGAGACTCCCAAAGACCGCTTCGGGGAGTTACTTTTATCTGAACAAGAATTTCTCTAGGGTATGAGTTACAACTAAGTAGATGGTTTGACTAACCAAGCATTTTGTTCACTGCATCTACACCATTGCTAACCCTTGAAATGTTTAACTTATCCAGGATAAATTGGTTTTTACGTCTACCCAGAGTTAATAATTGGCGACAAAATATTCAGCGATCGCCTTTGATGGCAGTGGAAGATTCTCTTTCCTTGCGGCTTTTAGTGCTGGCATTGGTAATCATGGGAACTGTAGCAGTAGATATTGCTGCTGATACGACATTTAGTTTTTGGGCAGTTCCCTTAAATGTTTTTGGTGCGGTTTGGAGTTACCACTATCGCCGAAATCCCAATATACCAGTTAAATTCTGCATCGCCATTGGAATGTTAGTTGCTTTAGGTGCATTCTTTGGGCAGGTATTGGGAGAATTAAATGATACGCGGCTGGCTTTGGCAGAGTTATTAATTCAACTGCAAATACTCCACAGTTTTGATATGCCCAGACGCAAGGACTTGGGTTATTCAATTGTGATTGGTCTAATTTTATTGGGTGTAGCAGCAACATTGAGCCAAACTTTGGCGTTTGCACCTGTATTACTATTATTTTTAGCGATCGCCTTACCAACTCTTGTCTTAAATTACCGTTCCCAACTGGGTTTAGGTAAGTTAAAAGTTAAAAGGCAAAAGGCAAAAGAAACACAATTAAAATCAAATTTACTTTTTTACTTTTTACTTTTTACTTTAATCGTCGGGTTGGGCTTAGGAATTTTTGCCGTTTTACCCCGCTTCCCTGGTTATCAATTACGCACATTTCCAGTTAGTTCCCCAATTGAAGTCAAAGGCGGCTTTACGGGAAGAAGTATTATTAATCCTGGTTATGTCCGCCAAGGTAATGCCGAAAATCAAGGCAATGGTACTGGAGAACAGCAAAACGGGCAACCAGGAAAGCTAAATGATAGCTTTTATTATGGCTTTAATAGCCAGATGAATCAGAATCTGCGGGGAAGCATGACACCCAAGGTAGTGATGCGAGTGCGATCGCAGATAGAAGGATTTTGGCGTGTATTAGCATTTGATCGCTACACAGGTAAAGGTTGGGAAATTTCCCGCAATAATGATGTTACTACACTCAAGCGATCGCCTTGGTCTTATCAAATTTATTTGTCTCCACCTCCTACTTCTTTGCCAACCAGAGAAGTTGTGCAAACCTATACAGTGGTAGCGGATTTGCCCAATTTGATTCCGGCGATGTCCTATCCCAAAGAAATTTACTTTCCGACACCGATTATCGCGGTTGATCAGGAAAACGGGCTGCGAGCGCCTGTGGGTTTATCCGAAGACCTTACCTATACAGTCATATCAGATGTACCTTACCGCGATCGCACTTTGTTAGGCAAAGCTACTACTAACTATCCCAAGCACATTAAAAAATACTATCTGCAAATTCCGCCAGAAATTGCGCCCAAAGTCCAAAAATTAACAGCAGAAATTCTGGCTAACTACAGTCGAAATAATGTATCTAAGGTCTCCAAAACTTTAGATTCCAACTATGAAAAGGTACTTTATCTAGCTCAATACCTCAAGCAAAACTACTCTATCCCCAAAAATCCCTTCGATTTTCCTTATTTAGATGAAAAAGAAGACTTAGTAGAAGCTTTCTTGTTTAAACATCAAGGCGGCTATCCAGACCATTTCTCCACTGTGCTGACGGTGATGCTACGTTCTATTGGGATTCCAGCGCGGTTAGTGGCGGGATTTAGTCCAGGGGAGTTTAATCCCTTTACGGGGATGTATATTGTCCGTAACACTGATGCTTACGCGATGACAGAAGTTTACTTCCCCAAATATGGCTGGTTTGCCTTTGACCCCATTCCCAATCATCCGTTAATTCCACCATCTGTTGAAGACTCACAAACCTTTAGCGTTTTACGTCAATTTTGGCATTGGGTGGCTGGGTGGCTCCCTTCACCTGTGACTGGGTTATTTAATAATGTATTTGGGACAATATTTAGTTGGATAGTCAGAGCGATCGCTTGGTTTTTTGCTTTATTCGCGCAAGGTTGGTTTGGTGTCTTAACTGGCTTAACGTTGGGAACTACTATCGCTTTTTTTGGCTGGCTAGGTTGGGTACAGTGGCGACAATGGTTAAAGAGTCGGTGGTTGAGTAAATTACCGCCGATGGAAAGGCTTTATCAACAAATGCTGCAATGGACTGCGACCAAAGGTTTCGGTAAGCATCCAGCACAAACACCTCTAGAGTATGTCAAAGTTACATATCAACATCACGCCCCAGCCACAGCCCAAGTAATTGACGAAATTAGTCAGGCTTATGTTAGCTGGCGTTATGGTGGTCATACTCCTGACTTGCAACAATTACGCCAAAAATGGCTGGAATTGAAAAAAGCCAATCGTCAATAGTCAACTAATTCCTAGGTACTAGATGATATTTTCGTAGTTACGCATGTGTCTTTGGGATGATTTTCAGTATATTTGGCTAAGAAACTGCCAAAAAAAGCATTTCCTATCTAAAAACTAAAGCAAGCTAGATGTGATGCGTTGTAACTCCGATTTTTTAGGGATAACATAGAAATAAAATCCTGAATGGATTATCGCGTCACATTTAATGTCAGTTAATTTATGGAAATTCAATTAATCAATATCGGTTTCGGCAACATTGTGTCAGCTAACAAAGTAGTTGCGATCGTTAGTCCAGAATCTGCTCCAATTAAGCGAATCATTACAGATGCGCGAGAAAGAGGTGAACTAATTGACGCAACTTATGGTCGTCGGACAAGGGCTGTAATTATTACAGATTCCAACCACGTCATCCTTTCAGCAATTCAGCCAGAAACGGTAGCAAATCGTTTCGTGATTTCTCGTGATCATCATGCTGTAGATAATTAACTAGGGATAGTAGACAAACGCCTATTCTATTTGCACCATATCGGCAGTACCATGTGAATTAGACTGGTTTTCTGTCACCAGTGCTACAAATTCGTTAGTCAAGGTCGCCCTGACCACGACAACAAACTCACAAATCATGATTTTTGATTAATTCACAGGTTGAACGGATGATGCAAGTTTTACCCATCCAGACTAGTGCTACTACCAAAGAATGCCCACCTATAGGCAAGTTAATTGTGTTAACTGGCCCTAGTGGAGTCGGCAAAGGCACCTTAATGCGATCGCTGTTGCAGCGTCATCCGCAACTTTATTATTCTGTATCCGTGACAACTCGTTCTCCTCGTTTGGGAGAAATCGATGGCAAAAATTATTACTTTATTAACCGTAGTAAGTTTGAACAATTGGTTGCTCAAGGTGAATTTTTAGAGTGGGCGGAATTTGCGGGTAATTATTACGGCACTCCGCGGGAAACTGTGGTTAACCAAATTCAGTCTGGTAAGTTAGTAGTGCTGGAAATTGAGTTAGAAGGGGCAAGACAAATTCGTGCTTCCTTTCCTAATGTCCTCAGCATTTTCATATTGCCGCCCTCCTTTGATGAATTAGAAAAACGGATACGTGGCCGTGGACAAGACTCGGAAGAAGCGATCGCTCGTCGTCTAGCCCGTGCCAAAGCAGAAATTGCTGCTGCTGATGAATTTAATATTCAAATCGTCAATGACGATTTTGAAACGGCACTTGGCGCGATTGAAGCAGCTTTATTTGAATAATCAAAACCAAGCATTTTCACCACCAAATCATAAAGGACACATATTTATATGTGTCCTTCAATTTTTTTATAGGAATACATTATTATTTCTTTCAACTCATCACCAACTAAACTCCAGCTACCGCTAATAGCTCTTTGCTATACCGATGGGCAAGTGGTAATCAGTAATTAGAAAGTTATAATCTCAAGTTATGTTATTCCATTCATTACTTTTTGATTAGTAACTTTAACTAATCACTAATTACCAATTACCAGAAGCCAAATTAGCCCACTAAACCTTGGATGATGGCGATATTGCTAGTCAAGAAGTAAGCAACTACCGCACCACCAATGCCACCAATTAAGAAAGCGCTGGCAAAATTATTCCAGCCTTCTTTTGATAGAAAAGCATCTGGGGCTGAAGCTCCAGTTACGCTATTCAGGGCTTTAGCAGGATTGCTATTGGCATATAAAGATAAACCACCTGTCAGAAAAATTACTAGGGTGATCGCTGCTAGTAAGCCTGCTAGGTTAGCATTTTCTGCATTACGCAGGGGGCCATATTTAGCAAAGGGGCCAAATATCCAGTAGCCATGTGCCATACCAACTTCTAGCCCACGTCTAAAAGGAGTGAGACCTAGACGATAAGCTGGCAAGTTATTGATGAACCACTTGACTACAGGAGAAGAATTAACTGGGGTTTCGAGATTACCCAGTTGAGGATCGCGTTCTGCGGGAAACACTACTTCCCGGTTTCTCACATCGCTGGGCAGATTTTTGGATGCGTCTACTGCTTGCGCCATAATTTTATGTTCGCCTCTCAATTACATAAGCAAAAGTTGTAAATCCCAATGCTTGATTTATGGCAGTGGGTGGAACAGTAGGTCGGGGAAAAAGCGGTTAAACTCAATCAAAATACCTGCTGTAATTGTCAGCCAGATAGTAGCGGCCACTGGTGCTGTGGAAATAAATTTAATCAAATAGGATGATTGATCGCTTTTTTCAGCCATGTATTTAGTCTCCAAAACAATGAATCAGTTAAGCGAAACCTAACGAGGAGAAATGGGTATTTCCGAATCTTTAGCAGTTAATTCGCCAGAAAGAAATTCTTTCAAAGCGGCTGCTGGCCAAGCAAAACCCGTGGCTATGATGGGTAGTGCTAGAGCCAAATCAATTTGGATTTCTTTTTGTTCGGTGTCAGATCCTTTTCTAATTGCGATTAGATAAGTACGACCTACCCAGCCAATCCAACCAGCAATATAGAGAAACAGAATGCTAGGAATCAAAAAGTCCCCAGCACGGTCTAGACGACCATCAACAATCAAGTGAGGATAGCCTTCGGGGCCACAAAGCGCTTGAGAGTAACGTTCAAATCTCTTTTGACCTGATTGAGGATCGGCAGTGGTATTCCGGGCATTTTTGGCTAGTGCTTGAAATGCGGGATTGTCTTGGCAGGGTGTAAGATTAGCCCCTAGAGCTTTCGCTGGTGGAGCAAAATTAAACCAAAGACAAATCGCTAAAATCAAAGCAAACAATCGTCGCATAGAGTTGTTTCCTTTTATTACAAAAGAAAAAGTTTTTTGTACAAAACGAAGCGGCTTGTACATTCTTTAATTTGGCTAACTAGCAAGTCATCATACTCTTGCCTGGGAACCGAGTAAAGTTTAAGTAAATAAAAGTTAAAGCTTCTCAACCAAATCGTTATTTTGCAGAACCTTCAAATGGCAAACGTTTTAGCAATCGAAACCAGTTGTGATGAAACTGCTGTCGCAATTGTTAACAATCGTCAAGTTCACAGTAGTATCATCGCTTCCCAAATCCCAGTCCATCAGCAATATGGTGGAGTTGTGCCGGAAGTGGCATCCCGCCAGCATTTGGAAACGATCAACGAGGCGATCGCCCAAGCGCTAGAACAAACTCAATTAGACTGGTCAAAAATCGATGGCATTGCCGCCACTTGCGCCCCTGGTCTTGTAGGAGCCTTGTTGGTGGGATTAACTGCTGCCAAAACTTTAGCGATTGTACACAATAAACCATTTTTGGGAGTTCATCACCTCGAAGGCCACATTTACGCGACTTACTTGAGTGAGCCAACTTTAGATCCCCCTTTTCTTAGCTTACTGGTTTCAGGCGGACATACAAGCTTGATTTATGTTAAAGACTGTGGTAATTACGAAACCCTGGGTGAAACCCGTGATGATGCTGCGGGGGAAGCCTTTGATAAGGTGGCACGACTGTTAAATCTAGGTTATCCAGGCGGCCCAGTTATTGACAAGTTAGCACAGGAGGGCGATCCCCAAGCCTTTGCCTTGCCAGAAGGGAAAGTTTCGCTGCCAGGTGGAGGCTTTCATCGCTATGATGGCAGTTTTAGTGGCTTAAAGACAGCAGTGCTAAGGCTAGTGCAGCAATTAGAGAAAGATGGTGGGCAAATCCCCATAGCAGACCTAGCCGCAAGTTTTCAGGCGACTGTAGCCAAAGCACTCACCAAAAGAGCGATCGCCTGCGCCCTTGACTACGGTCTGAATACGATTGCTGTTGGTGGCGGAGTCGCAGCAAATAGTGGGTTGAGACAGCACTTGCAAGCAGCCGCCAGTGAACATAACCTCCGCGTCCTGTTCCCACCAATGAAATTTTGTACCGATAACGCCGCCATGATCGCCTGTGCTGCATCTGAGCATTTATCTCGTGGTCACGTCTCACCGTTGACATTGGGTGTTGAATCCCGCTTATCCCTGAGTCAGGTGATGAAGTTATATAACAGGTGATAGGTTACAGAGTTGATGGTTATTTGTTCTTTACCCAAAACTCTTGACCATATCAATTTTAGATTTTGAATTTTGGATTGAACGTATCGCGGCAGTCCCTACCCTCAACTCTTAGTAGGGTAGGGATCGGAGCGGGTTATTGGAACGAAGTGGAAATAACCAATCCATATTTATTCGGTCGGTGCATCTTGCTCTTTAATATATTGCCTAAGTTGATCAATCGGTGCGCCGCCACTTGACGCTACATAATACGAGCTAGACCAAAACAAAGGTTTCCAGTAAAACTTTTCAATATGCTCCTTAAATTCTTTACGAATGACCCTACTACTAGCAGATTTTAAACTAGAGGTAAAGTCAGAAATATTGTTGTCTGGGTGATAGTCCACCAGTAAATGTACATGGTCTTCTTCACCTGAGAATTCAACCAAAATGCAATTAGTTTTAATGCAAATATTTGCAAAAATCTCGTGCATCCTCTCAAGGATTGGTGCGGTAATTACTTTTTTACGATACTTAGTAATAAAAACGAAATGTAAGTGAATAGAAAAAACAGCGTGTGACCCTTTACGAGAAAGCATTTGACAAGTAGCCGTGTCCGTTGTATTCTGATTAATATACCAGATTTTTGGAGGAAACAAAAACAGCCTGTGGCAACAAGACGAATGACTTTTCGGTTATACCCAAACGAGAAAACTGAATTAATTTTGCGGTATCACCGAAAGCTCCACAAGGACTTGTACAATGCCGCAGTAAATAACAGATTTAACCAGTACAAAATCTATAATCACAAAGTTGATTATTTTGAGCAACAGAATTGTTTGCCAGCATTTAAAGATGTTTGGGTAGAGTACAAAGAACTTCCCAGCCATGCACTGCAAGCAACATTAAAACGTGTTGATTTTGCATTTGAGCGTTGGTTTAAAGGGCTAGGTAAGCGTCCGAGATTTAAGTCAATTAGACATTATTCAGGATGGACTTATCCAGACTGTGCAGGTTTTAAAGTAGAATCTGAAGGCGAAAACGGATATCTCAATCTGTCTAAAATTGGACGTATTCAGATGCGGGGGCAGGCTTTGGGTTGGGGTAAATCAACTACTTGCACTATCGTTTATCGCAATAGTAAATGGTACGCATCTATTACTGTTGATGTGCTAGACCAAGCATTAAAGCCTAAAGTTCTACCAGTTGGTGCAATTGGTATTGACTTAGGTTGTAAAGCAGCATTATCAATTACGGATGGAGAGAATCATCAACAAATCGATGCTCCTAAGTTTTTGAGAAATGCTGAACAGAAAATCAAAAAAGCTTCTAAGGAGAAGAGGCGTAAACGCGCACCAAATAGAAACAAAAAAATTAAAGCTTCTAGACGATATAAAAAAGCCCAATCAAAGGTTACTAAGCTAGTTCGTAAAGTTGGTAATCAAAGACAAAACTGGGTACATCAAGTAGCAGCAGAAATTGTAAGCGGTAATAGCTTCGTTGCGACTGAAAAACTAGAAGTAAAAAACATGACTAGTAAAGCAAAGAAAGGCAAGCGTAAAAAGCAAAAAGCAGGACTGAATAAGTCAATACTAGATGTTGCTTTTGGAATGCTTCGCAATACCATCAAGTACAAAGTTGAGCAAATTGGTGGTGTATTTGTAGAAGTTCCAACGAAGAAAGTAAAGCCTAGTCAAACCTGTCCGAAGTGTGGTCATCAACATAAAAAAACTCTTGATATTCGAGTTCATAATTGTGTTGTTTGCGGATACGTGCAGGATAGGGATATTGCTGCTGCCGAAGTAATGCTTTATTGGTCTAAAGGTACTCTACCGGGGTTAGGAACTAGCCTCGTAGTCGCAGAGTCGCCTAGCTCTCCCACATCTACTGGTAAGCGTAAGCAATCTGGATCGATGAGGCAACTAGGGGCGAAGAAGCGACAAAAATCTACAGAAAAACTCGCTAAAAACGAACTGGGGGATGTAGAAACCCACAGTTCAGGCGAAGCCAATTGTGGGTAGTTCATTCTAAAATCCAAAATCTAAAATTGTTTGACCATTGACAATTGACCGAATATGACTTGCAACAGCATCCGGTTGTTCTAACATAGCTAAATGTCCACAATCGGGAATTTCAATCACATTGTCACCACAGTATTGAAAAAGCCGATGAAAGCTCGCTAAATGGCGAACATACTTGGGTTCCATCACCTTGTCATCGGCACCAGCCAAAAAGTAAACGGGCTGTTTTAATTGCGAAACTAACTGAGGTAAGCGATTAACTTCTTCTTCTGTTGTAGAGTCTAATAGCGCTCCTACAGCAGCTTCTGGGTCAGCAACCACAAAATCTATCACCCGTTGACGCGCCCAATAACGGTCTAAAGGGCTGGCAACACTAGCTCTAGTGAATAACAAATCAATCAAAGGTAGCTGAGATAACCAACGCGGACGAACTTGTAAAAATCGCTGACCGGCTGAACGAAATTGTTCAAAAGCTTCCTTCAGATAAATGCCCCCACCAGCGTTGATACAGATCACGCCTTGAACCCGATCAGGCATTAAGGCCGCTGCCCAAAGTGCTATCGTGCCGCCCAAAGAGTGGCCAATCAGCCACGCGCTAGTAATATTTAGCTCTTGTAACAATGTTAATAAATCTTGAGCATAAGCAGTTGGTGTATAGAGAGAATCAAATTGTTGGGATGCCAAACTGTTAGTAGTTTCTTCCCGATCAACATCAGTTTCTGTCTGGGACTGTGACTCACCAAAACCGCGCAAATCATAAGATAGACACTGTAAATCTATTGACAGACGGGAAATCACAGGTTGCCAGTACCCACGACTATTTAGCCAACCGTGGATGAACACCAAAGCATGGGGGGAGGTAGTAGGAGCCGTTAACTCGTATGCGTGTGGAACGCCTAGGATTTCTATGGTTGCCATACTCATATCGTACCCATCCTTGAGGGTACGACTAAATACAGAGTACAAAAGGTTAAACAATCAAGGCAGAAGGAATATCACAGTTGAGATTACTTACCTAATAACCTCTGTCGGACTCCTTCCGCAATTTTGTGTCCTAGGTATTCAGGAATCAAGCTTTCATTCGGCCCCAACAAATAGAGAATCAGCCGCGTGCGTCCCCGCCAAACTAGCAAATTAGCATTAACTACTAGTAAATCTTCCTGCCAGATGGCGTACATCACTTTGTAAAACAATCCTGGTTGGTTATCAGCTTCAATCACCAGAGCCGGCAGATGAAATACTGGATCAACATAAAACTCAGTTTGTACTTGTTCTAAGCCAGCATCTAAATTAAATTCTACGGCCAGCATCTCTTCAACTTCAAAGCGCCCTCCTAAAGCCTCTCGAATAGCCCGACAGACATTTTCTGCGGTTTTATCTGTCAAAGCTTTGCTACCACGAGATACCAAAAGTTTGATGAAAACTAACATTGGAGGACGGATTTGCCCATAAAGGCTCAAACCGTGAATGGTCAAGCCGTAAGCTGCCAGGACACCAAAAATATCACTGAGGAGAAAGGACTGGTTACGGTAGGCAAAGTGCAATGCGCTTTTGCTACCTTCCGGCTTTAACTCGATAACGGCACGTCTGGTTTTATAAAGACGATAAGCTAACCGGAGATTTTGCAGTTGAATCTCACTACTGACAAATTGCTCATAAAACTGGGGAAACGCTCGGTTAAAGCGTTTTAGGAGTTCCAGTGTCGAAGATTTTAAACCAGAAGCCATTGTTGGGATAAGACTCGCTTGCTGTTGTCACCTGGGGGCTGTGACTGGGGACTGGGTGTTAGTAAACATTATTCCCAACACCCAGTACTTAATACCCAATCTCGATATATACAATTGACTCTCAAAACTTTGCCTTTTGGGGAATTTTTCCTAGCCTTTACAACAAAATGCTAAAGTTGAAAATGATTGGTACGAAACACGCTATGAAAGGCCGTTACCATTGCTTATCCCGACAACACCCAAAAAAATTCAGTGTGTGGGTTGTACTATGGTATTTGCTTAATAAAACGTGTATCATCACTCCAAAAGAGTGGTAGCCAATTCAGTTATACTACCCGAACCACGTTGGCATGGGTTTTTGGAAAACTTGGTTTAGTACTCCTGAATCTGTAGCGACAAATAAAACAACCTCAGTTGAAGAGAATACAGGTGAATTTGGCAGTTCTAATGCTGGCGATCCTGGGGCGCGGAATGCGGAACGGATCGTTTTTAGCACAGAGCGAGATATTGACCTGTATGAGTTAGAAGAACTGTGTGATGCAGTGGGTTGGTCGCGTCGTCCGTTAAGAAAAGTGAAAAAAGCCATAGAGCATAGTTTTCTCGTTGCCTCCATGTGGCAAGTACGAGGAAATCAAAGGCGGCTTATTGGTTTTGCCCGTGCTACCTCAGATCATGCGTTTAATGCCACGATTTGGGATGTAGTAGTTCATCCAGACTATCAGGGGAAAGGGCTGGGTAAGGCATTAATGAAATACGTACTCAAAAAACTCAGAAGCGAAGAAATCAGTAATGTAACTCTATTTGCTGATCCGCATGTTGTTGATTTTTATCGGGGGATGGGTTTTATGTCAGATCCTGAAGGCATTAAAGGTATGTTTTGGTATCCTCACTAAAATATTCAATTCAACACGGCAAGGTTAGTATTAAAGATGTTTTGGGAAATGATATAGCAGAGGACAGACGCTAAACACCCTAGTGTTACTAACGTTTGTACTGACAAAATCTCCTAATCTATATGCTGTTAGCGATAAATTATAGATATTGGTTGGCAAATATATGTTTAGTCTGCTATAATAGAAAAACTAGTGTGTCAAGATAAATATCTTGTGATGATGAAGGTAATTACCAGAGACAAAAGCTCACTAGAACATCCGGGATGTAGCGCAGCTTGGTAGCGCGCCTGCTTTGGGAGCAGGATGCCGCAGGTTCAAATCCTGTCATCCCGATTTTAGGTTCAAGACTTGCAAAATATCCTATCTATTCCTTACTCATAGATAGGATATTTTTTGATGGTTTTAATTAGCAATCAAAATTTACTATGTTTGAACTTTGAACGCTGTCTAGAATTATGAATTGTGTAGTAATACTGTTTCTGGAAGAAATTGTACTCTACAGAATTTATTCATAGAGCAATACGGTTCAGATAAGGCTAAAACTCTTTGTTAAAACTAAGTCTTTTAACGAACCACAGAGGCACAGAGAACCCAGAGAGAAGAGAGAAATGCTTAACTGAACGGTATTGATTTATAGAGTGCAACTTCTCATAGAGTTGGTATAAGTTTGACATTTGTAAGTGTAAATACTACAGAAAACAATAATTTGATTTTTTTGTCTTTGTCAAAAGTTGAGTAATTATATCCCGAATAGTATAATCAGCCGAGAATAAGTCTAGGTATTGATTTAAGCAGTAATTAAGGTAATAAATAAATGGAACGAATTATTTTGCGATCGCGTCACCAGTTTTTGAGAAAGACAATAAAATGGCATTAATCATCTCAACGGTCGGCAAAATTTTTCATTACTTGAGAGCAGTCTATAATAGTCCTCTATAATTCTTGTGCAGGAATTAGGCAAAGCGAATTAAAAAAATCAGGTTGCAGCACAATTCATTGTGCCGAAAGCACTGTAGGAGTTCTCAAGAATTTAGAAATCTCCCATTTTGCGAGTTGATTGTGACCATTTAACAGCCATTATGGCTTTTTTACATCTCAAATGGATTGCTATATAACTAAAACAAGTTAGTGCTGTGCAAATCCAACCAATTAGTCTAATTTAATTAAAAACCATTGACGCGAGGAGTAGTCATGAAAGCATTAGTTCGCTGGGGCGCAACATTGGGTTTAATCGGGAGTACTCTGTTAGGCACAGTTTTTGTCGGTAACGTCCCAGTGTGGGCATTATCAGAACAACAAATAAAAGAAAAACTCGACTCAGTACCAGTGTATCTAATTACCAATGATAAAGGATTGCCCTTGAGTCGTCCTTTACCTGATGGTCAAAATGGTCAAAAACCGGGTGGTTCAGTCACAGGTGTTTATCTTAGCCGCCAGGAAGCTCAAGCCTTTATTAAGCAACTGCAAAGTACGAACAAAGACCCCAAAATGGCAGAAATTGTCAAAAGTCTTCAGGTGACGGCTGTACCTTTGGGAATCATCTATCAGCAGTTACAACAAACTAAAAACCAGCCTAACCGTTTGGTATTTGCTTTTAAACCAGTGGATCAGGATGTCAAAGGAGCGCTGGAATTGCTGAACCAAAGCGGTCAAAAAATAGATCAGTTTAGGAGTGTGCCGATTTTTGCAGTTAGATTTGCACCTGATCAAGGCTATGTACCCATTAAACTGACAAACGACAAAGAACAAGTCGTGCCTTTATTTGTGAGTAAGCAAGATGCACAAGGTTTATTAAACCAAGTAAAACCAAAATATCCGAAAGCTGATATTCAAGTAATTGACATAGACGGCGTGATCAAAACTTTACAAGATAAAAATGAGGATTGGCTCAAACAAGTGGTTTTAGTGCCATCTCAAGAATCCAGAGAGTATATCAGAACTCTACCAAAAGATTCGGCTACTGGTAATAATCGCCAGCCTGCGGCAAAGCCAAAACGTTAAAACATGGCAGATCAACAGCCACAAGTAGTTTCTGGGTTACAACTTTGGCAGTGGCGCAGCCAAGCAATGCAAGGTGCAATCGCCACTGCTGTACCACCATCAGAAGTTGATTGGCTGTTGCAAGAAATCGCTGGTTTAGACCGCTTGTCAATACGTTTAGAATCTTTCAAGGACTGGGATAAAATAGCGATCGCTATATCTTTGGCTGATTTAGAAAAGCTTTGGCAAAAAAGATTACATGATCGCTTACCAGTGCAGTACATTGCCGGAGTTACACCTTGGCGAAAATTTAAGCTGACTGTGTCGAGTGCGGTGTTAATTCCGCGACCAGAGACAGAGTGCATAATTGATTTAGCAGTAGCGGCGATCGCCCAAAATCAGACTAAAACCCCATTAGACCAAGGACATTGGATAGACTTGGGAACTGGGAGTGGTGCGATCGCCATTGGACTGGCTGACGCATTCCCAAAAGCCACAATTCATGCTGTTGACTACAGTACCGCCGCTTTAGAAATTGCCCAAATTAACGCTCAAAATCTGGGATTTGCCAACAGGATTCACTTTTATCAAGGTTCTTGGTGGGAACCATTAACAATCATGAAAGGCCAATTCAGTGGTATGGTTTCTAACCCGCCATATATTCCGACGGAAACTGTGGCTACCTTAGAACCAGAAGTGATACAGCATGAACCACATTTGGCATTAGATGGTGGTGCTGATGGTTTAGATGATATCCGCTATTTAATTGATGTCTCCTCCAGTTATTTGCAGCCTGGGGGAGTGTGGCTGATTGAAATGATGGCCGGACAAGCGGGTGCAGTCAGAGAGCTTTTGCAAAATCAAGGTAGCTATTGCAATATTCAAATTCACACTGATTTAGAGGGAATTGAACGTTTTGCTTTAGCTTATGTGAAAAGGAATAGGGAACAGGGAACAGGTGATAGGTGATAGAGGTGAAAGGGTTTTGGATATATAAATCCTTACACCCTTACAGTAGTTATGAGTGAAAATACAAAAATTATATGTTTTCACTCATAACTTCTCTCATTTGCAAATATGTCTCAAGTTTCTCTGGCAGAACTAATAGCAGGCGCACAGGCTGGCCATTTGGTGAGCTTTCCCACTGATACTGTGCCAGCACTGGCAACTTTACCAGAAAAAGCTGGCTTAATTTTTGCAGCCAAGCAGCGTAGTCAGGATAAACCTTTAATTTTAATGGGTGCTAGTGCTGCGGATTTATGGCCTTATGTCAAAGGTAGTGAATATGAGTATGAACTTTGGCAACAAGTAGTGAATCAGTATTGGCCGGGGGCGCTAACTTTAGTATTGACAGCCAGCGATCGCTTACCGAAAGAGATCAACCCTACTAACCCAACTACTATTGGTATTCGAGTACCGGATAATGCGATCGCTCGTGCTATTTTGGCGAAAACAGGCCCTTTAGCGACAACAAGTGCTAATTTTTCTGGTCAACCGCCTTTACAAACAATGGCAGAAATTACAATGCAATTTCCTGATGCTTTAACCTTGGCAACTACGGAAGTTCTTGAAGAAATATCCGGGGTTGGTGTACCTTCCACAGTTGCCAAGTGGACAGGGACAAACTGGCAAATTTTACGCCAGGGGAGAATTACACTGAATTAATCAGAAAATCAGGAAATTAATTCTATACCATTGTGGTCAATTAAAAAGTTAATAATTGCCAAATTATGAATTGGAGCAACTGGGCATATCTCGGAGTCGGAATCATCCTAGGAATCAGTTTTCGTTGGTTATTTTCTAAGTCGACAGACACTAACGCTAACTTATCGCCAGTAGTAGCAGAAGAACCAGAAAATGTGTCGAAACTGCTGCAAGATCTAAAGCAAACGCAACTGGCGTATCAAATGGCACAGGAAATGAGCCACTTTAAAGCGGGTTTTTTGGCGCGAACTACCCATGAATTGCGATCGCCACTTAATAGCGTGATTAGCCTGCATCAATTAATTTTGTCAGACTTATGTGAAAATCCTGAAGAAGAACGAGAATTTGTTGCCCAAGCTCATGAAAAAGCTTTGAAATTGCTCCAATTAATGGATGAAATTCTTAGCGTGTCTAGAATTGAATACGGTACAAATAGATTAGATATTCAGCCGCGCTGCTTAGACACAGTTTTTCAGGAAGTTAAAGACTTAACTTACATGCTGGCGGCAAATCGGAATTTTCCGTTGCAGATGTCACCTGTAGATCCAGAAATTTATGTGTTAGCAGATCACCGCTGGTTACGCCAAGTATTAGTAAATTTGGTAGATACGGCGATTACACAAATGCAAGAAGGTAGTATTGGTGTTTCCGCTACTGTTTTACATATCACTAATACTGCTCATATTTATCTGGATATTCCTACTCATGCGCTACCTGAAAGTGAGCCGATAGATTTAATTAAATATGATAATTTATCTCCTCAAATTCAAGATGAGAAGGCAAATCTTTCGCCGGGAATGAAATTGTTGCTCAATCAAACTTTATTAGAAGTGATGGGCGCAAAACTAGAAATGCTGCCCAATTCAATCAAATCAGAATCGTCTGAAGCACAAACTAGGGTACAAATATCTATTCCCTTAGCTTGAAAAAGTTATGAGTGAATCAATTTTGGATTTTATAGCAGAAGGCAGAGAGCCGCGCGTTGCGGGGGTTCCCTCCGTTGTAGCGACTGCGGAGAGGCAGGAGGAAAAGTCTTACTATTCCCCGCATTCAAGCTTTCAATCTAAAAGACGCTTGCGGACTCGCTAACGCTACGCTAACGGCAATCTAAAATCTAAAATTTTTTAGTCCCTAGCCTCTATTCTTGAAACTGGAGTTCTGCTGCGGAGAGGGAAGTTAGCTGTTGAGATTGGTTATGTAGCACCATAGTTGTGCTTGTGTTGGGTATAAAACCCATTTTTTTATAGAATCCTTGTTGGTGAGTGGTCATTAAATATACACACTCAACCAACTTCATGCGGGGATGACTTAAAACGGTTTCAATCAGCTTGCTTCCTAATCCAGTGCCTTGGTAGTCTGGGTGAATGACGACATCCCAGATTGTCGCGCGGTAAATTCCATCAGAAGTGGCTCTAGCAAAGCCAATAAGTTTTGTGTCATCCCACAGAGAAATTACTGGGTCGCTGTTGGTGATAGCTATGCTTAAATCCTCGATACTACGTCCTTTTGCCCAAAAAGCGGAAATATTAAATAACTCTTGGAGTTGGTAAAGGTCTATGTCGGAATGGCGATCGCTAAATTTAATCTGAGGATAGTTCATGTGTAGCAACTCACTTGCACGAATAAATATCTTTGCTTTTATTTAGTCATATTGTGATAGAAATTTACCTCTAAGCATACTGAAATGCAACTATAATCAGGACTTACGCGCAAGTAACGAAAAACTTAGGCACGCACGAGGCTGGCAACAGTTTAGAGTAGGGTAGAAATAAGTGCAAGACCTTGAAACGAAAAGCCCAGGCTTTAATTGTTAGTAAGTCGTATGGACATAGGCAGGAGAAAGATGTATGCGAGTCAGACAAGAAATTTTTGATACCTATTGGCGATTTGCTGCTCTACGCCAGGAAGTATTTTTTAATAAAATTAATGATATACTATCTCCTTGGACAACCGACCCTATTATAAATACTTATAAATTTTGCAATGCCTATCGAGCCAGCGATCGCGTTTCTCAATATCTAATTAAAAATATTATTTACGCTGAAAAGAGAAGTAAAAATGAAGAAGAAGTTCTTTTCAGAATTTTACTATTTAAAATTTTTAACAAAATAGAAACGTGGGAATTTTTAGAAAATCAAATAGGCGATTATATTTCACTATCTAATTTTAATTTTAATTTTTATTCAAGAATATTACAAGATGCTATGGCAGATGGATATGTGATTTATACCAGTGCATATATGTCTTGTGCCAGTAAAGAGTTTGGTTATGATAAAAAACATCAAAATCATTTGGCTTTAATTGAGCAAATGGTTGTTAAAGATAACGTAGTCAACCGCATAGTTCAAGCTAAAAGTCTAGAAGAAATTTTTCACATCATTCAAGAATACCCATTATTAGGTAAGTTTATGGCTTACCAATTAGCTACAGATATTAATTATAGTGAAATTATCAACTTTGATGAAAACAGTTTTACCATAGCAGGCCCAGGCGCTGAACGTGGGATCAACAAGTGTTTCCTTGATACTGATGGTAAAAGTAATGCAGAAATTATCTATTGGATGACTGAAAATCAAGAAAAAGAGTTTCAGCGTTTAGAATTAAACTTTCAATCGCTTTGGGGTCGTCCATTACAAGCAATAGATTGTCAAAATCTATTTTGTGAAACTGATAAATACTGTCGAGTCGCATTTCCTGATTTAAAAAGTAATCGCAAAAAGATAAAATCGAAATTTACTGCAACTCCTAAACCAATTGATTATTTTTATCCACCTAAGTGGAGTATTAATGATAAAGTTCAAAAAACTTTATCCCAGAGATTACCACCATTAGAAATTCCTAACTCTAAAGATAATTGTCAGCAATTATCTTTAGAGTTAGATTATTTGGTAAAAACAACATCGGAAATATCAGATAGTTTATCGAAATTGCATAAACAATATAAGCAAGAAACGCAGAAGAAAAAATCAAAAGCTCTGCAAAATTCAGAGTTAGAAGAATCTCAACAGTTGTGTTTATTCTGATGGATTCTATTATTTGGAAATCAAGAATAATTCAAAGAAACAGATGAATCATAAAAGAAAACCTGGATATGCTAAGTTTGACCATATAGATGGAAATAAGAGAAAATATCGCTATTTACTACGGCGTATATGGGATGAAAATTTGCCACAAGTAACTTTTGTAATGCTTAATCCAAGTAAGGCTGGTGCAGAGGAAGATGATCCCACGCTCATTAGATGTATTAAATATGCTAATTCTTGGGGTTATGGTTCTCTTGAAGTGGTTAATTTATTTGCTTATATTACTACAGACCCCAAGAAACTTAAGGCTAAGGATATTGACCCTGTGGGGTCGAAAAATGACCTTTATATTCTATCAGCAACAAAACGCGCCGAAAAAATTATTTTGGGGTGGGGAGCGTGGCTTGGTAATGTGAGTGCGAATAAGTATCCCAGAATTAAGAACCGAGAAAAAGAAGTTTTAAGTTTAATTAACTGTCAAAAACCTCATTACTGCTTAAAGCTAACAAAAAATGGATACCCAAACCATCCAGTGTATCTTCCAAAAAATATAGAACCAATTATTTTTCCAAATAGAAAATAGCTAAATTTGGAATAGTAAATTGTAATGGTGATATTTTTTAAGTATTATCAGGTTTTTATTTTGTCTCTATAAAAATCAAAAACTACTTTGAAATTTGAAATAGGAGAAATCCCATTATGAATTTTTCTGAATATCAAACACAGGCATTAAATACAGATCAAATTCCTGCTGTTGAAGGTAGTGAATTAATCATACCGCTATTAGGTTTAGTTGGTGAAGTTGGTTCTTTGATGACAGAATATAAAAAACATTTAAGAGACGGTGATGCACACAAATTATTTAAAGAAGGTATTTCAGAAGAATTGGGAGATATGCTTTGGTATATTTCCAATTTGGCAAGCAAATTTAATCTTAATTTAGAAGAAATCGCGGAAGATAATTTGAGAAAGTGTCGTGATCTTTGGGGATGGAGAGATTCAGAAAACATAGATAATAATGCTACAAGCTACATCTTTGATCATGACTTTCCCGAACACGAAAGTTTACCAAGACAGTTTGAAGTAGAAATTACTGAAGTAAGTAAAGATAACTCAGTTAAGATGAAGGCATTTATCAACAAGCAACAGGTTGGAAATGACCTCACTGATAATTCCTATACAAGCGATGGCTACCGATTTCATGATGTTTTTCATTTTGCCTATGCCGCAGTTTTAGGTTGGTCGGTAGTCACTCGTAGTATTCTTAAATGTAAGCGTAAAAGCAACCCTCGCATCGATGAAGTTGAAGATGGTGGTCGTGCAATAGCTATTGAAGAAGGGATATCAGCACTTGTATTCACCTATGCCAAAGATCACGACTTTTTAAAGGGTATTTCAGCAATAGATTATCAGCTATTAAAGACTATAAAAAATATGACCTCGCATTTAGAAGTTGCTCAGTGTTCGCTGGGTGATTGGGAGAGAGCAATTATGATGGGTTATGATATCTGGCGACAGGTAGAAAAATATCGAGGAGGAAAGGTAGTTGTTGACCTTGATGCACGCTCCATAACTTATCAAATAGGAAAAAGTAACGGAAGCTAAACATTAAGGCAATGTATTAGTTTTTTGTATCTATTTACAGTTATCTATCGCTAAATTTACTGACAAATTAACTTCCATAAGGGATGAGTAGCCCCTTGCTGGCGAATGCGACACACTTGTTTTTCTAAGCGCTCCTTTTCCCGCTGTGGTAGTCCCATTAAAATATTGCGGCTTTGCCAAACTAAAACAGAAACAGTCATAGCAATACAAAAACTTAAACCTAGAGTAGACAGGGGATGAAATATGAGTCCATATCGCACTGCTACCCAGGTAAAGTATTGTCGCCACAAGGAAATTTCTGAGCGTAAATCCCAAAAACAAATAGGTGCAATCAGCAGCCATAAAAAAATTACAAACAACCATCTGCCGTATACTGTCAGCCGATGTAGTTTTTGAACTTGTTGAGCAAAAGATGGGTCAGTGATTGAAGGCTGTTCAGATTGATCCATATTCAAGATGAGAAGCAAAGGATTGGAAAATAGGGAGAGTCAAAAGACAATCAGAAGACTATTGCTTCTTGATTAATTCTCCGCAGTTGTATCAATTGCTCCGTTACTGGTTACTAGGTTAGATTGACCTTTCCGTTCTCGCCACAAACTCAGGAGAGTACTAGCAATAAAAATACTGGAGTAAGCACCTGCTGTAAATCCAATAATTAAAGCTAGGGCAAAGTTTTTCAGGGTTTCTCCTCCAAACAGAAAGATGGCAAATAAGGTCAATAAGGTGGTTAAGGTAGTATTGATTGACCGAGTGAGGGTTTGATTTACGGCATCATCGACAATTTCAGCAATTGGGCGGTTAGGATTAATTTTGAGGGTTTCACGAATGCGATCGTAAATTACCACTGTATCGTTGACGGAAAACCCAGTGATTGTCAGCAAAGCGACGATGAAGAGGCTATCTACTTCTGTGCCGAAAACCAGACCAAAAATTGAGAAGATACCCACTGTGATCAACACATCGTGAAACAAAGCGATAATTGCAAAGATGGCATAATCTAACTGGAATCGGAAAGCTAAGTACACGATAATCCCGCCAAAGGACACAACCAAAGCAATTATTCCAGAGATAAATAACTCTCTTCCCAAGGTTGGCCCAACAGTGTCAATTTGGTTTTTCTGCTGGTCAAAAGCACCGACTTTGGCACTTAAAGCATTTTGCAACTGGGTACGCTGATCGCGATTTAAGTTTTTTGTCCGAATTAGTATACCGTTTTCTTTTCTGGTTTCTTGATCAGCAACAATTTGGATACTACTATCGCCTAATCCTTGTTCTTTGGCGACTTCCCGAACAACGTTGATATCAAGTGGCTGTTCGCAGTTTTTCGGTTGAGTACAATCCCGTTCAAACTGCAATCTTGTACCACCAACAAAATCCAAACTGGGACGTAGAGGCGCACGAATATTGGGATTTTGCCAAGAAATCACCATTGAGATGATACCAGCAAGGATGACTGCACAAGAAATAGTCCACCAAAGCGATCGCGATTTGTTAATACTCAGTTTCATTGCGCTACCTCAGTCTTATTAGATGCTCCTGATGCGGGCAGGTTCGGACAGAAAAATTCGGGTTTTCGCAGTGCAGGAATCGAAATTGCCAAAAACATAAAGGTACGACTACAGGTAATGGCAGTAAACATACTTACTGCTACACCCAAAGCCAAGGTGAGCGCAAAGCCTTTCACCAAACCAGCACCTAGCCAGAATAGGGCAGCACAAGCAATAACTGTTGTGACGTTGCCGTCTAAGATACTAGAAAAAGCGCGGTAAAAGCCAGATTCCACAGAGCGATACAGTGACTTACCTGCTTGTAATTCTTCTCTTGTGCGCTCAAAAATGAGTACGTTGGCATCCACCGCCATACCAATACTGAGAATAAAACCTGCAATACCTGGCAATGTCAGAGTTACACCTAACAAAGAAAAAGTAGCCCAAGTCAGGATGGCGTAGATAATTAGAGAAATATCCGCAATTAATCCTGGTAGTCTATAGTACACAATCATAAATATTAATACTAAAAGCAGACCACCACTGCCAGCATAGATACTGCTGATAATACTGTCTTTGCCCAAGGTTGCGCCGACTGTGCGGATTTCCGCAATTTCCACGGGTACAGGTAATGCACCACCCCGGAGTTGTACACCTAAATCATTGGCTTGTTGTGGTGTAAACCGACCTGTAATCACGGCTGCGCCACCTGTAATCCCTGTAGCGGCAAATTCTGGCCCGACTACTGGCGCACTAATGAGTTCATTATCGAGAAAAATCCCGATACTGCGACCGGTACCCGCAAGATTTTTGGTAATTTCGGCGAAGAGTTCACCACCCTTTTGGTCGAAGCGAATGGCGACATTCCAATTATTAGCTTGAGTTGGTTCACCATAGGCATCCTTGAGGTATTTACCATCAAGCGGTGGCTTGGTACTGTCAAATAATTCCTGGATGGCTTGACTATTTTTTTGTAATTCTTCTTGATTTTTGGTAATTGCAGCTTGATCCTTGCTGCTACGTAATTCTTCCTGCTTGGCTCTTAGTTCGGCTCTGGAGGACTGAAAGGCAAACAATTGAGTTTCTGTACCTGGCTTTTGTTGGCGAAATTCTAACTGAGCAGTTCCACCTAAGACTCGTTCTGCTTGTTCAGGATCATTTACCCCTGGTAACTGGACGAGAACTTTATCTATACCGATTGTTTGAATGATTGGTTCGGAAACACCAAGGCCGTTAATTCTACCTTCAACAACTTTTTTGACGGCTTCTAATTCACGTTCGGTAATTGTGGAGATTTCTGCTGTTGGCTTCACCTGAATTGTCAGCTGGGAACCTCCGCGCAAGTCCAACCCCAAAGGTACAGGAATTTTCACAATCGCCACCACAGCGGCGATGAGCAGGACAAAAATTAAGGCTAATAGCGATCGCTGTCTTTGCATACCATAACTCGCAACTGACAAACGCTATAATAGCGTTCTTTGAAGTGTGAAGTATAAAGTATGAAGTATAAAAGGTGTAGACACTTCGCGTCTTACTGTCAGCTTGGCTGAAATTAAAATTTCCGACTTCATACTTCACACTTCATACTTTGTTAGACTCGCAATGCGACCATTTTCTGTACAGCTTCGACGATTTGCTCTGGTTGGACAATGGTGAGACGCTCCAGAGTACCGTTGTACGGTGTGGGAATATCTTGAGAAGATAGACGCAATACGGGTGCATCTAATTCATCAAATAAGCGATCGTTAATAGAGGCAGTTAATTCTGCGCCAATACCCCCAGTCCGCATACATTCTTCCACCACAATCACTCGGTGGGTTTTGCGGATAGATGCACCGATAGTATCAAAATCTAGGGGTTTGAGGGATATTAAATCAATTACTTCAGGGTCGTAACCTTGTTTTTCTAAAGGTTTCACGGCTTGCATCACATGGTGGCGCATCCGTGAGTAAGTCAGAATTGTGACATCTTTCCCTTGACGCACCACCTCAGCTTTATCCAAGGGCAAGAGGTATTCTTCTTCTGGTAAATTTTCTTTTAAGTTATACAAAAGTACGTGTTCAAAGAACAGTACTGGATTATCATCACGGATAGCTGCTTTTAGCAGACCTTTGGCATTATGAGGGGTGGAGCAAGCGACAATTTTTAACCCTGGTACAGCTTGGAAGTAAGCTTCTAGACGTTGGGAGTGTTCTGCACCTAACTGTCTACCGACACCACCAGGGCCACGAATCACCATTGGAATTTTAAAGTTACCGCCGGAAGTATAGCGCAGCATCCCGGCATTGTTGGAGATTTGGTTGAAGGCTAAGAGCAGAAAGCCCATATTCATCCCTTCAATTATCGGTCGCAACCCAGTCATGGCCGCCCCTACTGCTATACCAGTAAAGCTGTTTTCGGCGATGGGAGTGTCTAAAACCCTCAAGTCACCATACTTTTTGTACAAGTCTTTGGTGACTTTATAGGAACCGCCATAGTGTCCTACATCTTCACCCAGCACAAATACACTGGAATCACGCGCCATTTCTTCATCAATGGCTTCCCGCAGAGCGTTGAAAAATAATGTTTCTGCCATTTAAACCTTTAGTTACGACTGTTGTTTTAGAATTTTATCGCGCTGCCGGGGCAAATACGGTGAGCGATCGCACTACTTGAAGATGAGTTTTTGAAATATTAGTAAATCTACTGAACCTAACACTCAATAATGTTTATTTAGTATATACATAACTTATCACCATAGCTGTCTGATTTAATTCTTGAAAAAATCTCAGTATGTGTAGTTGTATGTCAAAAATCAAATATGAGTTCTAATACTATAACGATTATCTGCGATAGTTATGATGAATAGACTGAGAACTGTTAGAGTAATAATTCTCTCCTTGTGTGCGCTGATTTCTTTGATGATATCTGGATACATAGCCTATCGGATTTATCAAGAAACATTAAGACAGCGTAATGCTTCAGACATAGTTAATACAGAAACGAATACAGATATTCAAGTCAAAATAAATTTAGGTTCGTTTGAACCACTCAAAGGGACACCTTATTTAATGGCGGCTGTTAGTTCCCAACAAAATTATCGTCAGTCTTACTACGAAAAAGAAGCTTCCAGCACCCGAAATTTTTTATTTTTTCATGTTAACGATAAGTCATCTTGGAAGTTAATTCCCAATAATAACTTTTTGTTTTTACGCCATGAAAAACTGAGTCTCTCAACACCTGCGGGAGATGTCCCTAAAAACGTGGGTGGGTTGTGGTATGAAGTAGTGAAGGCTGACAGCGATGGTGACAAACGCTTGACAAACGAAGATCGCAAAACCATAGCATTCTCTGATATTTCAGGTAAAAATTACACTGAAATCATCCCGCAAGTAGACAAAGTTTTGGGAACGCATCAAATTAATGACTCCACTTTACTATTTTTTTACACATCAGGCGCAGAACATTTCGTTACCGAGATCAATATTCCTGTTCGTCAAGCTGTGGTAACGCGACAATTACCGCCCTTACAGTGAAAAGTGCTGAGTACTGTAGCGAGGCGTTCAGCCTTACTATCAAGGTTTCTTCATTTCACACTTCACACTTTTTTATTAGCTGCAAACTGGCGCATCTGTCACCTGAGCTACTTGATTATCGGGAAAGCGTTTTGGTCTTCCGGGTTTACGTTTATGGCGTTGATTGATAGATTTCTCGCTGGCAGCTGCTAATTCTTCTGGGGTACATTGGAAAAGACGTAAAGCCTCTAGATATTTTTTGGGTGTCATTGTTGGTTCAGTACGCCCAGCTTCCCAGTTACGCACACTGGTTTCACTAATTGCAAGCCTGAAGGCTACCTCTGCACGGCTAAGTCCAGCACGCTCTCTCAGGACTTGCATATCCATAGTTTCATGCTCCTCTTAAAAATAATTTTGAATTTATTTATTAAATCGATTGGCGTTTAAGCCAATTGCAAAGAATTGAAATTATTAACTATCTTATTTTATAAGCGATCGCCTGAACCTCTAGCAAACGACGTATAACATTCATAATATATAGGGCTTAAATATACAAAGAATCTCCGCCTGAAGTTGAGACAGGGAAATTGGCGCTGCGTCGTTTGAAAATAATAATCTGCTCCCCAACAATTGGATTTCGGGCGATTAATTTATCTTGAGAATCTAAAATTTGTAAATGACTAAAATTTAGTTCTTGAGAACGTTGTAATATTTCCGCTGCTAGTTTATCTTGTTGAGATTCTTTCAGGGTATACCAATCGTTATTAATTTTAATAATGAGATTGCTAGTGCGAAAATTAGCTTGAATTGACTGTATCAGACCAGAAGCGATGCGATCGCTAATTTCTGCTACTTGATTTTCAATAGCCGCAATCAAAATTTGTTCTGGTGTTAATACTACTGCGGGTGTTGGCGTTGGTTCTGGTTTGGGAATGACTTCCGGTTCCGCTGTTGGTGTGGGAGTGACTTCTACTTCGGGTAGTGATGTAATTTCCGCTGACGGTTCTGGTTCCGGTGTAGTTAACTCTGGTGGAACTGTTGGCGTAGGTACAGGAACCTCTTCAACTGGTGGAATTGTGGCTATCTCCGGCGGTTTACTCGTAAAGACGCTAGAAGTTGTCCAAATCAAAACCACAGTAATTCCAGCAATAATTCCTGTCAAAGCTGTGTCTGATAACTGTCGGGAGAAATTTGCTGGTAAAAAAGACCGCATTCCAGCTAATAGTCTACGCCAGATTAGCTGTAACTGCCGCCAAACACCAGCAGTTTCGCCCGTTACAGATGACTCAGCCTCTAGTTTTACCACGGCTGTTTCTAAAACCCCAATTGTCCCCCGCAGAATTTGGATAACAGTCACCTTCCATATAGGTGGTTCTCTCTGGTAGGGTTCTTGAGGAGAAGGGGGTTGTGAATTCTGATTGTCTTGTGACATGGAATTTTCACCAAAAGCAGTACATGAGACTACTGCTGTCTCTTCTGCCCTAATGTATCACTTCATTGCACTTGGCTTCGGTTAAACTGACTATTTATTGAATTTGGTGAGTTATGAACTGGAAACGCCGTCAATTTTTATTCTTAGGAAGCCTGGGAGCCATTGGTACAGGAATTCTCGGCTGGAGATTAGTTCGTCAAAATAGCTATACCGATAATTCTGTCGCAATAGCAGGTAAACCAGCGAAAAAAGACTTACTGTTGCGTTTTGTTTCTGTAGCAGATACAGGGACTGGTGCAAAAGGACAGTATGCTGTAGCTGAAGCAATGAATTTTTATCACAGGCAAAATCCATACAATTTAGTCGTTTTAGCTGGCGATAATATTTACAACAACGGCGAAATAGAAAAAATTGGTGCAGTTTTTGAACGTCCTTATCAACCTTTACTCAAAAAAGGTGTCAAGTTTCAAGCTTGTTTAGGTAATCACGATATTCGTACTGATAACGGCGAACCGCAACTTAAATACCCTGGCTTTAATATGCAGGGAAAACGTTACTATACATTTCGCCGTAATCAAGTGCAGTTTTTTGCTTTAGATACTAACAGTAATGCTGATTGGAAAAAACAACTACCTTGGTTAGAGCTAGAATTAAGCCGCAGTGATGCACCTTGGAAAGTTGTATTTGGTCATCATCCAATTTACGCCTCTGGTGTTTATGGTAATAACCCAGCTTTTATTCAAGCTTTTACGCCTTTGTTTGAAAAATACGGTGTGCAACTTTATATCAATGGTCATGAACACCACTATGAACGCACCAAATCTATTAATGGCACAACTTATTTAGTTACTGGCGGTGGTGCTGGTACTCGTCCTGTAGGTCGTTCTGAGTGGACAGCATATTCGGCTTCTAGTTTGAGTTTTGCAGCTTATGAAGTGTATCCAGATAGAATAGAAGTCAAGGCTATTGGTACTGATAAGCGCGTTTTTGATCAGGGTGTGATTCAGGTGAAAAGTGTTTAATTAAGTTGGCTAAGGTTTCGTGCATTCGCCGCCAGGCGTTCCCGTAAGATAGGCACAAAGTTAAAGGTGGGTAACACCCACCAAATCAATTAAGTTATTTCTTAGTTTTGTAGCTCTTTTCCTTTTGAGGGATAGAGTTTAGCCATATTAGATTTTAAATAAAATGGTAAATTGACACCTTGAATATTTTCTTGTTTTTTGATGGGTGTATCTAGAGATTTTGCATTATCCAAATCCAAATTCTGAGTTTTTTCTTGGCTACCAGTAAGATTAATTGAGGTATTCACTGCATTTTCTAACTCTGATTTTGTATCTGTAAATTGGCTCTGCTCTTTTATTAAACGGCTGTAAGTTCTTTGTGGAATAAAGTGGAGTGGATTATAGCCAACAAAACGCAAAATTAATACACAAGCCCAAGAATATCTACCATCACTAATAGCTTCGATTACTTGATCTAATTGTTCGTGAGTAATCAAACTGTGAAAGTTTTTTTGAGAAGAAGGCATCTGGTAGTTCATGGCTAACCCTGTAATGGTGCTTAATGAGAAGTTAGTAAGGAGGTTCTGTCTGGGTTTTGAAGTTTTCTGAGTTGCTGGAAATTCAGATTAGAAAGCCAGATTTTGTATCAGAATTTTGCCTAACAAATAGTTACCTACTACACAGAATACTCTTTAATTTGTTGTAAATTTAGCCAAAATGGCATTTTTTCTGAGAGACAATACCAAATTGGGTAGGTAATTATTAGCGCAGTCTTTTGTTTTGGTTTTTCTGCCTAATTTAGTTAACAAACAAGTTTTATTACTTAAGGCTTGAGTTTGGGTTGAATAATTCATACCAGAGCTAGAAGACAAAAGATGCAATACTCATCTAGCATAAGAGATGTAAAAAGGGAAATATACCTCTAACACCCTACAAAAAAATTGCCATTGTTGAGGAGCAAAAATGAGGTTGTGACCTAATAGAGTGGTGGAATTCGTTATGAATGAACTGCTACAAGCTGTGCTGAACAGTGACGAAAAATCTGTTTTACAAGAATTAATTTTTTCATTAACTAATTCAGGTAAACAATACTTCCTGAGAAATGAAATTCTGCAAGTGTTTGCAGATTATTGTCATAACTCCCAAAAGCCTGCTTATTTTTACTACTCTTCTTCGATTGGGAAACTGATTCACTATACCCATGAAATAATTTTGTCAGAGGGCAATGTTTGGTTTGTGATTCGACCCAAAATTGCTAGTCAAGAAGTCTGGCGGTTGAATGGTGACTTGAGTCAGTGTGAATTGATGTCACCCCAGGCTTATTTAGATGAAAGCGATCGCTTGGTGAATCACTACCAGCCCCATATCCTGGAAATTGACCTCGCACCATTTTACGAAGATTCCCCCTCCGTCGATGACCCTAGAAATATTGGTCAAGGTCTAGCTTTTCTCAATCATTACCTGTGCGATCAATTGGTAAATGATCCACAACATTGGTTAGAGGTATTGTTTCAAGCCTTGCGGCGAGTGCAATATGATGGGAGACGGTTGTTAATTGGCGATCGCATTTCTTCAGGTCTACAATTCGCTCAACAAATCAAGCAAGCAATCAAGTTTCTCAGTGACAGACCAGCCAAAGAACCCTACGAGAAATTTCACTTTCACCTCCAAGACCTCGGTTTAGAACCAGGGTGGGGAAATACAGCAGCGCGAGTCAGTGAGACGCTATCATTACTTGATCGGCTGATTGATACCCCCCAACCTGCCATTTTAGAAGCATTTGTGGCGCGTGTTCCTGTGGTTTTTCGCGTCGTCTTGATTTCTATTCACGGTTGGGTAGGACAACAAGATGTCATGGGACGCGATGAAACATTAGGTCAAGTGATCTATGTTCTGGAACAAGCACGCAGCTTAGAAAATAAACTCCACGAGGAAATCGCACTCGCGGGACTTGACATATTAGGTATTCAACCCCATGTAATCATTCTGACTCGACTGATTCCCAACTGTGAAGGTACATCTTGCGGACTCAAGCTAGAAAAAGTCGAAGATACAGAAAATGCTTGGATTTTACGCGTTCCTTTCGCTGAGTTTAATCCAGAGATTACTAACAATTGGATTTCTAAATTTGAGATTTGGCCTTATTTGGAAAGTTTTACCAATGATGCAGAAAAAGAACTAATCGCTGTATTTAAAGGTCGTCCCAATTTAATTATTGGTAATTATAGTGATGGTAATTTAGTTGCGTCACTTTTATCTCACCGTCTCAAAGTTACTCAATGCAATATTGCTCATTCTTTAGAAAAGCCCAAATATCTCTTTAGTAATTTATATTGGCATAACCTAGAAGACCAATATCATTTTTCTGCACAATTTACGGCTGATTTAATTAGTATGAACGCCGCTGATTTTATTATTACCTCATCCTATCAAGAAATTGTCGGTACACCTGACGGGATGGGACAATATGAATCATATAAATGTTTTACAATGCCTGAACTATATCATGTAGTTGATGGAATTGACTTATTCAGTCCTAAATTTAACTTAGTACCGCCGGGAGTCAATCAAAAAATCTTCTTTCCCTACACCCAAAAAGAAAATAGGAATTTTCATCAAAGCAAACAGGTTGAAGACTTAATATTTAACCGTCAAGATTTGCAAATTGTAGGCGTTTTGGATGAACCTAATAAACAACCTATATTTGCTGTAGCTACTCTATCATCGATTAAAAACTTGACTGGATTAGTCGAATGTTTTGCTCAAAGTGAAGAATTACAAAAGCGATGTAATTTAATTATCTTAACAAGTAAATTGCATCCAGAAGAAGCGGCTAATTTAGAAGAAGCGGCAGAAATTCAACGGCTGCATGACATTATTAATCAGCATCATCTCCACAATCATCTTCGCTGGGTGGGAATGCGTCTGACTGGCGTTGATATAGGCGAAGCCTATCGTGTAATAGCCGATCGCCAAGGAATTTATGTGCATTTTGCGCGGTTTGAGTCTTTTGGTAGAAGCATTTTAGAAGCGATGATTTCTGGTTTACCAACTTTTGCGACTCAGTTTGGTGGTGCTTTAGAAATTATTGAAAATCAAGAAGATGGCTTTATTATTAACCCCACTGATTTAGGAGGTACAGCACAGAAAATTATCAGCTTCCTGGATGAATGTGAAAATCATCCCCAACATTGGCAGGAAGTTTCGGAATGGATGAGCCAGCGAATTATTAATAAATATAATTGGTCATCACACACCAGTCAATTATTATTAATGGCGAAAATGTTTAGCTTCTGGAACTTTGTCTCGCCAGAAAATAACGAAGCACGCGATCGCTATATGGAAAGCTTGTTTCATCTCATCTTTAAACCGAGAGCAGAAAAGATTTTAGAACAACATATACATTAAATAAAAGTAACCAATTTTTTAACTATCTAAATCCAAAACTAAACCTCGCATTTGGAATTTAGCTTAACAATGAATACAAAAAGTATTACTGATAATTTTATCTATACAGACTGGACGTTAACTGAAACCCAGTTTGACCCCGATCAGATACATTCTAGAGAAACTATTTTCACAATTGGCAACGGCTATTTAGGCACACGCGGTAGTTTTGAAAGAGACTATCCGCGTGAATTACCAGCAACTTTTATCCACGGTGTCTATGATGATGTCCCTGTGGTGTATACAGAACTCGCTAACTGTCCCGATTGGCTACCAATGGTAGTAACTATTGATGGCGATCGCTTCCGTCTCAACGAAGGCGAAATTACCCATTATGAGCGAGTGCTAGATGTGCGCCACGGTCTCCTTAACCGTTCTTTACGTTGGCGCACTCCCACTGGGAAAACTATAGATATTCGCTTTCAACGTTTTGCTAGTTTGGCAGATCAGCATATTTTGTGTCAACGCTGTGAGTTAACGCCGTTAGATTTTGACGGATTGATTGAAGTGCAAGGTAGCATCAATGGTTATCCTGAAAATCAAGGATTCAACCATTGGGTAGATTTAGACCAAGGTAAAACTGAACATGGTATTTGGTTTCAGAGTCGGACTCGTGGTTCTCGAATTACGATTGGTATGGCAGCTAAGATGACCGTATTAGGGACGGAATCATCCATCCAAGTTAATACTGCGCCTGGTTATCCTTCCTTAAATGCAACCTTTCTCACCAAATCACAGCAAACTGTGACAGTAGAAAAATTCGTTACAGTGTTTACTTCACGGGAAATTGAGACACCAATCAAAGCAGCACAGGAAAAACTGGCTGAAATTTCCGACTACGAAACCCTACGCAATACACATACGCAAGCTTGGGATGCAGTTTGGCAGCAGAGTGATATTTTGCTAGAAGGCGATAATACAGCGGCTTTTGCTATTCGCTACAATATTTTTCAACTGTTAATTGCTGCGCCTCGCTATGACGATAAAGTGAGTATTCCCGCCAAAACTCTTTCTGGGTTTGGCTATCGCGGCCATGTTTTTTGGGATACAGAAATTTTTATTCTGCCATTTTTTACATTTACCCAACCAGCGATCGCACGTAACTTACTAACTTACCGCTATCACACTTTACCAGGAGCTAGACGCAAAGCCTTGCATTCTGGCTACAAAGGCGCAATGTACGCCTGGGAAAGCGCTGATACTGGCGATGAAGTTACACCAAGATGGTCGCTTCCCAATGATTTTTATGGTGAAGATGTACGTATTTGGTGCCGCGATCGCGAAATTCATATTAGTGCAGATATTGCCTACGCTGTTTGGTATTACTGGTTAGCCACGGGTGATGATGAGTGGCTGCGAGACTACGGTGCAGAGATTGTTTTAGATACAGCAATCTTTTGGGGAAGCCGAGTTGAGTATAATTCAGAACAACAACGCTACGAAATTCGCGCAGTGATTGGAGCCGACGAGTATCACGAATTGGTTCACAATAACACCTTCACCAACCGGATGGTGCAATGGCATTTAGAAAAAGCAATATTTATTGATGATTGGCTGCGGCAAAATTTCCCCGAACTGGCGGCAGAATTAGCAAAACAACTGCAACTGACAGCCGAAGTGCGATCGCATTGGCAAGATATCATTGCTAAAATCTGGATTCCCTACGACCCCGAAACCGGATTAATTGAGCAGTTTGAGGGATTTTTCCAACTCCAAGACATTAACTTAGACGAATACGAACCCCGTCAGCGTTCCATCCAAGCAATTTTAGGGATTGAAGAAGGTAACAAGCGGCAAGTTTTAAAGCAGCCAGATGTATTGATGCTGCTGTATTTAATGCGGGAATCGGCGGATTTTCCCTATAACCCCAAATCCTTACAAGCAAATTGGGACTATTACGCACCACGCACCGATATTACTTACGGTTCGTCTCTCGGCCCAGCAATTCACTCTATTCTAGCCTCCGATGTGGGGGAATCGGTTAGAGCCTACAAACGCTTTATGCAAGCCGCAATGGTTGATTTAGAAGACAGCCGAGGGAACACCAACGACGGAATTCATGGCGCGAGTGCTGGCGGTGTATGGCAAGCAGTAGTTTTTGGCTTTGGTGGAATTCAGTTAACAGAAAATGGCCCCGTCGCCAACCCGCATCTACCTTCTCACTGGACGCGACTGAAATTTAAACTCCACTGGCGCGGGGAATGGCATGAATTTGATTTGCAACCACAAGGGGGACAAGAGAGAATGACCGATATTCGCGGAGTAATTTTTGACCTTGATGGTGTACTAACAGATACAGCCGAATACCATTATCAAGCTTGGCAAAGGTTAGCTGATGAAGAAGGTATTCCTTTTAGCCGTGCAGCTAATGAAGCCTTGCGGGGTGTATCTCGGCGGGAATCTTTAATGTTAATTATTGGCGATCGCAAATATTCCGAAGCGCAAATCCAAGAAATGATGGAGCGTAAAAATGGCTACTATGTAGAACTGATTCATCATGTCACACCGAAAGATTTATTACCAGGCGCGATCGCACTTTTGGATGAATTACGCCAAGCAGGAATTAAAACAGCTATTGGTTCAGCCAGCAAAAATGCTCATACTGTAGTTGAGTTATTGGGGATTGCTGATAAAGTAGATGCGATCGCTGATGGTTACAGTGTGCAAAAACCCAAACCTGCACCAGATTTATTTTTATACGCCGCCAAAGAACTCGGACTGCAACCAAAACAATGTGTAGTCGTCGAAGATGCCGCAGCCGGAGTGGAAGCAGCTTTAGCCGGGGATATGTGGACAGTAGGACTAGGGCCAGTTGAACGGGTTGGTGCAGCAGATGTTGTATTACCTAGCCTAGCTGGGGTGAAGTGGGCGGATATTCAAGCGAAATTGAGTGAAAAAGTGCTGAGTAGCGAGTAGAGAATGGGGCGTAGGGAAAAGACTTTCTTCCTCCTGCCTCCTGCCCTCTGCCCCCTGCCTTCTACCGAGAAACCAACTGCGCGTTTAACGCCTTCGTAATGCGATCGCCAGCAAATTCTAAATGAGCTATTGTGTAAACATCTAATGCTGTGCCGAATTGTTGCAGCTTGGTGTTAATTGCTGTTTGCAACTGCCGCAATTCGTACCAAGCTAGTGTTCGCCCCTCTTCTAGTTGATCATTAGTATTCAACACCATCTCTAGCAAAATATTGAGATGTTCTCGTTGCAGGGAACGGCGAATACTAGAAATTGATGTTGGTTGTGCTGGGGTGAAAACTTCTGTCCAAATGCCTGTTTGCAAGGTGTCAAATAACTCTGGCAGAGAAAGTGCTTGCCCAGGCTGAGTTTTTAATTCTACATCTCGCAGACGATTTAAGCGATCGCTATCTAACAGCGATCGTAATATGGCACTTTGGAAAGAGAGAATGCGATCGTGAATGGGATAATCAAGACGGCTGTGCAGTATCGGACTACCCCAATGTTGCCAGCGCGACGGTGCAAGTTGATTTAGCAATTGTGGTGAGAAACTAAAAGCATCTTCAGCAAAAACATATTCTTGCAGCTTTACTAATGCTTGACGTTGTTGCAATAGTGAAACCGGTACAAAAGCCCAAGAATTATCATCACCAACATGAAGCCGCTGAAATGATTGCCCACCAATATATTGAGAAAGTAAGCTGGCATTGCGAAAATAGTATCTCAGCACTCTATTAAATAAACTGCGTAAGCTACTATAGCTTTCTCCCTTGGGTAAATAATCCTCATCCAAACGTTGCCACATCACGCGGGCGTTATCCATTTGCCATTGGGAATATACCAGAACATCGCTACTCATATCCCAGAGATTTGCTAACGGGTTGATGTCGTGGGTATCTTCATCAGTTGCATAAGATAATTCTGGTTGCGGCGATGCTAAAGCAATTTCTTCTAAAAAGCTTTTTTCTGCTTCCGGCGTGACTCCCTCACCGGCTACATCAGGATTTTTTTTGTAACCATATTCAATTGCCCATTCATCATAAGGGCCAATAACACTAGGAAAATACTCACCTTGCGGCACTCCTTGGGGTGCAATATTCACAGGTAAATAATCCATCACCGAACCCGCTAAACCTTTGGTATGGGTGATTTCAGTGTTATTTAATTCTTGCGGCGCTAACATCGTGCTGCCATGAAAATTGTGCCGCAAACCGAGAGTATGTCCAACTTCGTGGGCAATTACAGAACGCAAATATTGATGCACATACTCCTTCATCGTTTCACTATTGGGTTTAGTATTTTGCAGCAGTGATAATGCTAAAGCCCCCATCGCAACTTGCTCTGTAGATTCTGCGCCGTAACAAGTATCAGAACTAGATATGGCTTGTAAATGGGTGTAGGGTAAAAAACTTCCTGCCCCCTGCCTCTCAACTCCTGCCTCCTGACACATTGATGAAGCTTCAATCAGCGCATGATATTCTTGCTGAATTGAGCGCACCATATTGGCATCAACAATAATATCTGCGTCTAAGATTTCGCCAGTCAGTGGGTTAACCCGCATTGGCGCTCTAGCAAAACCAGCATCTAAAGAATTGAACCAGCGAATAGTGTTGTAGCGCACATCTGCGGGATGCCAATCAGCATCATCGGGCATTTGTCGCACTTCAATGGCATTTTGAAATCCGGCTTTGGCAAATGCTTGATTCCACATCAAAACACCTTCCCGCATAGCTTCTCTGTATTCAGGTGGCACAGCATTTTCAATCCAAAACACAATCGGCTGTTTCGGTGGCGATAAAGGGGCGTTAGGTTCCGATGGTTCTAAATGCCAACGATTAATATAACGGACAAATGGTTCTTGTATATTATCTTTAGAAAAATCTTGAAAAGCAGTAATAAAATATCCTACTCTGTCATCAGCAATTCTGGGAATATAACCGTTGCTTTCTTGCAATTGTGAAAAACTATAATGCACCTTCAGGCTAAGGGCGCGACTATCAGGTAATGTAATGAGATTTGCGCCTTCTGGTGAAGAGAAACCATAATTTGCATCAATCTCTACGTTTTGCGGAAAGCTGTTAACATTGCCAAAATAAGATTTACTACTTTCTAAGCGGTAATCTGCCTGTAATGAGTATTTTAATAAAGGAGTTAACCCCGAAAAATCCTGCATTAGCAGTTCTTCTAGGTTAATAAGAATATTTTTACTACGTGGATCAATACTATCTATCCCTACAGCATAAAGCACCGAATCACTAAATGAACGAGCCAGCGATCGCGCTTCTGCTTCCCCTGGTTTTATCCGAAATTTGACGTTCTGAATCACAAAATGCAAATTGTTATTTACACGGCGAAAATAGAAGAGAAAATCGGCTAAAGGTAATCCGCTATAAATCCCATTTTCACCCAAACCAGATTCTAAAGTAACTGTAGCAAGATAACTTTTATTTAGCTGTTCTGGTTTTATTTCTAAATAAACTTTGCCAGATTCTTCGTTACTATAAAGTGTGAATAGTCCTTCTTGTTTAATTACCTCTTTGACTATTTCACGAAATCGCCGCAATTCCTCTTTTTTAGCCTCTCCAAAATTATTAGCAACTGCTAAGTTTTCCACTACCGGGATTGGGTTTAACTGCTGAACATCAGGTTCTGTCAGTTGATTTGCACTTGCCCAACTATTATTTAGAAAAAAAATGTATAGCAATATTGTACAGATTGCTAATTTTGCGATCCAGTGTCTCATCCTTTAGCTTCTGATTCGGAAGTGGTGATTGTGTTGAGGAAAAACTATGGGACTAGTACGTAGTGAGTCAGAATTTCTCAGACTTATGCAATACTTAAGACTGATTTGCTATGTAAATTCACTGTAGTCATACAAAGAATTTTTTACCTCAGAACAATGAGAAATCTGGTGATTGATAGTTGGGGCTTTCCAAGAATTTTCATTGATTAAATGAAATTAATTGTATCTTAGGATAGATGTTTTCTAAATATGTAGATGTATGTTTTCTCGAACTATATATTGTAATGGAGTTAAAATAATGTATGTGTTGCTACAGTCTCTATACAACAAGATCCCCGACTTTTCTAAAAAGTCGGGGATCTGAAGCTATTGAGTATATGTATTGACATAACCGGATTAATTTAGTGCATTGTATTAGTTAAAATTAAGCACAAATGTAGAGGCTTGCCTGGCAAATTTTGTTGTGGAGTAACCCCCTGGCTGCTTGAACCAGGAGTAGTGAACAAAATTAAATATACATTTTACAATCGCTGGAGCAAATTTAAACCATGAGTATCAGTACCACAGGTATTGAACAAGCCATATTCACTAGCCAACTGTTGTACTTGCTGTGATTCTGTTGGACTTGGTTTCCAAGGACTGGGGTTATTATAAGCGTAGAAAGTTTCCACACCATCAATACCCTGTTCAGCCGCAGCCGCAATTAAATCAAAATGCGATCGCCTGTAACGCGCGGGATGCGCCAAAACTGCTAGTCCACCAGCTTCATGAATAGCCGCAATCACGTTAACTGCTTGATATTCTCTACCTGTGACAGCGCTTTTTTGCAAGTAAGGTTTAATACTAGAGTGATTTGCCTCAAAGGCGTAAGCCAAAATGTGAACCTCATTATCCAAGAGGTTAGCATTGATTTCTGTACCACTCCATAAATAAGGAATGTTACTGTGAGGATTTTTCCACTTCCAGTCTTCTAACCAAGCTTGCGCTGCTAAATAGCCACCAATATTATGATGGTCAGTGATTGCTAATCCTTCTAAGCCAATAGCGATCGCTTGTTCCATCAATGCACTAGGCTGTAACCTACCGTCTGAATGGACGGTGTGCATGTGAAAATTAAATACTTTCGGACAGCTTTGGGCATCAATCTTCTGGAATACTTGTTTTAAAAGTTCGCAAGAAGTCGATGTCCGCGTACAATTCATAACCATAATACCCTCTGCACAAATATACGCAGTTATTCACACACCAAAACGCCACACCTATAGATAAGAAAGAACCAGCACGTATCATCGGTGCTAGTAGGTATTTAATTAGCTTACTCAGCTAAATTTTTCAATATGTTAAGACTACGTTAGCAAATCTCAATGATAATGGCCATGAGTATTTTCGATTGCTTTAATAAGCGCAAGTCAAAAATTTTTCTCAAATATTCAAGTAAATACTGATACAAATTTTTGGCATGAGCTTCTAGGGAATAGGTAATAGTATTGTTAATTCAACAAATCAGAAATTTTTTTCAGTTACTAACTCAGAATATTTAACTATACCACAAGTAAAAAAACCTCTCTTCCCTATTCCCTACACCCTACGTTTAACTAAATAATCCCTCCAGTGTACCTGCACCAGAAATTACCTCACCAATTGCAAAGGCGGGAATATTTTGTGATGCAAAAAAGGAAATTGTTTGTTCTACTTGCTGTGACGGTATTAACAGCACAAATCCAATCCCCATATTGAATGTATTAAACATTGCTTCGTCGCTCACTGCACCGACTTCTGCTAACCATTGAAATGTTGCAGGAATTTGCCAACTTTTAGGGTTAATTCTAATACTTTGATTTTTACCTAAACATCTGGGTAAATTTTCTGGTAAACCGCCACCTGTAATATGCGCCATTCCATGAATTTCTATACCAGCTTGACGGGCTGCGAGAACTGGTTTGACATAAATGCGGGTGGGTTGGAGAAAAGCTTCACCAATAGTTGCGCCACCTAATAAATCTGGGCTGTCGCTCCAAGCAAAACCCCCATCACTGACAATCTTACGGACTAAGCTGATACCATTACTGTGTACACCAGTACTAGCAAGTGCGATCGCTACATCTCCCACTTGTACCTGAGAACTATCCAACATCTGGCTTTTTTCGACAATTCCCACGCAAAACCCAGCCAAGTCATATTCTCCAACTTGGTAAAAACCGGGCATTTCCGCCGTTTCTCCGCCTAATAAGGCACAACCAGCTAATTTACAGCCAGTAGCTATCCCTGCGACTACCTGTGTTAACTGCTCTTTATCTAACTTACCTGTGGCGACATAATCTAAAAAAAACAGGGGTTCTGCACCAGATGTCAGCACGTCATTGACGCACATGGCTACTAAATCAATCCCCACACTATCGTGACGATTGAGAATTTGGGCAATTTTTAGCTTTGTACCTACACCATCTGTTCCCGAAACCAGTACAGGTTCCTTGTAACCCGTTGGTAGTTGAAAGCAACCGCCAAAACCACCTAATCCGCCGAGTACTTCTGGCCTAAAGGTGCTATGAACCAAATTGCGAATTTGATCGACAAAGGCTCTACCAGCCTCAACATCAACCCCTGCATCCCGATAATCCATAAGAGTTAGTCAAACTGAAGTATGAAGTGTGAAGTCTGAAGTATGAAGTATGAAATTTTCTGCTTCCCAAAGGGGCTACATCCTTCAGCCTTCATCTATTTCTGGTCAATAGACTATTGATATTACCTCATTAAAAGACCTGATCTTCTATGCTTCGCCACCATTCACCCAAATTCATTAAATCTTGGTGAATGTCTGCTAACTCATCAGCGTAAGTATCTTCAGAAATTGTATCTCGGCGTTCTTGTAATTTTTTCAGGCGTAGTTGTACTAGTAACCACGGTTTGGTGATGCTATCTGTGGCTTCGAGGTATTGTGCTAGTTGTGTGCTATCCATATATGTTTTGATTTTTATGTTTTTTTTAGGCAAAAAGAATATTGACTGGCTTCACAGCAGACTCCCTATGTTCAAGATAGTTCAGAGCGGCGATCGCTACTACCGTGTTGACAAGATTTTTAATTGAAGCAAAAACAGCCACGAATAGATAGTCGTGACTGTTGGTAATATTTTGGAGAGCAACTAAATATCTATACTTGAGAAATTAGGCAGAAGTTGGCGATTCCTTTCTGCCTAATAGATATTATGCTTTAGCCAGGTTTTCTGCAACGAAGTCCCAGTTAACCAACTGATCTAAGAAATTCTTGATGAATGCTGGACGAGCATTGCGGAAGTCGATGTAATATGCGTGTTCCCAAACATCAAGGGTGAGCAATGCTTTTTTGCCGTGGGCTAAGGGATTTTCGGCGTTAGGTGTTTTAATTACTTTCAGGGTACCACCATCATCAATTAACCAAGCCCAACCACTACCAAACTGAGTAGCAGCAGCATTTGAGAACTCTTCTTTAAATTTGTCGAAGCTACCAAAGTCTTTTTCAATTCTGGCTGCAACGTCACCAGTGGGTGCGCCGCCACCTGCTGGCTTCAAGCTATTCCAAAAAAAGGTGTGGTTCCAAACTTGAGCCGCATTGTTGAAGATACCTGCTTTAGAGGAATCTTTAAAGGAGATTTGGATGACTTCTTCTAGAGACTTATCAGCAAGTTCTGTATTTTCAGTTAGCTTGTTGAGGTTATCGACATAAGCTTTGTGATGCTTGCCATAGTGATACTCGAAAGTCTCACCTTTCATGCCATACGCCTCTAGAGCATTAAAATCAAAGGGTAAGGGGGGCTGTGTAAATGTCATTTTATGAAATCCTCTCTTTACTGTTTCTCGGCCTAAAGTTATTACCGAAGCTTAGAAAATTACAGGTTTTGTGTTTAGTCGTTTTGATGTCCTTGAATTAAGGAAACATAAAACTTAACATCGTCATTCTACTACCAAAGTGATGATGAAAACAAAAGACTTTTTTTATAAGTCAAATGCCGATGGCAGAAGAATTTTAAATAAAAACAACTAATATTTGATCACCAAAGTATTTTAGCGATTAGTCATTACTAGTGTTGAACTTAATTTATAGTTTATAACTGGCTGTTCGCAAGGGTTTCAGTCGTTTTAAATAGGAGGTTTATTTTCCTCGGTTATCCTAGCAGATTATTACCCCTTAAATCTTCTATCCTGCTTAATAAGTCAGAAAGATATTCCCCCCTGAGCTAGGAGGGAATGAGAAGAGGTCTGCTTTGGCAATGAACTTTGGTTTTTGCAGCCAGAGTTGATAATAGTTAGTTAGCGAATTCTTAACCTTAGATACTTCTACCTTAAGGCATAATCATCATAGATATTATTAGTCAGTCTTTAGCTAGATGAATAAATTTCTCCAGTCTATAGAATGTTATCTACTAATCTAATTTAATTGATTAAAAATCTGATTTACAAGTGGTGGGTAGGTACTCAGTTACTCACCACTCAGAGAAAGAAAGACTAAAAGCGTATCTCTCTGATTAAAATTGAGATAAGCGTTGATGGAAATAATTAATGATTTGTGCCGCAACTTCAGATATATTCATACCATCAGTTTGAAGTTCCACTGCATCCGCAGCTTTTTGTAAGGGGGAAACTTTACGAGTGCTATCTTTCCAGTCGCGTTCGGCGATGTCCCGTTCTAGTTGTTCTAAACTAACTTCAGGTTGACCTTGTTTTTGAAAGTCTTGCTGACGACGACGAGCGCGTTCAGTAACTGAGGCGGTTAAAAAGATTTTTACTTCAGCATCGGGGAAGACGTGACTACCAATGTCCCGTCCTTCGGCGACTAAACCACCTTTTTTACCCCAATTTTGTTGTTGTTTAACTAAGGCTTGACGCACAGCACTTTGGGCGGAGATCGCTGATACTTTAGATGTTACCTCAACTGTGCGAATTTCTTGGGTAATATCAACATCATCAATCCAAACCCGCACTGGAGATTTTAAATCTGGGCTAGGAGTGAGTTCAATTTTACAGGTATGCGCTAGTTCAGCGATCGCACATTCATCATCTAGAGCAACGCCTTTTTGGACTACTAGCCAAGTCATCGCTCGGTACATAGCACCTGTATCTAAATAAACTAGCCCTAGTTCTGCCGCTACTTGGCGTGCTACCGTAGATTTTCCGGCTCCAGCAGGCCCATCAATAGCGATGATGGGTTGGCGATCGCGCAAGATGATATTATCAATCAAACGTGTAGAACCAAGACGAGCTGCGATCGCCAGCATTCCTTCCTCCTCAATTGTTTCTAATGACATTAACGTAGTCGGTTCAACCAATTCAATATATTCCACTAAAACAGTACTCACCCCAGCCACTTCTTGTTTTACCACTGCTATTAACTGATTGCTGTTATGCACACCAGATTTAAAAGCAGCTTCGGCTTTTTTTAATCCTCGATATAACACCGCTGCTTGCTCTTTTTCGGTCGCACTCAAATATTGATTGCGAGAACTAAAAGCTAAACCTGACGCTTCTCTGACTGTCGGACAAGCTACAATTTCTACGGGCAAATTTAAATCAGTCACTAGTCGTTGAATAATCGCCAGTTGCTGACCATCTTTTTGACCAAAGTAGGCACGGTCAGGCTGTACTAAGTTCAAAAGCTTCGTCACAATCGTTGCTACACCCTGGAAGTGACCTAGCCGAGAACGCCCACACAAACCTAGTATCATAGCAGATGGTGGTATGACTTGAGTAATCAAAGATTCTTGTATATTTTTCGCGGGTACTCCCATCACTTCCGGAGTAGGAGCAAAAATCGCGTCAACTCCCGCATTTTCACATAATTTCTGATCTTGCTCTAATGTGCGCGGATAGCGTGCATAATCTTCGTTAGGGCCAAATTGCAAGGGATTGACAAAAATACTGACAATCACCGTTGAGTTTTCTTGCCTGGCACGTTTGATTAAGTTTAAATGACCTTGATGCAAGCCTCCCATTGTCGGTACCAAGCCGACGGCTGTTCGATCCCAACTGCTAATTTCATCTGCGACCAGATCTTCTGGAAATGTCAGTTGGCTTTCCGAGCGAAGTTTATTTAAATAGCAGCGTAAAGCTGCGACTGTTGTCAACAGGCGCACAAAATTCCCCTAGTTCTTCTAAGCCTCCCCCGTTAGTTTATATCTGAAATTGGGGAAAAGATGCGAGAACTAGGGGAATATAGAAATTAGGTAAATTTGCAGGAAGAAGGATTGTATTTGAGATTTAGCCTTGTCATTAATTCGCGCCAAGCGCGTTGAGGGAAAACACTACGCCGAACAGCCTGGGAAATTTTAGATTTTGAATTTTGGATTTTGGATTGATAAATTAGCAATCTAAAATCCAAAATTGGTTATGCCGAACATCCTGCAAATTACCTAAAACTTATCGTCCCAACACTTCGATATGTACTGGCGCAACACCACTACCAATCATACCGATAGTGCGGGCCGCAGCAGTAGATAAATCAATGACTCGACCCCGGATATACGGGCCGCGGTCATTAATCTTTACTACGACAGAACGACCATTACGGGTATTGGTGACACGAACTTTTGTCCCAAAGGGTAAACTGCGATGTGCCGCAGTCATAGCTTCAGGGTTAAATCTTTGACCACTAGCAGTCATACTGCCTGAGCCATCATAGCCATAAAAGGAGGCCATGCCTCTAAAGGTAAGTCTGATATTACCAACGGCAATTTGCTGCGGCAGTCTTGGTAATGACAATGGGGATCGCACTGGTAAGTTGGCAATGTTATCAATAGGAGATGCGTTACCAATGAGTCTGCGTAAGCGGTTGGTTGCTTGTAATGCGTCTTGTGCCAGATTGTTGGTGGTGTCTGCTAGGCGGGTATTTTCGTTGATTTCCACCAATTCTTGGTCTTTGATTTTGATTGTATAGCGATCGCTAGGCTGTGCCGCAGAGCTTTTATCTTGGGCTTGATTAGCAGTTTTGCTCTGATCTTTCCAACTGACCGTAATCTGTTTGGCATCAACGTTGTCTTGAATCAGCTGGTTGATTTTAGCTGCTATCACACTAGCTCGTTGAACAGGGTCATTTTCTAATGAGCCGACTTGGTTTCCAGAATTTACTACATTGCCAGTACTTGCCACTTTAGTTGAGTTGTTAGCAACAAGGGCGTACGACTGCACGCCCCCTATTTCTCCCACAACACCTTGTTTTGTTTCAACACTCGCAACTTGCTTAGAACTCACAAAAGTGAGTACTGGTATATTCCGGATGTACAGGGTTGCCGCTTGACGACCTCCAATACTGTGAGAATGAATGCTTGTAATCACAGCATCCGAGTTCTGTTTCTCGGTAGGGGATTGGTACTCACCTACTTTAACCACATCACCACTTGATGATTTTTGAGAAACTGGATGAGTTTCCTTGGCGGTTTGAATTGTAGTTTGAGTGCGACCCATTGAGGGTATCCCGGTAAGAGTCACAAACAAGGCGACAGTAGTCCACAAATGTCTTTGGTTCATGCGTCCAATTTTCAAGCGACTGTAGAACAGTAGTTTTTTTGATTAACGGAATTTAATGCCATATAAAGAGCAAAAGTTTTCCTTAAAATCGAACTCGTTCCGCTTTCACTTTGTTTTTCATAACTGCAACAGACTAACACGAACTTTTGGACTTGGGGATCAGGGTTTTAGCGTAACCAAACCTCAATTTCGCAAATTTAAATCCCGATCAAAAGAGTGAAACCTTGTTCAAATGCGGATTTTAGGTGTGTAGCGTTTTTTTCGGCTACGAACATTTTTCTTATTAAAACTTTACATGGTTCTCAGATTATATTTTGGCAAAATTTACTCGATTTACCTGTTGATTTCAGTAAAAAATTTGTATGTTATGAAACATATAGTTTTTTGAAATCATGGCTATAAGTTTTAAATATATTGAAGAGAAAAACTGTTGTAAACACGGAATTAGGCTATATTTATATGGTTCCTATAATTACTTGAAAGCTCTTTATAGTAAAGCTTATAGCCAAAATATTTTTTTGATTGACAGCAATAATTGATGTTCTAAAAAAGTTATGTAGTTTCCAATTACAAGGAAATATACTGATTTTTGTTTGGTAAAAAGTGATTTAAAAAACCAGTAATATTAGCAGTCATGGGCGAAAAAATTAGGTGCTTTTGTAACTAATATTTTTTACAATTAAAAGAAAAATAAGAATGAAAAAATTAAAAAATACCAGTGGACGTATATTCATGAATTTAGCAATGTAGCAAAAATTACAATAACAATCGACTGCCTGAAAGAATTAATTATCTATGATTTTCTCAAATAAACTAACAGCTTCATGGCAAAACAAGCAAATTCAGTAGATTTAGAAATAGTTTCATCATCATTGTTATCTGTTCTCCAAGACTTGCACTCTAAGTACAAGTCTTTGCAAGAGGGTGCAGTCGCAAACTATATTCCAGAATTAGCCAAGGTAAACCCAGATTTATTTAGCATTTGCATCGTGACTGTAGATGGTCAAGTTTACGAAGTTGGAGATTACCAGCAGCTATTTACTATCCAGTCAATGTCTAAAGTCTTTGCTTACGGACTAGCGCTAGAAGATCATGGGCGAGATTATGTGTTGACAAGAGTGGGTGTAGAACCGACTGGAGAAGCATTCAACTCAATTATTTTAGATGAGCGATCGAAGCGACCATATAACCCAATGGTAAATGCTGGTGCGATCGCCACCACCAGCTTAATCAAAGGCGATGGTGCAACCGAACGCCTCAACCGCGTCTTAAAAATGTTTCGCCGCTACACTGGCCATGATGTATTCGTCGATATGTCTGTATTTACTTCCGAACGCAGCACCGGACATCGCAACCGCGCAATGGCTCACCTGATGCTGAACTTTGGCATGATTGACCAAAATATTGAAGAAGCATTAGACCTTTATTTCAAACAATGTGCTGTGATAGTGAATTGTCACGACTTAGCCGTGATGGCGGCGACATTGGCGAACAAAGGAATTAACCCCATCACAGGCGAACGAGCTGTAGACCATCAATATATAAAGGATATTCTCAGCGTTATGTACACCTGCGGAATGTACAACTTTGCTGGCGAATGGGCGTATACAGTTGGTATTCCCGCTAAAAGTGGCGTTTGTGGCGGAATTTTCGCAGTTGTACCCAATCAAATGGGTATAGGAGTATTTTCGCCACCCTTAGATGCGCGTGGTAACAGTGTTCGTGGAGTCGAAGTGTGTCAAGCACTTTCCCAGCAGTTATGTCTACATCTATTTGAATGTGGCGGTAGCTCAAAAATAGAGAATAAGGAGTGAGTGGATTTTTTTCTCAGTTATTTAGAACTGCTATATGTCATTCCGCAAAACCTTGAATGGCTGATTATGACTTTCCCAGGTGCGAATATTGAAGTAGAGTTGCGTCTTGCAAAAGTAGACTGCTTCGTAAGCCAGTCGTAAACTACGCTCAAGAGCGTTTGGTTCAACATCACCAGCTTTGTTAGTACCAAGCGCCTTACGTAAACCAAGTGACAGAATTTCTACTAAATCATGACCGCAGCATACTTGCCAAGGATCATGGTTGTTGTTTTTCTGACTATTTATCCGTCGTTGCAACTCTTCGTCTTTTAACGAGTAGGCTTGAGATTTAGAGACTATTTATAAAGTAAATCTTTAGACGACAAGACGACGCAACATAATCCGAGTCATAACAGCATATATAGCAGCTTCACTCATTTCGGGTAGGCGCTCATAATCTTTGCTGAGACGATGATATTGGTTAAACCACCCAAATGTTCTTTCGACTACCCAACGTTTCGGTAAAACCTGAAATTCTGACTCGGTACGCCGTATGACTTCAACATGAGCTTGGATCATCAACCAAACACAAAGAGCAAACTTATCACCGTCATAACCGGAATCAACCCATAAAACTTCAACTTTCTCAAGTAATTCAGGACGCTCCTCTAACAATTCCATCAAAGCATAGGCAGCAAGCACTCGCTCTGGGGCATTTGCTTCACTTACAACCACTTTCAACAATAATCCCAGGCTATCAACCAAAGTCTGTCGCTTTCGCCCTTTTACCTTTTTACCGCCATCAAAACCGTACACATCCCCCTTTTTTGGTCAGTTTTAACTGACTGACTGTCTGCGGCGAGGGCGCTGGGTTGTGTTGATTTACCTAATTTTAAGCGAACCTGACCGCGTAATGAATGGTTTAATTTTTCCCATACCCCTTTGCGCTGCCATTTGCGGTAGTAGTTGTATACAGTTGAGCTGGGCGGGAAGTCTCCCGGAAGCATATTCCATTGGCATCCTGTCTTCAGGTGATAGTAGATAGCGTTGCATACCTCCCGCATATCAGTTGTGCGCGGGTGTCCTCCTTCTTTCGCTGGTGGAATCAAGGGGGCTAGGATTTCCCACTCCATATCTGTTAAGTCTGTGGGGTAAGACTTTCGCGCCATACCTAACTATGTAAATACACTACGTTTAATGTATCTTATCGTTGTCATAACTCTTTTCTTTTCGCTTTTAGATTTACTTTATAAATAGCCTCTTATTCTTAACCTCTTGAATCATTTGCCGTTCATTAATTTGTAGGGTTTGCTCATCAATGAACTTGCTAAATGTAATACACTCAAAAGTGAGGTTTAATCCATCAGACTGAGATATCCACAGCAAATAACCTACTGAAATGCCAATTTCACACAATGTTAATCTGACATCGCGCTTAAATTGGGCAATTTTTTCTTCAGAACCAAACTCAGCCAGTACCTTGTCTAATGCTGGTGATTGAATCAGCATAGTTTCTAGGTCATGGGTATCGGTGTAAAGCAAATTGGGACTACTCGATACTAAGCTTTTAAGCCGATCAAAATCTGCATCGACAATTGCTAAAACTCCCTGAAAATTTGATTTTTCTAAAATTTCTAAAGTATTAATAACACATTGTTTACTAGATGGTTTTCCTGAAATAATAACTACCTGACAAGCTAATTTATCAATAAATCGCTCATAGAAATTTTTATCAGAACTGCCTTCTACCAATAAAAAAGTACCTTTAAACGTATCTCTGAGTAATCTAACTTTATTAGCAAATCGGTCAACTGAAAGAAACTCTCTCACTTTTCTAATCCTTTCAGTTCAACCGTCAAATCCCATCTGTCTTGAATAATATCTGGTGAATGTGTCGCCATTAATATATCCAAATCTGCAAGTTGTGTAATTTCTCGCAAATCTTTTAAAAATTGAACTTGCCAACCAACATGAAGTGATAATTCTGGTTCATCAATTAATACTAAAGATTTAGGTTGCACTTTAAATAGAAGTTCGTATAAAAGGACTAACTCATGTTGCTCACCTGATGATAAATCCATTGCTGAAAGAGTTTTGGAATTAGATAATGATGAATTATAAAATGTGGTAAAAATAAAACCTTTCTCTTTACTAAAGTTTATCTCTTTGTACGAATAAGCAAATTTATTATTAATAATTTTCTTTAACAGTTCAATTTTGCTGGCGATTTCTGCAAAAACACTCAGCTTTTTTTCCATATCTTCAACATATACCAACAAAGCATTTTTAGTGCTTTCATCTATATCTTGAGGCTGGATTTGAACTTCTGAATTTTCATCTTTATCTAAAAGACCAACTGCTACAAGACGAGAACGAGTTGCTTCCAGTTCGCTGAATTTATGACGCAGTTGTTCATTGCTTACATCTGCGGATGGCTTATGTTTTACTATTCTTATTGGAAATGTTCTGTCAAGAGATTCAGATATTGTAGCGTATTCCCTAAATTTCCTTTGCATCAGTCGAGCAAGTTCATCAGAATATGCCGATACAGTTGATACCATTGAGTGTGTTTCAGCAGATTGTCTGCGAGAACGTTTAGGAACAGAATTTAGCAAACGTTGTGATTCTATCAGGCGAATATTGATATTCTTCTTCAATTCTTCTAGACTTTCAGGTTTTTGCTGTAAATCAACCATTTTGGAATTTTTATCCAAATTAAAAAGGATGTTATACCTTTTAAATTCCCCTGGGAAATCCTCTGCATTATCAACATTGTTTGGTATTATGTCAATAATAATATCATCATCAAATTCAATTCTAAAATTCTTATATGGAATAGTGAGTAATTCTGAATCTCTAGATTTTAAAAAACTATTCAAAATTCTCAATATTGCTGTTTTACCAAAACCATTTGGGCCATGAATAATGGTAATTCGTTCATCCATATTTAATGGAATTACATGGTCAAAAATTCCAAATAAGCCATTGACGGAAATTTGCTTAATTCTCATAGTCATTGAGTCCTATAGCCATTGGCTTTTTCAAAGCTATTTTGGATATCAAGTTCTGCTTCTGGGCTAACTATTAACTGATACATTATTGAGACAAACCCAGTCTTTGCTTAACCTGCTCCCAACTTGAACCCCGCGTTGGGTTTTGATGATGTAGTTCTAAGCGTCTATCCAGTTCTTGTTTTTGCTCCTCGCTCAGAGTCACTGCATTACTATCAGTCAGAATGCTATCCCATAAATCTTCTGCAAGCTGTATTCGCTCAGATATGCTGAGTTCAGAAATCTCAACTTTTAATATCGGGTGCATAGTTATTTGCGATTTTTTGACTATTATCTGTAATTTTAAATCAATTTTTAGCTGGAATGGAAATGAAGCAACTAGTACTAGAAACCTTTGTAAATCAAGGCTTAGAAACTTCTTTGTCACTTTTTGATCAAGTTAAAACCCTATCACAAGATTTTGCGACTCGCGCCGCAGTGCATGATAAAGATGGTTCATTTCCTTTTGAAAATTTTACGGCTCTGCATCAAGCGGGACTGTTGGGTTTAACTATTCCCCGTGATTTGGGTGGACAGGATTTAGGGCTGGCTAGTATTTGTCAAGTTATTGAGGGGATAGCCTGTGGTGATGCTTCTACGGCTTTAGTGTTGAATATGCACTATTTACAGCACGCTAAGGCTAATCGTAGCCGTACCTGGCATCCTGAAGTATACAACAAAGTTTGTCGGGAAGCGATCGCCAACTCCGCCCTGATCAACGCCGCCCGTGTAGAACCAGAGTTAGGTACACCAGCTAGAGGCGGTTTACCAGCGACAACAGCCCAAAAAACATTAGACGGTTGGCTATTAACCGGACATAAACAATACACAACAGGTAGTCCAATTCTCAGCTACTTTGTGGTTTGGGCAAAAACAACCGAAGATGAACCGCAAGTAGGGAATTTTTTAGTTCCTCGTGATTTACCTGGGGTACAAATTGTCGAAACTTGGGATCATTTGGGAATGAGAGCTACAGGTAGCCATGATTTAATTTTAGAAAGTGTCTTAATTCCTGATGAATATGCTTTAGATATTCGTCCTGTCTGTGTTAAATCACCACCAGATCCCATAACAGCAGTTTGGAACAGCTTGACATTGAGTGCATTGTATTTGGGAGTTGCCACAGCTGCGCGAGACTGGTTAATAGAATACCTGGGCGATCGCACTCCGTCAAATTTGGGAACACCACTCGCCAGTTTGTCACGCTTTCAAACAGCGGTAGGCGAAATCGAAGCACTGCTATATGCTAACCGCACATTAATTTATAACTTGGCACAAGAACTTGACAAAGGCGAGTCTGCACCTAATGTAGAATTACAAGCACAAGCTGTAAAATATCTCAGCACAACTAATTCAATTCGTGCTGTAGAAATTGGTTTAGAACTTATCGGTAATCCAGGATTAACCAGAAAGAATCCTTTAGAGCGACACTATCGTGATATTTTGTGCAGTCGTATCCACACACCACAAAATGATGTAATTTGTCAATCTTTAGGGAAAGCTGCACTCAATAAAAGTGCTGAGTGCTGACTGTAAATCTAGTTATCCCAAAGTTTTAGCTATTAACTTCGACTGCTGTTAGGACTTACGCAGAGTCTATGATTTCTTGGCGCTCTTCTCTACGAGACGCTACTCGAAGGCGACTTGGCGGTACCCTTCGGGAAGCCGCTTCGCGTCTACGATAAATTAAGCTTTTTGGGAATTTTTGCGTAAGTCCTGTGCTGTAAATAAAACCTCTCTTAAAAAATTTAAGAGAGGTTACGGTTGGAGTTTTATGAAAGAATCGGCGAGTGAGAGTGATCCACATGGAATTTAAGAGTCAGAATATTGCTGCTAAATTCTTCAATGACTAAACTATTCCTGGGCCTCTACCGCGTTCGTCACCTTTTTCTGTTAATTCGCCTTCCTTATCTTCTTTGACTTCTTGAAGTTCCTCTACGCGTTGTGCGCTATCTTCTGCGACTTCTTGACGCGCATCACCAGGAACCTCATAGTACATTTCTGGTTCCACTGCGTAGTTATTTAACAACCCTTCTTTATCTACAGTGTAACCGTCTGTTGTGTGGATGCTTTCCGCATCGGTTTGGTCATTTGTGGAAGCATCTGCTTCTCTTTTTTCTGTGGGTAATGTTTTATATGATTCTCCCTCTCTTTTTTTACGAGCAGCAGTTTCAGCAGGAACAATCCCTCTGTCATAGGTATCTACTTCTGCTCTTTCAGATGAATCTACTGCTTTTTTAAATTTTTCATTAGCCATAAATCATGTCCTCGAATTTAAAGAAAAGTATTTTGTTCAATAGCTTCGAGAACTAGATTAGGTTGTTGAGGAAAGTATATCTACTATCTTGAGAATAGATTTAAATGAAAAAATTATATTATTTCTATATCTTGAGATGTATAGCAGTTGAGCAGTTGACAATTTTTATATTCATACCGAGTTACAGTCAAGCTGTAGAGACGTTGTATACAACGTCTCTACTTGGAGTGAGAGTAGGGAGTGAGAATACTATATTCTGAAAGAAACTTAGTATTAGTAAGTTGGTGCAATTAAAAATAAATATTGCAGATTGTCATTAGTTGAAATTCCGAATTATTACCTTAATTTATTATTTTGGTTTTTCTTGTTTACTATGTTCTCGTAGCTGCTGCAATAACTTTTCTTGAGAAGAATTCTGAATTTCCGAATTGGAAGTTTGAATTTGTTTCTCTATACCTTTGACAACAGTTGTCTGTTCAATCGCAACTGGTGTGGGAAAGACTACATTTTGTTTGGTAGCTGCTAATTTCATAGCATCTAAAGTTGCGGCAAACTGAACTTGCTGCTGCATTTGTTGTGTAGAAGAAACTAAGCCACTTAAGCCGTTGACTAATTGCAGCAGATTTTTTCTAAAAGTGGGATCACCTGTCAATTCATCTAAATCAGATGTAATTTTTTGGGTATTTTCAAAAGTGACTCTAGCTGAGTCTAAAGTTTGTTGTAGTAGTAAAGCATTTTTAGGGTCATTTAAAGTTTTTGTCGCATCGCGTAAATTAGCAGAAGCTTGGGCTGCATTAGCTGAAAGTGCTTCTAAATTTTTAATCACTTCTCCTTGAGTTAAGCGATTAAGTGATGGTGACAAATTTGTGACAGTAGTGCGTAATTGATTGCTGGTTTCGGTAATATTATTCAGAGCGCCAACTAAAGAGGAACGATTAGTAGTTACTAAATCATCTAAGTTAGTCAGCAATCGATTGGCCTTATTCGCTGTTAAGCCAAATTCCTTAGCTGTTGCACCAAATTGATTAGCAGTTACGCTTAACTGATTTGCTGTTTTAGTAGTAGATGCAGTGAGTTCATTTGTGGCGCGTTGTACAGAATTAGCTGTTGCACTGAATGTATTTAGCTGTCCTTGGAAGCCTTTCGTTAAACCTCTAGCATCTTGACTGAGGGCTGCAACACTGGTAGCTGCGGCGGCGGAACTTTCTAAAAGTCGGTTAACTCTTTGATAAAATTTTGGATCGTTATACAAAGTAGCTAATTCAGTGCTACTGCGAATCAGGTCATCAACACTAATACCAATTTGACCTTTTAAACGAGAACCATTACACACAATTAAGTTCGTATTGCAGCCTTTCTCTAAAGGTTTCGCTTTCACTTCAGTAGCAAGTGATGTTCTTGGTGTAATATCGATAATACTTTCACTAATCAAGCCAGTTTGGTTGGCATCAATGCTGACATCACTAGGAATTATTAGATCAGCTGGAGCAATTTCTACTTCTACATCGATCGCATTTGACCCTGGGCGAATATCCGAAATTTTGCCGACTTTCACGCCACGATAACGAACTGATGCACCTCTTTGCATCCCCCCAGCGTTGGCAAATTCGACAACGAACCTATACGAGCTACGTGCGGCACTAACTCCATTCAACCACAGAATAATCACCCCAAAGGAACCCAGTCCTAGCAAGAGCAATAAACCCACTGAACCTTCTCTCAGCATTCGTCTAGAAGTGAAGCGGTTTGTAATAAATTCTCGCATTTGTTCCTCCAACCACCTAACCAACAACCTGAATCGGCCCTTGCACGCTCCCACTCACAAATTGTCTAATTAATGGGTGGTCGGTGCTATCCATGTCATTAACTGTACCTTGCCACTGCACTCTACCTTGGTAGAGAAACACTAGTCTATCAGCTGTCCGGCGAATCGTACTATCTTGGTGGGTAACAATGGCATACGTACTACAAACTCCGTGCATACTTTGTAAATCACGAATCAAGTCTTCAATCACTGTCGAAGCAATGGGGTCTAGTCCGGCTGTGGGTTCATCGTAAAGTAGAACTTCTGGCCCTTCTTTGGGATTTTCGGGGTTGGACATAATCGCACGAGCAAAACTCACCCGTTTTCGCATTCCACCAGAAAGTTCTGAAGGGTAGAGATGACTGATTCCGGGTAAACCCACCATATCTAATTTTTCTTTGACTAGTGCTTGAATATGCGATCGCTGTAACTTGGAATTTTGATACAGTAAAAATCCCACGTTCTCATCCACATTCAACGAATCAAATAACGCCGCTTGCTGAAACACCATCCCAATCCCAATTGGGTCAGCACTATCTTCTATCAACCCTTCGCGCCGGACTCCTTGTACATATATTTCACCCTCATCAGGGTTAGTTAATCCTGCTATTACTCTTAAAATTGTCGATTTCCCAGTCCCGGAAGGGCCGATAATTCCCAGCGCTTCTCCTCGGTAAATTGTCAAATCTACATTATCTAAAACCTTATTGTTACCAAAGGACTTAGAAACGCCTTTCAGTTCAATTAGTGGTTCAGTCATTAGTCAAAAGGCAAAAGTTAAAAGGCAAAAGTTAAAAGTCAAAAGTCAAAACTTATTAATATTTAGACAAATGACAAAGGACATAGGACAAATGACAAACAACGATGTCATAGTTATCGGTAGCGGTATTGGCGGGTTATGTGCTGCGGCGTTGCTTGCACGGTATGGCAAGCGGGTAATTGTCTGTGAAAGCCATACAATTGCCGGTGGTGCAGCCCATAGCTTTAAACGACGAGGATTTGAATTTGATTCTGGCCCCTCTTTTTATTGTGGACTGTCAGGAACCCATAGTTTGAACCCGGTAAAACAAGTTTTGGATGTTCTAGGGGAGTCCCTTCAAGTTATACCCTATGATCCTTTAGGACACTACCATTTTCCTGAAGCTAGTATTGCAATTTACAGTAATTTTCAAAGATTGCATCAGGAGTTACAAACAATTACACCCCAAGGTGCAGCAGAGTTTCAGGATTTTGTCACCCGCTTGTTAGGTTTGTATGAGGGGATGAAAGAGATACCAGCTTTGGCTTTACGGGCTGATTGGCAGGTAATTTTTGTGTTACTGAATTATGTGCGATCGCTTGGTAAAATTTTACCGTATTTGCCTTTGGTGCAGTCTTCGGCTGGCACTGTGATGGATGCGACTGTAAAAGATCCTTGGATACGCAGACTGATCGATGTAGAATGTTTTCTGCTTTCTGGCTTAAAGGCACACGGCACAATTGCCCCAGAAGTTGCTTTTATGTTGGGTGAACGGGGGCGTGGTGTAGAGTACCCAGTTGGGGGTAGTGCCGCAATTGTCAATGCTTTGGTGCATGGTTTAGAACGTTGGGGTGGTAAGTTACGCTTAGGCTGTCACGTTGAGCAAATTCTCGTGGAATCTGGCAAAGCTGTAGGTGTGCGGTTAAAAAATGGGGAAATTCTGTCAGCGCAGATTGTTATTTCCAACGCCACAATTTGGGATACTTACAATCAACTATTGCGTCCTGAAGATTTACCAGCAACTTATCGTCAAACAGCACTGCATACACCCGCAGTTGATAGTTTCATCCATTTACATTTGGGTATTCGTGGCGAGGGACTAGAAAATTTAACAGGACATCATGTCGTAGTTCACGACTCCAACCAAGATATCACCACCTCTGGTAATACTTGCATGATTTCTATTCCTAGTGTGTGGGATGCAACTCTCGCGCCAGAGGGACATCATGTAGTTCATGCTTACACTCTAGAACCCTTTGCTGGCTGGGAACGAAATGATAGTTATGAAGCCAAGAAACAAGAGAAAGCCCAAACTTTATATCGCGCCTTAGAGCGAATTATCCCAGATATTCGAGAACGTGTAGTGTTGGAACTGATCGGGACACCGTTAACTCATAGCCATTATTTACGAAGATATCAGGGAACCTATGGCCCGGCTATTACTGCGGGTAAAGGGATGTTTCCCAGTACACACACACCCATTTCCGGTTTATATCGTGTCGGTGATAGCACTATGCCTGGAATTGGTGTACCAGCAGTTGCCGCTTCTGGTATTTTATGTGCAAATAGTTTGGTGGAGCGATCGCAAACAACAGAGTTATTAAAAAATTTACAGATGTGACTTTATAACTGACAAATTGCTTTGAGAACTTGTAATAATTCCATTGCCCGCATCGATTCCATAAAATTTAACAACGGCAGTAGTTGATATACTGGCGGGTTTCCTTGTTCTATATAAACAAACTGATAACTTCTACCGTTAGTAGTTAAACCCCAAGCTGATTTTTGATTATCTAAACCTTTATAAGCATAAATTAGTAATTGAGGTAATCCAGTAAATATATCAACTTGACTATTTTTAGATTCAATTAATAGCAGCCAGAAATATGCTTGAGGTTTTGTATATCTAGCTTTACTAACAGCTAAAATATCAAATCTGCCTTTAATTATCGTGTCTTCATCTTCTATTTCAATATCAGCAACATTCTCTTCTAAAACAATCTCTATGGGATAGCGATAAAAGCCAGCTAACCTCAGTAAAGGCGCAACTGCAAGAAACTTGACCTGCCCTTCGGAAACTTTCCCTGTATTTAGATATCTATCAAAATCATTTTGTATCTGCTTTAGTTCTTGCTGCTCTTCTTGGCTCAGAGGTTCTAAAGATAATAGGTTAGAAAATGAATCATTGTACTGTTTTTGAAAGCCGAACAGACGATGAACTTCTTCTAAAGATAAATTACGTGCATTGAGTAATGTCATTGATTTATGTTTAATTTTGCCAGTAATTATCTAATTATATAATTTGCCAAAACCTAAATCGCTCATTACTCACTGCGTCTCTGGGTGAAAATTTCTTCAAAACAGCGATCGCAATAATACTACTGATGAGTATGTGTGTTTTAGTACATAACTTGATTAAACATGAAATAATCCACAAGCATCAAAGTCTGTCAACATACATAAGTAAGGTCACGAAAACTCTCTGGCTCTGTTACCATTTCTTATAATTTCCCTTTAACTTGGGAAAATAGAGAACAGCGATCGCCTTAACATTATGGAGGAGTGAAATGGGACTGAGCGACAAACTTTTAAACTCAGACAAAAGAGCAATGGTTGTTGATGACTGTTGCAAACTGTTAGAAACACAACTCACTTCTAAGTCAGGAATTAGCGGTATTGGACTCAAAGCTGCTTATGCAGCGTTGAAAGGAGTTAAGCCAGGATATATCGCCTACGCCGTTGAGCAACTTTTACCAGACTGCTTTACAGCCCTTGATCCGATGTGGAATGAAGGCGTACAAAATGGTGATCCAGTAGCGCACCTTGCTACAAATAAATCTCGCACAGCAGACGCACTATTGAGTATTACTGATGCCAGAGCGAAGAAGGTGTCACGGCCAATTGTGCGGGGAACTTATGAAAAACTTAGAGGTTCAGTTAAACCCTATATAGAAGAGGCTGTACCCGATTTTGCTAAGGTAATTAATAAGTACGCTTAATTCGAGTGCTGAGTGCTGAGTAAAGCATCGACTATTAAAAAATAGGGAAGGATGGGGTGTAAAAGCATCAACTATAAAAACTCTTACACCCCTACATCCTGAAACCCTTACACCCTTTTACAACTGCCTGACTACTGGCTGACCGTCTACTACTTCGCCAACTAAAACGACATCTGCACAGTTGACGAAGATACCGTTTTCTAACACACCAGGAATGTTATTGAGGATTTTTTCTAAATTCACTGGGTCGTCAATGGAGTCAAATTTGACATCAAGGACAAAGTTACCTTGATCGGTGATGACTGGCCCGGCTTTTTTGATACCCATACGTAGTTCTGGTTTACCGCCAAGTTGCTTAATGGCATTGGTAACAGGAGTAATTGCCATTGGGATAACTTCTACGGGGACTGCAAACACAGAACCTAAGCGGTCAACTAACTTACCACTGTCTACCACAACAATAAATTGACTGGCTAAGTAATCTACCACTTTTTCACGGGTATGTGCGGCACCGCCACCTTTAATCAAATTCTTTTGGGGGTCAACTTCATCTGCACCATCAATGGCGATATCGATGTGGTCAACAGCATCCAACGTGGTGAGAGGTACACCATATTCCTTGGCTAATACTTCTGATTGAAAAGAAGTAGGAATACCGACAATATCTTTGAGTTCACCCGATTTGAGGCGATCGCCTAAATACTGAATTGTATAAGCTGTTGTTGAACCCGTACCTAAACCGACAATTGAACCTGATTTTACTAGTAGGGCGGCAGCTTTACCAACCTCTTGCTTCATTAACTTTACAGGATCTGTTGCGGTCATTCCCAAAACTCCACAAAAACTGACTATAGTCCATCTTAGAAGGCAGATGACCCCCATTCAGCTTTTTTCTAGTGCTGAGTTGAAGGTACTGAGTGCTGAGTTAGGATTATTAAGAATTTCAGACTAGCCTGCGGCAAGCCGCTAAAAGCGTCTACATACTTCACACTTCATAATTTTTATGCGCTTGATTTTATACAGTAAACCTGGTTGTCATTTGTGCGAGGGCTTACAGGAAAAATTAGAACAAATTTTAGCAACGCAAAATCTGGCTGTAGAGTTAGAGATTCGTGACATTACAACTCATGAAGATTGGTTACTGGCTTATCAATATGAAGTCCCAGTGCTGGTTTTAGCCAATCTCCCCGGTGCAGAAGCTTTTGAACAACCTTTACCACGCCCTTCTCCCCGTGCAAATGTCCAGCAAATTCAGCAAATGTTGTGTAAGTATTTATCCAATATCAAAAAAAATGATGCAGAATAAGCCCAAGATAAGCGTGTGGCGAGGTTCACAAGATGAAATTGCGGGAATTACTAGCAGTAGTAGGAAATGTGGCACAATTGCCGAACAATCCTGATTTAGCAGATGCGGAAGTTAAGGGGTTAAAAACTAACTCCCATGCTTGCGGTGAGGGAGATTTATTTATTGGAATGCCAGGAACGCGGGTAGACGGTGGCGAATTTTGGCCAAGTGCGATCGCTTCTGGTGCAGTAGCGGCGATCGTTTCTGCCGAAGCTGCCGAAAAAAATCCTCCCACGCCGGAGGCTGTAGTGATTAGTGCTAGTGATATGAATCAAGCTTGCGCGCAAATAGCAGCGGCTTTTTACGATTATCCCGGACAAAAACTCAAATTAGTGGGTGTGACCGGCACTAACGGTAAAACTACCACTACTCACCTGATTGAATTTCTCCTGAATAAAGCTCATCTCGCTACGGCTTTGATGGGGACTTTATACACTCGCTGGCCGGGTTTTGTGCAGACTGCTATTCACACTACGCCTTTTGCGGTGGAACTACAACAGCAGTTAGCAGCCGCCGTCAATGCTGGTTGTGAGTTTGGCACAATGGAAGTCAGTTCTCACGCATTAGCGCAAGGCCGAGTTTTGGGTTGTCCGTTTGAGGTGGGAGTATTTACCAATCTCACCCAAGACCATCTGGACTATCACAGCGATATGGAGGATTATTTCGCAGCGAAGGCGTTGTTATTTAGCCCCGAATATCTCAAAGGAAAGGCAGTAATCAACGCTGATGACTCCTACGGTAAACAATTAATCGCCCGATTACCATCAGAACAAGTTTGGAGTTACAGTGTCAGCGATCGCCATGCTGATTTGTGGATGAGCGATTTAAATTATCAGCCCAATGGTGTGAGCGGTGTTTTACATACACCCAAGGGTGAAGTAGCTTTTCGCTCACCATTGGTTGGTCAATATAATTTAGAAAATGTTTTGGCTGCGGTGGGTGCAGTTCTCCACTTAGGACTAGATTTAGAGTTAATCGCCGCTGCAATTAGTGATTTTCCTGGTGTTCCCGGCCGGATGGAACGAGTGCAAATTGAGCCAAACCAAGAAATCAGCGTGATTGTGGATTATGCCCATACCCCCGATAGCTTAGAAAACTTACTCAAAGCTGCACGGCCGTTTATTCCCGGTAAAATGATTTGCGTGTTTGGTTGTGGTGGCGATCGCGATCGCACTAAACGGCCAAAAATGGGTAAAATCGCCGCAGAGTTAGCAGACGTGGCTGTTATCACTTCCGACAATCCCCGCACAGAAGACCCAGAAAAAATTCTGCAAGATGTTTTAGCTGGAATCCCCGACACCGTGCAACCGACTGTAATTTGCGATCGGGCGACAGCTATTCGTACCGCAATTTTACAAGCTCTACCCGGCGATGGAGTATTGTTAGCGGGTAAAGGTCATGAAGACTATCAAATTCTCGGTACAGAAAAAATCCACTTTGATGACCGAGAACACGCACGGGAGGCTTTATTGTCCAGACAAGGAAAACCTGAAGTGTGAAGTATGAAGTATGAAGTATGAAATTGTGAATCAGGTTTCTCGGCTCGTCCAAAACCATAATGTTAGAATCATCAACAAAATTGCCAGGATTTCACCGTCTAATTCACATTAGCTATGGTTTCATCCTTCATACTTCATACTTTCTTCCTCTTTTATGCCCGTTTATAACTTAATGTATTTTACGTAGTCTTTTTGTAAAAATCACATACATGAAATTGACAATCAATGACATAATTATTTCTCCCTTGTTGTGCTTGACTCATGAATGATTCTCTGCGTAAGGAGTTATCCGTATATCAGTTGGCTTTGGGAGTGGAAACACCACCTCAACCATTGCCAAGCAATCCTGCGAGTATGTTATCGCTGTTGCGGTCGCAAATCGATTTATTGATTGAACAGCAAATTCCCGCAACTTTTTGGGTTAAGTTACCACCAGGAAAAATTTGGCACGCAGAATTAAAACGTTATCAATCTGCGATGAATGGAACTGGAGTTATTAATATTTGTCGAATAGAGAAAATAAATGCTGAGGAAGAAGAAAAAGTTACAGATGAAACTATCCCAACTCAGCCAAATTGTGTACAACTATTATCAAACTATCAATTACGGCGAGAATACTTTTTCATAGTATCCTCGCCGCAATTTTGTAGTTTAATTGTGGCGCGGCGACCACGAAAAAGAAATCAAAATCGCCACTCTAATAAAAGCAAGTCCAGTAAAATTCCGTCATTACTAGCGGTAATGACAATGGAAGGGAGAATAATTCAGCAAGTTTTAGATAGTCTAAAACAGGTGGCTGCACCGGAATCATCTGAAGTTTTTCCGGCTGAGTTGATTTACCCAAGTACAACCGAACCAGCACTCATCAGTCAACTATTGGCGAAACAACTCCAACGCCAAAATTCCATTCAACGTCAAATTACTAATAAACGTATTGCAAAATTACAAGTCCAAAATCAAAAGCTGCAAAATAAAGAGCAACTCAAAGATGATTATTTAAGCAGTGTGTGTCAGGAACTGCGGACACCTTTAACACACATGAAAACAGCATTGTCGCTGTTAAATTCCCCCACACTTAAACCGCCCCAGCGACAACGATATTTACAAATGCTGAATACTCAGTGCGATCGCCAGAGTATCCTCATCACAGGTCTATTAGATCTTGTCAATCTAGAACATAATTTAGAAGCCACAAGCCTAGAATTAGTCCGTCTAGCGGATATCGTCCCCGGAGTAGTTAGCACCTACCAGCCTGTAGCTCAAGAAAAAGGTATTATGCTGGCCTACACTGTACCTACAGAACTACCAGACGTTTGGTGTGTCACAGGTGGACTGAAACAGATAGTAATTAATGTGCTACATAACAGCATTAAATTTACCCCTAAAGGTGGGCAAGTGTGGGTGCGATCGCGTGTTCAAGGAGATTACGTACAGTTAGAATTTCGTGATACAGGTATTGGCATTGCGGAAACCGAAATTGGCAAAATCTTTGACTGCTTTTATCGGGTGCGTTCAGGAACCACTGAGGACTTGAGTGGTGCTGGATTAGGCTTAACTATTGTTAAACGGTTATTGTGGCGCTGTGGAGGTTCTATTTCTGTGAGAAGTAAACTAGATGAAGGATCTACTTTTACAGTCCAGTTAGTCACTACTCGCAACAAAATTCCGTTTAAATAATTCCCATGACTAAAGCAAAGTCTACTCATACTTACGTCGGGGAAGAATATTTCCGGAAATTCAGTGGACGGAAGAACAAAAAGCTCAATGGAATGCTAAACGAGAAACATTCAAACAACGTTCCCAAGTTATTTTTTAGCAGGTACAACCAGAATTAATTAGAACCTATGACAACTGGTATATGGCAGTTGAGGCAGAAAGTGAAGAATGATTTTTTATCCTTGGGTCACAGTCCCCCACTTCTATAAAGTGGTAGGTTTCAGTCGAGGTCAAATAAGAGACTGATAACTGATAACTGATAACTGTTCACTGATTAAAATAGTTTAGTTACTGTGGATACTCATGAGAGATAAATGGGATGTCCACAATTTCACCATCAACTTCGCCGACTTTTACCTTTAAACCAACACCGCCAGCTTTGGTGCGGATGTAACCAAGTCCAAAGTAACCTTCACTGGTTTCGGTATAACTGGTAAGTTTACCGATTTTTTCTTCTCCAAGGGCGATCGCACTACCAACTTCCACCGGGGCGCTGAGGCGAATTCCCCAAAGGTTTTGTTTGACTCCTTTATAGGTATTTAACCGTGCAATGGTTTCTTGTCCTATGTAACAACCTTTATTTAAAGAAATAGTCTGCCATAAACCCACTTCTAGGGGATTGTAATCGTCTGTTAGTTCGGCATCGGGGGTTGGTCTTCCTTGAATAATGCGTAACGTATCCCAGGCGCGATCGCTTAATTCTACAGCCCCAAATGTTAAAATTTGCTGCCACACTTTTTGTTTCTCAGTAGCTGGCAGAATTAGGGTATATCCAGGCGAAGCCAAGCCACTACCCACAGCCACAATCACACCACCATCAACTAACAAATGATTGCTGTCTGGTTGACCAATAATTGCCCTAGCACCTAATTTTTCTATAATGGCATCACTATTTGGGCCAATCAGGCTAAAGGTTGCAGTTTCTTCTGTGACATCGGTTAATTGCACCTTATCAGCAAAAAAGATGTAGCGATCTAGCCATTGCATTAAAAACTCTCGGCGATGGGGCGAGACTAGCAGCAGTACTGCATCATCAAGAATGTATGCACTCACTAAATCAATTGTGCGGGCAGTGGGTGTGACCATCACAGTATCACAGCCTTGTCCTGGTTTTAGGCTTTGAAAATCATTAGTAGTTTGATTGTGTAAAAAGCGGATGCGGTCGTCATCTGCAACGCGGATGCGTCCCCAAAAAGAGCGATCGCACACAGCCACTCCTTCTCTTGCGGCTTGGATAGCTGCTGCGTCTTTACCGTCAATTGTTGATGTTGGCATGGTAGTGAAAAGTTGCTCTGTTTCAATGTTTACGCACTGGAAATCTTAGCAAATCCAGGTTTATCGCTTCAATGACAGCCGTTGATCTCAATTTTGTTTACAATTCTTTACAAAAATTGGTTCAGAATTACGACTAGTAGTCTAATCATCTTTTGTATTCCTAGTAGTAATGAACTAATCAAAAAATTTATTGAAAAAACAGTTAAAGGTTAAAAATAAATTTACCACAACTTTTCTCATCAGTATGTAATTGACAATATTATGTATTTTTAACGGCTATATTGCTGTTAAAAGAGGGATTTTATGCTTATTTAGCAACTGAAAGTTATACAAAAATAAACGTTATATGTTATTTAGCTTACTGATTGAATAGCTAATTTTGCGGTTATTTAGACAGCATAATTTTCTACAATAAAAATTTTCCGTATTTTTATTTACCAAATTCTGCTGGAATTTACAGAATCTTCAGAAAGAAAAATTTAGAAAACTCTGACTTAGTAGCTAAAGTTTTGTTAAGATGCAATTGCTAGGAATTTTTCAACGGGAATCATAGTCAGCGTGTTGAAAAATAATTACCACTAGCCACACAGAGTTCAAAGGTGACGCAATGACCACCTATATTTTCTTTGATGAAGCCCTTCGGATGCTTACTAACGCCTATTTGCTATCAGCAGTCCTGCTAATCGCAGCTTCTGGTATAGGATTGGCAGTGATAGAAACAATTGAAAAAACAGGAGAACGCTAACTTTTGACCTTGAAGGTTGACTACTTGCCAAAAACCGCCAAGTGCAAGTAAATGTTCGACATAAAGAAATCCTGGGAACACTAGATTTTGAAAGTCTCACAGCGTTGCAGAACTACCTGCAAGTTCAGAACCTACAGGTAACTGTACGCTACTGAGACCCAAATCCAGGAGCAAAAACCATGAATTTATTAGACACAATTTTGGGGAGAGAAAACCAAGCCCCAGAAAAATTGACATCGGCTGAAGCTTTTGCTGCTATTGCTTTGGTCGCAGTTACTTCAGATGATTTGCTTTCAGAGCAACAAGTGCGTAATATATCTTCTGTGTTGTCACGACTCAAGCTTTTTAGCAGTTATTCCGAAGATTTCATTGAGAATTTGTTAGAAAAAAACCTCAACATTCTTCGTCATGATGGTTTTAATGCTTTATTTAATGCAGCTAAAGAATCTTTATCACCAGAACTCAGAGAAGTCGCTTTCGCTGTCGCTGCTGATTTGGTAATGACTGAAAGTATAGTCACAGAAGAAGAAAAAAATTTTTTAACCGATTTATATCAGTCTTTAGATATTCCTCGTGATAGTGCTATTAAAATCTTGCAAGTTTTAATGGTAAAAAATCAGAGCTTATGAGTTTAACGTAGTCTGACTCATTTAAGTATATTCTGTGATTTTCTCTAACTTGACTTACTTCAAGACGATTTGGCTGCTTAAAATTAATCCCTAAACTGTAGTAGTTATGTTAGTCAGAATAACTTGCCACAATGGTTATTCTATCGCAGAAAGCAAGAAATCGTAGATACGCTAAATCAATTACTATATCTGATATTGGCATTTTCAAAATGTCGTCATCCATAATTTGTGTTGGTTAGTTTGATTTAAAATCTAGAATAGTTCGATTTTAGTGTATGTTTATATACAATTCTATATTTATATAAGATATACAAATACTACAATATGTCGATAGGTAATTGCGGTTTATTTGGCTAAATTTGAGTATAATTTTTTAACAGTTAATTATAAATTTTTTGTCATGGCGATCCTATTACTAGAAAATGGTATAGTCGAAAGCGATTTAAGTGAGATAGTGCGTGAACTTGCGCCTGTTGGTGTGTATCTCAAGCATTATGAACCAGGAACATCGCTGCTATTCGCCAATCTTCTAGAACAGGATGTTTTAAATGCTTTCGAGAAAGACTACATTGTGGACTTGCATAACAGTGTCTTTGAATTTCTCCAACAAGAAAATGGTTCACTCTGGTGTGATTTGCTGAATGTGCATCCAGGTGTGCCTAATCTGAAGATGCTGCTGGATACATATAGTCGTTACCATACACATACTGCGGCTGAACCCTTGTATGTCTTAGCTGGAGAGATGATTTTTGGCTTTGTCAGACCAGATGGTAGCCAAATACAGCTTTTAGTTCAATCTCAAGACTACATTTCTATCCCCGCTGGTGTGGAGCATTGGTGTAGTCTGACAGCAGCGTTAAAATTTAAAGCTGTGCGCTACTTTCCCTCAGCGGAGGGTTGGGTTCCCAATTACACAGGTACTCAATTGAGCGATTCTCTGAACAAGTAGCAATGCTGACGAAAACGGCATAATATCATTCATAGTTAAAAATATGCGATCGCAATTTTGCAATACCTATGGCCGTTAAAGTTGGAGATATTGCTCCTGATTTCACCTTACCTGCTCAAAATGGTGCAGCAGTCAGCTTAAAAGACTACCGTGGTCAAAAAGCTGTTGTACTTTACTTTTATCCTAAAGATGATACACCTGGATGCACAGCCGAATCTTGTGCTTTCCGTGACCAGTATGAAGTGTTTAAAGATGCTGGCGCTGAAGTGATTGGTGTCAGTGGTGATTCCAGCGAATCTCACCAACGATTTGCTGCGAAATATAATTTACCGTTCGTTCTTTTGAGTGACAAAGGCGACCAAGTGCGTAAGCAGTATGGTGCAACTGCGGCTTTTGGTTTGTTTCCTGGTCGCGTGACTTATGTTATCGACCAACAGGGATTAGTGCAGTATGTCTTTGATTCGATGTTGAACTTTCAAGGACACGTTACAGAGGCGCTGAAAACTTTGCAAACTCTCAGTAAGTGAGTGCTGAGTGCTGAGTGCTGAGTACTAAGTAAGAAAAAAATACTCAGAACTCAGCACTTTCAACTCAGCACTCTTTATTTAGCTGAGTGTGATTTCTCCTGCATAATGATGTTGTTGTGGGCGACCTTACCGTTTTTGCCGTTGGTATGGCCGTTATTATTCCGCGGTTGAATTACGCCGTAACCACCATGATTGCGTTCGTAAATCACATTAATTTCTCCAGTTTCGGCATTGCGGAACATATAAAAGTCGTGTCCCACTAATTGTAATTGTTCTAATGCTTCTGCCAAAGTCATTGGTGGCATGGAAAAATATTTTGTCCTGACGACTTCGCTAGGTAATTCGGGAGTGCGATCGCCAATTAAATCTGGTACAACTGGTTCTGGTACAACTACTTCGGTTGTAGATTGAGCATGAGTTTTCTTATCTTGCCGCCTTTCTTTATATTTGCGTAATTGACGTGCTATTTTATCTGCGACTAAATCAATGCTGGCGTATAAGTTTTCGCTGCTTTCCTCGGCACGGATGACACTACCATTTGCATAGATAGTGACTTCAGCTGCTTGTTTCGGGTTAATTCGGGGATTGCGGGCTACGCTTAGGTGGACATCCACTTCATTTGTAATGTTCTGAAAGTGACTAACCGCTTTTTCTATCTTTTGATGCACGTAATCCCTAATTGCTTCGGTGATTTCAATATTTTTGCCGTGGATGACAAGCTTCATGTAAAATCTCCCGCTCTATATGTGATGTGTGATGTGAGTTTGTTTTGTGAGAAAGGAAGTTGCGGTAAGGTCTATGACTGTCGCCAAAACAAGTTTTGTTGTAGTTTGATGTACTGTTGAGTTTGCTCTAAATTTACTGCTTTCAATTTTCACGCGTTCCCTTGATTTATATCCTCAGTGGATATCTGCGCTTGTATCTTAATTCTTAGAGTCATCAGCCAGTTCATTCTTTTCTCTTGTTTTGGCGTGATGCTTATTGCAGAGAATTCCTCCTAAGACCGTTGCGGTTATTTATATATTCAAACTAGCACTTTGTATTTTCTGTAGCAGGTTCCCTTGATGTTCCTTTAAAATCCTTTGCATAGCTTGACAATTATTTTGTGCAACTATCTAACTTGCAATATATTTCATTATTCTTTCAGTTGATTTTTGGCATGATCCGTAGTAATAGACCACTCCTCAACCGCTGTTTGTTATATAACAAAAAATTGATATCTTATACAGATGCACACGCATGGCAGCGATCGCTTGTTTCTGAGCGTGTTCAAGACCCTAGCCTTGATGATGTGCTAATCTTGCTAGAACATCCTGCTGTCTATACTTTGGGACAAGGAGCAACACCAGAATTTCTCAAGTTCGACATGGAACACAGTAATTTTGAAGTTCACAGAGTTGAGCGCGGCGGCGAAGTGACTTATCATTGTCCTGGTCAACTGGTGGGGTATCCAATTTTAAATCTGCAACGTCATTGTAAAGATTTGCATTGGTACTTGCGTCAACTGGAAGAAGTGATTATTCGGGTGTTGGCAATTTATGGTTTGACTGGCGATCGCCTGACTGGTTTCACTGGTGTATGGTTAGAACATCGCAAAGTTGCAGCGATCGGCATTAAAGTTAGCCGTTGGATTACCATGCACGGTTTTGCATTAAACGTTTGTCCTGATATGACAGGCTTTCAATATATTGTCCCCTGCGGTATCGCAGATAAACCAGTGGCTAGTTTAGCCGAATGGATTCCTGATATTACCTGCGAAGAGGTGCGTCCTCATGTTGTGCAATGTTTTGCAGATGTGTTTGATGTTGATGTCGTAGAATCCACTGAGTAATTGCAATTTAACAATTTTGTTCTGGTGAGAGTTGATTTAGTTTGAAATACTACTTAGTATCCATCAATGTAACTTTGTTCTATATCTAAGCAAGTTAAAATATGGTGGTTGACCAACAAGGCGACAAATTTGTTACAGAACCCAACTCAAATCTTGCGTGTGAACTCTCTAATCAATCTACAAATGTATGCACCTGTGTTAAATTCCCTTAGACAACGCGACTGGAAAGCGTTGATAGAACTTTTTGACAGAGAAGATAGCGACGAAATTGAAGCGGACATCAACAACAATTTGCACTTGAGGACTCCTGAACCTTGTTGGGAAGATGATCCGTTTGATTTCTTGCGGGAATATCTTTAAGAGTGCTGCGTACTGAGTGAAAAGTTATAAATTATTCCTCCGTACCCCTTATTCCTGAGCTTACTTAGCACTCAGGCGGCTAAGGAAAGTACGCAGGCGATCACTTTGGGGATTTGTGATCAATTCGTAAGCTGTACCTTGTTCAGCTACTACACCTTTATCCATAAATATCACCCGATGGGCAACTTCTTTGGCAAATTGCATTTCATGGGTGACGACTACCATTGTCATTCCCTCGGCTGCTAATTGCTGCATAACTTGTAAAACTTCACCCACAAGTTCAGGATCTAAGGCACTGGTAGGCTCATCAAATAGCATAATCTGGGGATTCATACATAAACTACGAGCGATCGCCACTCTTTGCTTTTGTCCGCCAGATAATTGTTCGGGATAAGCTGAGGCTTTATCAAATAAACCCACTTTTTCTAAAAATAATCCTGCGAGTTGGGCGCTTTCTTTGGCAGTTTTGCCTAAAACTTTACGCGGTGCAAGTGTTAAATTTTCCAATACGCTGAGATGGGGAAACAAATTGAATTGTTGAAAAACCATCCCGACTTGGGTACGAAGTTGACGTAGTTGTTGATTGTTGAAGTTAGATTGAGATAATTCAATTCCATTCACTACCAAGGAACCGTGATCAACTCGTTCTAAACGGTTGAAGCATCGCAGTAAAGTACTTTTCCCACAACCAGAAGCACCAATCACCGCTACAACTTCCCCTGAGTGAATTTCGCCTGTGATTCCTTGGAGAACTTTGAGGGAACCAAAGTTTTTTTCAATATTTTCAAAAATAATGATAGGGTTAGAATTTTTCATAGCCCATGATAAATAAAGATGATTAGATTAAATTTTAGGCGTTGGTGGCGCTGGTTGTTGGTAGTTGGTTTGAGTTGTGCCTTACTAACTGGGTGTAGTGTGAATGATAGTACTAGCAAAACTCTGCGGATAGCAACTGAACCAGCGTTTCCGCCCTTTGAGTTTCAAGACGCAGGCGGCAAATTGCAAGGTTTTTCCTATGATTTAATGAATGCGATCGCTGTTGCTGCTAATTTTAAAGTAAGTTTTCAAAGCATACCTTTTGATGGCATTATCCCCGCAGTCCAAGCCAAAACTATAGATGCGGCGATTAGTTCGATCACAATTACCAAAGAACGCGCCCAGACAGTTGATTTTTCCCGTCCTTATTTTAAAGCGGGATTAGCGATCGCAGTTCGTAACAACAATCAAGATATCACTAGTTTGGATAGTCTCAAGAATAAAAAACTAGCCGTCCAAATTGGCACAACTGGCGCAGAAAAGGCTAAAAGTATTCCCGGTGTGCAAATTCGCAGTTTTGATTCTGCACCTTTAGCCTTGCAAGAATTACTGAATGGTAATGTGGATGCAGTAATTAACGATGCACCTGTAACTTTATATGCCATTAATACAGGTAACTTGCAAGGAATTAAAATCATTCAGCAATTACTCACAGAAGAATATTATGGAATTGCCACAGCGAAAAACTCGCCTCATTTAACACTCATTAATGATGGTTTAGATAGAGTTCTCAAAAATGGCGAGTATTTCCAAATCTACAAAAAATGGTTTAAAGCAGAACCACCATTATTACCCGCTAAGTCTCCTTTTAAAAATCAGGCTAATGGAAATAAAGCTAATTTATTCACATCCTTAAGTATAATTTGGCGGGCTTTTCCCTTACTTTTACAAGGTGCATTGGTAACACTGCAATTAACAATTCTTTCTGTTGTGCTGGGTTTAGTTGGTGGTTCCCTAATAGGAATTGTTCGCCTTTCTCTGATTAAACCTGTACGTTGGTTAGCAAGAGCATATATAGATTTCTTTCGCGGAACGCCTTTGCTGGTACAGATTTTTATGATTTATTTTGGCATACCAGCACTTGCTCAACAACTTGGTTTTACCTTAAACTTTAACCCCTTAGTTGCGGGAGTATTCGCTTTAAGTTTAAATAGCGCCGCCTATATTGCCGAAATTGTCCGTGCGGGGATTCAATCTATTGAACCAGGGCAAACCGAAGCAGCGCAATCACTCGGTTTAAGTGCAACAGAAACTATGGGCTATGTAATTTTTCCCCAAGCTTTCCGGCGGATGATTCCACCTTTGGGTAATGAATTTATTAGTTTATTAAAAGATACCAGCTTGGTTTCAGTTATCGGTTTTGAAGAATTGCTACGTAAAGGACAACTGATTATTGCTGGTAACTATCGCGCCTTTGAAATTTATGCCGGTATAGCTTTAGTTTATTTGTGTTTGACACTACTTTCTTCCCAAGTATTTAGCAAATTAGAAGTGTGGATGAATCCGCTGAGACGGCAGAGGAAGTACAATATTAATTCTTCTACAAATTCTCTATAAAGATGTATAGCGGTAGTCAGATATGTTAGGACAATTTGGAAGCTTGAATGCCAGGAATAGTAAGACTTTTACTCCTGCTTTCTGCCTCCTGCCTTCTGCTTATCTTGGCGTTGAAAATAAAATAAACTGCCAACAAACAAAAACTCGCTGGCAGTTTATGGGAAAAACTTTAACTAAATTGAGGCATTTTCTAACGATAATTTGTAAATTGTAATGCAACTGGATAGTCTTCTTGTTTTAGCCGTTGGATGACAACTTGCAAATCATCTTTTGATTTTGCAGAAACTCGTACAGCATCACCTTGAATTGAAGCTTGTACCTTTTTAAATTCATCACGAATCAATTTAGAAATTTGCTTGGCGATATCTTGGCTGATACCTTTTTTGAGGGTAATTTCTTGACGTACACGATTACCACTAGCAGATTCAACTTTGCCAAAGTCAAAAATTTTCTGAGAGAGATTACGCTTGGCAGCCTTTTCTCGCAAAATGTTGTGTACAGAATCTAGGGTAAATTCACTGTCTGTATTCACAGTAACCGTTGTTTCACCTAACTCAACCGTAGTTTTAGTATCTTTCAGGTCGTATCGACTGGTAATATCTCGGACAACTTGATCAACAGCGTTAACTAATTCTTGTCGATCAAAATCGCTCACAATGTCAAAGGAGTAAGTTGAAGCCATAGAAAATGTTGAATTTGGGATTGTGGATGAGTCAATTGGTAATTGGTATTATCTCTCCTCTTCCCTGATTTTAATTATTTGCTTGCAGGATGCTAAAGAAGAAGAGAGTTGCAGAACCCAAAGAACCAATAGCAAACATCAACGATCTCAAAAGCGGTATATTCAAAATATAGAAGATAGAGTATAGCAAACGCGCCACCACAAAAGCGATCGCCGCCACCATAGCCACAGGAGAATTAACCTGAGTTATATAGGCCATCAGTGCTGCAACAGCAAAAATCATAAATGTTTCAAAAGAATTTTGATGCGCCCAAGTCGCTCTTTGAGCATAAGGTGGCAATTTATCAAACATAGCGCGAGGCGCGGAAATATCATATCCCACACTGACACGGGCATAACCAACCACCAAAAACGGCAGATAAATCAATATAGCCGCCGCTGCAATACAGTACAAAAAAATAGTCATTAGTTAATAGTCCATAGTTATTAGTCATTAGTCATTGGTCATTGGTCATTAGTAAATTGCAAATGACAAAGGACAAATGACAACGGATAAATGACTAATCAAAGTAAAACAAAGTTACTACTTTTCTTTGTTCTTCAGCATCTCCACAGGTTTGTAGCAGAGTGCGACTGTCATGAAAAGCAAAACAAATTAATTGCTGACAACGCGAGACAATCTCTTTGTTACAGATGTAACTAGCTTCAGCCAGAGACAGGTTATCATTACTAGGATTTTCGACCAAGTGCATTACCTGTTCTAACTGCTGCCGAGATTCTAAAGGCTGGCGTTCCAAGCTTTGGGGCAGAATCACAGTTAGCAAATTGGGATCAGCCCGCATTGCGCCCTTGATGGCGGCTGAATTCGTTCCTGTAGCCCCAGAGGTAATAATTCGATTGCCTGATAACACCAAAGCGTATGTCATCATTTCAATCAGATTTTGATGCGTAATCGGCACATGACGAGAACCCAGCAAAGCGATTCGCTTAGAACCTGTTTGCTGAATTGTCGCCAGTTCTTGCGCCAATGTATCAAGGTTAATTAGGTCTATTGACTGGCTCAAAGATAGAATTAATTAGAATTTAACGACCTAGATATCTTACCAAACAGAGTGTAGGTAGGAAGCTAGATGAAGTTAGAGATTGCTACAATTTTTGGAATTATTTAACTAAGTAGCTGGATACTTGTGTAAATAGTCAATGATCAATGGTCAAAATCAGCCTTTTTTTGGACTCTGGACTTATTGACCCCTCCGGGATGAGTGAGGTAGCCTGAATGCGAAATTCACCACATCTACGTGTTTTTGGAAAATATGAAATTCAGTCATACAGTCACAACCAACGCCGCACCGGAAAAAATCTGGGAGATATGGGTTGATGTGAATAACTGGCAAAAATGGGATACAGAACTAGAGTTCGCATCTATTGAAGGAGATTTCACCCTATGTGCTAAAGGAAAGCTAAAACCCAAGAATGCTCCTGTGTCTGTGTTTTTTATCTCGGAATTCGAGTCAAAAAAGAGCTATACATTTACCACTCAGTTGCCTTTATGCAAGCTCAACGTTAGACGTTATCTCACCGTAAACCAAAGCGGTACATTCTTTACACATGAGATTTCGTTCACTGGTCTTTTGTCTTTTTTATTCAGCAACCTATTAGGTCGAAAATTTCAAAAAGTGTTACCAGAAGTGATGGATAAACTCCGCAAGCTGGCTGAAGAAAGACACTGAGTACCATGACGAATGCTAGTTTTGAAGCAAAAACACAACTTTTAGCTGCATAGCTAACTGGCATCTTGGGTCGTTTTGTTCTGGCTAGGACAATGTTGCTGCTGGACTTAAGCCAAGTTTAAGTAATAGACGCTCAATGTCAAAATGCTCATTCATCAACTGGCGGATGCACTGTACCTTAATCGGTTCGTGGACGCGGACTTGACCAAAAGTCCGGTCAACAATTTCTACAGTTGTGAGGGTATCTAAGTCAACGGACAAAATCGGAATTTCTAGTTCTTCAGCACGGCTGAGAATAAATTGCGGGGGTGGTAATTGTCCTGTGAGGATCAGACATTGGGTTGAGGTTTCTAAAGCTGCTTGTTGAATTTCTACCCGATCGCCTCCTGTGACTACTGCCATGTTACGCCGTTTGCGGAAATACTTGACGGCTGCATTGACGTTCATTGCGCCAATTGCCAAACTTTCTACCATCAAATCTAAGCGATCGCTGCGACAGAGAACTTCAGCTTTTAACTGGTTTACTAGTTCACCCACGCTGACACTTCGCAGTAAGTCATTTTTTGGTAGTGTTCCTAGTACGGCTATACCTTGCTGTTCTAAAAACGGACTAACAAGATTTTTGACAATTTCTAATTCCTTGGCTGGAATATCATTGAGGACAACACCAACCAAGCGATCGCCTACACGCTCTCTCGCCGCTAATAAAGCATCTAGGGACAGTAACGAGTTGTAACGAGTTACCAACAAAACAGCAGCATCTAATTCTTCTGCTACTTGTAAAGTCGATAAATCAAATAAATGCCCTTCTGTTAAATTGCCTGGCCCCTCCAGTAAGACTAAATCTCCGCGAGCAACTTGCAAATATTGCTGTACTAGCAACTGCCGATAATTATTGTTATCTTCGCCGCTTAAACGTTTCTGGACACTGACTTCATCTAAAGCCAGCATTGTAGGCGCAATGCGGTTTGCTGCTAGGTTAAGGCTTGAAGCAATAAACTGGACATCTTCTTCAACTATGGTGCCGCCAGATGTTCTCAAACAAGTTCCCAGCGGTTTACCGTAGGCTATATCCAGCCCTTTTTGCTGTAGCTGATAAGACAAACCCAAAACTGTTGCAGATTTTCCGCTATAAGTTTCGGTTGATCCAATCAGCAGATGTTTAGCAGATTTTGGCACACATGCACTCCTAAATTCAAAAGGAAGTAGAACCCAGCTAGTACAACAAGGCAAAAGTAAAAAGGCAAAAGTAAAAAGAAAGAATACTCATAACGCAAGCTTTTACCCATTTCCAATGGTCTGCCTATTTCCGCTGTGACGTACTAGGTGTTTCCTAATTTTAGTTTGTTCCAGCAAAAGACTTACGCTCTTAGTGAGCATAGTTTTTGAGAATTAACATTTTTTTGGTTAAAAAAATAGCTTTTATTCACAGTATTTATTCTAGAAAGTTACTAACTACTGGGTATTTAAAATAATGCTTTAACTGTTTTAGGCTTGATGCTAAGTCTATGAAATAGACTATATCTCAATGTTTGCAATAACCAATACCTGAGCTAGGTTCAAGGGAAAACAATTTCCCTTGCTATCCCATAACCTAGACTTTCAGGGAATTGTTTTATTCATCAATACGCAGCAACTTTCGGTAAAATGATTGGGAAAAGTCAGTCACCCGATAACGTTTATAATTGTCCATTAATTCAATTAAAAAACCAATAAACTCAAAGCTGGCCATCATCACTTCATAATTGAGATCAGCATTACCATCAAACTGCATTCGGCAGCGTGTCAAGTCTGAAGGCAGGGTGGCCACATTCCAGGAAGCCACAAAGGGAATATTGTCACTGGCTTCTATTTTGCGGTGTCCCTCGACAATGCCTTTTTGATAGAGACTGATGGCATAGGGCAAGAAATTCCGTTTTGTACCCTGAATATACGGCAAATAGACGCTTGCTTGCTGCTGAGTGGCAGGCTGTAGTTGCTCAATAGACATTGTTGAATATTCCTCAAGTTAGTTGAAACTGGGGATATTAGTAGTTGTCAATAGTATTCCCAAAAAAATAGCTGTAATACACACTACAAAGGAACTAGTCTGAAGAGGACGGGTCAAAACATGCCATAGTGCAAAAAAAATATTAATTTACGTAAACAAAAAATAAGTAATTCTTTGCATTTTGTCTTTTTAGTTTTGACTTTGTGATAGCAATACAAAAGTTACTACTAAGAAATATTAAAATTTCGGTTACAATAAGGCTGCATTAGCTTTTCTCAAAGCTGGGGCAGTAGCGGCAAAAAAACCTACTATTTAGGTAATAAACGCGCTGATTGCAATGTCTCACAACTATAAGCTGTGCCTATCTTGCGATTGCTTTGCTTAATTTAGAGTTGCCATCCCAAGGCAACTTGTTGTTGATGCAGCAGATAAACACAGATAGCAGAGTGGATGTTTGACGTTAAATAATTCCCAGCTTATTTATGGGTGTAGAAAAATACTGGTATTGCATTAAATAAACTATGCCAGCGAACTCCTGGCCTGAAAACGATTCATACAAAGAGCTTGACCCGCTTGATTCTCTGTTAGTTGACCTATCAGCTACGGAAGAGTCATTAGTTGAGACAAATAATTTGTCTCAACCATCCCGGTTTCAAGGACGTAGACGTAAAGCCGCTCTGGTATTGTCAATAGTTTGGAGTGGAACGATCGCTCTACACTTAGCTTCTTGGGCTTATATATTTGTCCTAGGATTGACCACAATTATGGGACTTCATGCCCTAGTAGTGGTATTTTCTAGACCCCGCCGCTATCAAAAAGAAATGCAGGGCGAATTACCCTCTGTATCTTTGTTAGTAGCTGCAAAAAATGAGGAAGCGGTAATTGGTAAATTAGTCAAGAGTCTTTGCAGTCTGGAATATCCAGATGGGCAATATGAAGTCTGGATAATTGACGATAACAGTACTGATAAAACACCGCAAATTTTAGTAGAACTCGCACAACAATACAAAAAACTCAAAGTCCTACGGCGTTCACCCCAAGCAGGTGGTGGTAAATCGGGAGCTTTAAATCAGGTTTTGCCACAAACGAAAGGCGAAATTATCGCTGTGTTTGATGCTGATGCTCAAGTGCCATCAGACTTGCTACTCCAGATAGTACCTTTGTTTCAAAGAGAAAAAGTCGGCGCGGTGCAGGTGCGGAAAGCGATCGCCAACGCCAAAGAAAATTTTTGGACTAAGGGTCAGATGGCAGAAATGGCACTGGACACTTGGTTCCAACAGCAGCGCATTGCTTTAGGTGGACTTGGCGAACTGCGAGGTAACGGTCAATTCGTCCGACGTACAGCCTTAGACAGTTGTGGTGGATGGAACGAGGAAACTATCACCGACGACTTGGATATGACCTTTCGTTTGCACTTAGACAACTGGGATATTGAGTGCGTATTCTCCCCAGCCGTGCAAGAAGAAGGTGTCACCAATGCGATCGCGCTTTGGCATCAGCGCAACCGTTGGGCAGAAGGTGGCTATCAGCGTTATTTAGATTACTGGGATCTGATTCTGAAAAACCGCATGGGTACCCGCAAAACCTGGGATATGCTCATGTTTATGATCACCATGTACATCTTGCCAACAGCTGCCATCCCAGATTTATTAATGGCAATTTCTCGGCATCGCCTACCACTACTAGGCCCAGTCACGACCTTATCTGTGTCTATGTCTGTTTTTGGCATGTTTGCCGGACTGAGACGGATACGCCAAGAGCAAAAATTCACTGTTGCTACCTATCCAGTGTTACTACTACAAACCCTACGCGGTACATTATATATGTTGCACTGGTTAGTAGTGATGAGTAGTACCACTGCCCGGATGTCCTTTAGGCCAAAGCGCCTGAAATGGGTAAAGACAGTGCATTCTGGTAGTGGAGATTAAAAAGGCAAAAATTAAAAAGTAAAAGGCAAAAGAATGTATTTCTTTTGCCTTTTTGTATAATGTAAAAACTAAATAATAAGCTTATTCAAATTTATAATTATAAAACTTTATTTTCTTTAAAATTTTATGAAATATCTAGCTATGTTTAATATGAAATATTTAGCAACAATTTCCATCACAGCTTTCCTATTAACCAACAGTATAACAACGGCTCAAATACAATCGGCACATTTGAGAAAAGATTCGCTTGTTCAAGTATCATCAGGAGTACCCATAAAATATCAAGGTGCTAACCACGGAGTAACAAATCGGCAGATGCCAGCAAGACTATACACTAATCATTGCTTGAGTGATGCTAGAAAAACTGAAGATAAAGTTTTAACCGCCCTAATACCAAAATATAATCCTGTACTGACGACTTCTGAGAATCCAACCTTTTTTTTCTATCTTCCCAAAACATCTAAAACCTATGTAAAAGCCTTTGATTTCATTTTAGAAAATGCAAATAAAGAGGTCGTTTATCAAGAAAGTTTTAAAATAAATAATCAGCCTGGAGTTTTTAAAATCAGCGTGCCAGCTAAGTTAAATCAGCCTTTACTTAAAATTAATCAAGATTACAGATGGATTTTCTCAGCAATTTGCGATTACTCAGATCGTTCTAGAGATTTAGTTGTGGGGGGATATTTAAAACGAATTAATCTTGAAAAAAGCTTAACAACTAACTTACAAAAGACTTCACTCAGAGAACGTGCAGCTATTTTAGCAGCATCTGGCATTTGGGATGATAGCTTGAAGACTTTAGCTGAATTACGTTTCAAAAAATTTCAGGATGCTGGATTAAAGGCTGATTGGCAAACTCTCTTAGAATCTGTAGACTTAGCGAAAATTGCTCAAGAACCTTTAGTTGGAGAGCTAAAAGCTAAGTAATATCAAGTCTAGAGATTACTTCTTCTCCGATAAAATCTACTAGCTGTTGAGACACTTTTGCCTTTTTACTTTTTACTTTTACCTTCTAATCATCTACTTCTGCTTCATCTACCCAGTCAGATGGAGTCATAGAACCAGAGAATTCTGAACCATCATCGGCAAAGCGGACAATTTGCCCGTCGAAAAATTGGGCTAAATGTTGCGCGGCTCTAGTCACTTCTTCCCATTCTTCAGAAGAATTTTGCGTAGGTTGTGGCGGTACAGGTTGGATATTAACAGTACCATTACCATTTGCGGAAAATTCGGTTTTGACTGGTGATTGCTGTACTTGTATTGGTGGAGGTGTGAAGGACTGCGGTGCTGGTGCTTGATGATGGTTGTTGTTTTTAGCAGGTGCAGGCTGCTGAACACCATTAGAAACGTTGTTTGATGGTTCTTTTTTTGCGGTAGAAGACGTTGCAGCCGTAGCTTTTTCAAGACTCACTTCAACGTTTCGGTTGACAGTCTGCTGAAAAGCACCTGCAATCATAGTGAGATCAGACTTAACTTTGTCGTACCATGCAGGTTTTACACCTACACGCGCACTATTACCATCAAATTCTATGAGATGGCACATTTGCCCTAACAATGCCCGACGGGGAATTTGCTGAATGTTGCTGAGTACTTGCTGCCAAATTGCGGTTAAATCTAATTCTGCGGCCACTGTTACAGGGGTGACTGGCTGTGTGGGTGCTGGTGAAGTAATTGGTGGTGGTGGCGGTGAGATAGCTTGCTGCTGTAAAGGTGCTGGGGCGGCTGGTTGAGTTGCTGGTGGTGATGGGTGATGATTATTTTGTGGTGCAGGTATGCTGACTTTTGGTAAAACAACTGTGGCGGCTGGCTGAATACTGGCACTGGGTAATAATCCGAGCAATGTTACTTCTAACCACAAACGCGGCTGAGTCGTATTTTTAATTTGAACTTCCGCTGTTCGCAGGTGTTGTTGTCCTGCCAAAATTGTACTGATGTGTAAATTTTGTGCCAATTCAATTAAGGCTGACCAAGTTTGCCCAGTACAAACCACTAAATCTTGGCGATTGGGTGCAGTTTTGGCAATGAGTAAGTCGCGGTAGAGGTTAGCGAGATTTTGCAGAATAGTTAGTGGTTCTCTACCCCGATCAAGGATGTAACGACTACAATCTAAAATTGCTTCTGGATTATCTTGAGCGATCGCACCCAATAATGCTAACAAATCTCGTTCGCTGACGGAACCAACTAAATCCCACACTCTATCGGGTGTGACTTGCCCAGATAACAAGGCTAATTGGTCAAGTAAACTCTCCGCATCCCGTAACCCACCTTGGGATATTTGCGCTACTAAGGTGACGGCTGCTTCGGAAATATCAATACTTTCCTTCCAGGCGATCGCATTTAAATGCTTCACCATCGCCTCTAGTTGAATGCGTCTAAAATCAAACCGCTGACAGCGAGAAATAATTGTTGGTAAAACTCGCTGGGGGTCGGTGGTTGCTAGTACAAATACTACGTGCTTAGGAGGTTCTTCTAGTGTTTTGAGTAATGCGTTGAATGCCTGGGTACTGAGCATGTGACAGTTATGAACTAAAAGTCCATTTGCCACAAAGTTATGATTGTCCGCGACTTCAATATCATAAACTCGCTCAATTCCATCGAGGTGAACAGATTCTACCGTTTCCAAACTTGTAATCCATTGTTGGGATGGAATATTGTTGGAGTTCTGCCAACCATTTTCTACTACTATTTGCGCCCATCCAAATATAGTTGTATTGCTTACCTGTACTATTTCTGATGTAACACTTTGTTTTTGCTGTGTATCCCATATTTGTAAGCCAACTGGCAATAAGTTGGTTTTCTTGAGCAGAGAATCCTTCTGTATGTAACTGAATTTGAGGGCTACCTGCTGGTGTAAGGCTGAGTGAGCCATCATCGCAATACCACCAAGCAAGTCCTTCTGGAGTAATTCGATTGAGCCAGTCCATTGACACAATTTTTCTATCCCCATTCGGTTTGACGATCTCAAAGACATCTTTGAGTTGGGGATGACACATGGTGTTACAGGTAACTGATATGTTTCCATATCCTTTGTTATCTGTAATTCCCAGCTTGGGACACAATTGTTGAAGGCGATGTGCTTTGTATTCCAGCCATTCTCCCTGGCTTTCACCATGTGTCCAACACAATCTAGGGAATCTACTGTGTTTGTTGGGGTAAGAGATGGCACAATCCCCCAGCAAAGTGCCGTAGATAAGTCCGAATACCTCTGGTTGTAGAACAGAGGCTTTTTCCAGAAATCTTTCTGTTCTAAGTTGCCAAATCCCGTGTCCTTTTTTATACGGATTTCTTCGCCAATGAGATTGTATGCTGGTAATGCCTTTACCTTTTTGCTGTAAATAGGTAGGGACATGGAGTTTTTCTCCGCATCCGCAAGCACACAAAGGTCGGAGCAATTCTGCTGCTTGAAGAATAGATTCCAAGTCGTAGGATCTTTGCCCGTATTTGTTGCCTTTAAACTGGTGTCCGCTAACAAATCGCCGGATGCGTCCATCCGTACCATATTTGTAAATGAAGTTGCCGCAGCCACATTCACAGGGGATAGTATCTTCGCTCCTTCTTTTACGTTCTTTGCTGGTATCCATCCCTGCGCTGTTCTAATTAAATGATTCTCAGTACATTTGATTAAGCCCTTCGTTGTCTTAATGACCAGAGTAGGGCGTTCTCCTTGGTCTAACCATCTAAGTACTTTTTTAAATTCCCATTGGCCAGATGAGTCGTTATAACTAAGAACTCTCTTGCCTTTAAGTTTGGGATTGTCAATTCTAATAAGTCCCTCATCAGTCAATACCAGAGAATCTCCAGTGAGGCATTCGTCTATTACATATACTTTATACCGACACTGCACTGGGGCAAACTGTGATTTTTCGATCAGTTCACGGATATTATCGACACCAGTGTTACTGGCCGCATCAATTTCAATTACATCTAAAGAATAGCCTTTAGTGATTCCCTGACAGACATCACAGACACCACAAGGTTCGGCTGTTGGAGTGTCACTTTTGAGACAATTGAGAGATTTCGCCAGAATTCTGGCACTAGATGTTTTACCCGTACCTCTTGGCCCGGTAAACAAATAAGCCGGGGCAATTTTAGCTGTACGGATAGCATTAATTAAGGTGGTAGCGATCGCCTCTTGCCCCACTAGTTCAGCAAAACTTTTTGGACGATACTTGTGGTGCAGGGGTTCGTAAGGCATGGAAGGAAAATGTCAGTCCATTTTCAGAATAAATTTGAGATTAAACGCCTAACTTGGCGTTCACATATTTTAAACGCAGCGTGTCTGTTTTTTATTATAGTACATTTGAACTAAGTAAGTGCAGACCATTGACTAATGACTAAGAATGTACATTTTCTTAACTGCACCAACGCCATCGTCCAGAGCGATCGCTACAATCTTAGGGTAGACAATACACTTTATGGTGCGGCAAATGCTCAAGCGGTTAATTCAATGGCTCAAAAACCTCTTCCAGAGTTTGTTTGGGAGAAAATCGACTCCTAAAAAAGCCGAGGTGAATGTCCAACAAGAGTCAGCACCGCCTCTGAGTGATACGGATTTAGAATTTCTGTTCACTGAACTTTTAGAAGGAGTAAATCAGGCGCGAGGACAAGCTTGGGCGCTCAAGTGGCTGCACAATATTGAGCATCGTGTTTCTTCAGAACGTTGGATAGAGTGGTTACGCCGCTTTGGCGAAAGATTACTAGCAGCACCTACACCAAATAATGAGTTAGCCGCGCGGTTAGTCCAACTGGGTGATTTAGGTGTTGGAGAAATTGGTAATGAGGCTTACGAAATTGGAATGCAGTTGTTAACCCGTAATTCTGGTAATTCTGGTGAATCTATCTGGGAATATGACGGGCCAGATGCTGTCGGCACATTCCCATCATCAGAAAACTATGTAGAATCAGAAGACACAGAAACAGTTGACAATGGCTCAGAAGGAGATTACCAAACTGTCACCTTAGAACAGTTGTTTGGCATGATGCAGGAAGATCACAACTTACGTCAGCAGATTTCTCAGCAACTCGGAATTGAATCTGACGATCCAGAAGTGATTATCAAGGAGTTGGTGAATCAATACTATATGCCTAGTAACTCAACTTCAGATGAAGCACCAGCGTGAGTCAATGGATAACAACTAACAAAGTTTTGTATATTTTTGATAAACATCTACCAGATAAACCCTTTAATAGCAGTGGGTTTCACGCAAATCTAGGCTTTTTTGACATAACGATCGCTACAATCTAGGATAAACAAAACCTTCAGAGTATGTGCAGATGCTCACGCAGCTATGGCAGTGGCTTAAAACACATTCAAACCAGCCCACTGGTAGTAAACAGACTTTAAAAACCTTTAGGGAACAGGAGATGGTAGAACCACCTCCTGAATTAACTAATGCTGATTTGGAACTTCTGTTTACCCAACTGCTAGAAGGGGTACATCAAGGACGAGGACAAATATGGGCTATCAGATATCTCCAACGCATGGAAGACCGTATTAGTACAGAACGTTGGATAGATTGGTTACTCAGCTTTGGTGAAAGATTGTTAATCTCACCTGCGCCTAATCAGCAGTTAGGAACGCAGATGGTACAACTTGGGGAACTCAACATTGGCAAAGTTGGTGAACTGTCCTATGACATTGGTATCCGATTAATGACGCGGGATACGGATGAATGGGATCAAGCCGTTGGGGAGAGTCAAGAAAGTAATTCTGTGGTAAATACTCCGGGACAAAGTTTACTGCGTAACTTGGGTGAATCGTTGTGGGAATATGACGAATTAGCACCTCCAGCGACTGCACAACCGCCAGCAAACGCAGTTGATGAAGTTTCTACAGAAAATGTCGAAGAAATCATCTGGGAATATACAGGGGAAGAATTTGTAGTTCGGACGATACCTCAAGAATCTCCTATAGAAAACACTGATGTACCAGTTTGGGAGTATACAGGGGGAGAATTCATTACTACACCACCCCAGGAAATTGCAACGGAAAATCTAGCAGAAATCCGTTGGGAGTACACAGAAGCAGAATTAGCAGATAGTACATCACCCCAAGAATATCCAATAGAGAACACAGATGTATCGGTTTGGGAGTATACAGGGGAAGAATTCACCACTACATCACCCCAGGAATATCCAATAGAGAACACAGATGTATCAGCTTGGGAGTATACAGGGGAAGAATTCACTACTACATCACCCCAGGAAATGGCAGCAGAAAATCAGGAAAAAATCTCTTGGGAATATACTGGAGAGGAATTTGCTCCGACCACAGCAGTAGCTTTTCTGGCTCCGGCGGCGGAAGATGTGATTGGTAATTTAAGTGAATTGTCTTTGGAATACCCTGAAGAACAGACAAGGCTGGTTAGAAAAGAATATTCAGGAAATTCTTGGGAGCAGTATTTAGCAAATTTAGATCCAAATGTCGCCTATACTCTAGATGAATTGTTGGGAAGGTTAGACCAAAGCGCACATTTAGTACAGCAGTTGGCGATGAATCTGACAACACAAGCTAACCCGTCTCCGACTACGACAACTAATCCGGCAAATACAGCAATTCAAGCACAAGCTTGGTTTTATCAAGGTTTGCAACAAGCCAAAACCGGAGATTTGGCAAGTGCGATCGCTTCTTATGATCGCGCCATTGAATTGCAACCGGAATCTTATGAATATTGGTTTAATCGCGGCTTGACTTTGTTCCATTTAGAACGTTTCGCTGAAGCCGTGGCGGCCTATGACACAGCGATTGACCTGAAACCAGACCATTACAAAGCTTGGTACAATCGCGGCGGAACTTTGGGAGAATTGGGATTATTTGCCGAAGCGATCGCGTCTTTTAGTCAAGCCATCGAAATCCATCCCAATTATCCAGAAGCTTGGGCGAGTAAGGCTCTAGCGCTGCTGAAATTAGGGCAAGTTTGGGAGGCCATTACCAGTTACGATCAAGCCTTAGAATTGCAACCCCAAGACCCGGAAACATGGTATTACCGGGGTATTGCTTTTGCTGTGAGTGAGCAATATACAGAAGCTATCGCCTCTTACAATCAAGCGTTAGAACTACAACCAGACTATTACGAAGTTTGGATTGACCGGGGTGTGGTGCTGTTTAATTTAAAACAGTGGTCAGAAGCGATCGCTTCTTGGGATAAAGCCCTGGCTGCTCAACCTGATTTTTATTTAGCTTGGTATAACCGAGGTGTAGCGCTAGATAACTTAGTCAGAAGAGAAGAAGCGATCGCCTCCTATCAAAAAGCGATCGCTATCAAACCTGACTTTCACCTCCCTTGGTACAATCAAGCCGTCGCCCTGTTTTATTTAGAACGATATACTGAGGCGATCGTGGCTTATGACAACGCCTTACAAATCAAACTCGATTATTGGGAAGCTTGGATTGGTCGAGGTACAGCGATCGGTCATGTACCTGATACAGAAACACTTGAGCATTTATTAACTAACGTCGCCGCCATTAACCCCGCCTTAAAACAAGGTGGTTACGCAGGTAAACTCGCCAGCTATGAACAAGGGTTAAAATATATCCGCCCAGATACTCACCCAGAGGGTTGGGGAAGGCTGCATTTAGCTATTGGTAATACCCATTATGAACAAGGTAAAAAACAACCTGCACCCCGGCAACATTGGCGCAAATCTGTATTTGAATATAATCAAGCATTATTAACTCTCAGTTGGGAAGGATTTCCCCTACTACATTTAGAAATACTGCAATCTTTAATTAAAGTCCTGTTGGGTTTAGGGCAAACTACACAAGCACAAGAATTACAACAACGTGCCGCTAATTTATTGCAAGAATTATTTAGTGACCCTGGGCGTTCTGATGAAAGTAAAAAACAGTTGGCACTCAGATTTGCGGGAATTGGGCAATTAGGCGTTGATTTTTTAGTAGAATCTGGTGATTTGGTAGAAGCTTGGGAACTAGCAGAACAGATCAAAAATGCTTGTTTACAGTGGTTGCTGTTTAGCTGGCAAGATGAAATTTATTCCCTCAACTATAGTTCAGTTCAACATTTACTTAACCCCACCACCGCAATTATTTACTGGCATATTAGCCCCGCTGCTCTGCACACCTTTATTATTAAAGATGGCGCTCCCTCACCTATTTTGGTATTTACTCCTGTCCAAGAACTAGGAAATAGATCATCAGAAATTAGTAAGCCGCTGCAAGAGTTACCTTTACCAGAAGCGACTAGAAGACTGATTGCATTTGAACATTGGTTAGAAGATTGGCATCAAACATACCAAGATTATTGCGACCAAGCCCAAGACCCGCAAACTAAAAGTAATCATCCTTGGCGATCGCAGATGGAACACAGACTCTTACATCTGCAAAAACTTCTGGAAATTTCCACAATTACCCAGGAACTTGAAGGCATCACAAATCTGATTTTAATACCTCACCGCGATTTATCAAGATTACCTTTACATGTTCTATTTAACCTGCCTAATTCTGAATCAGAAAACCTACATATTCAGTCGAGATTTATTACTAATTATTTGCCTAGCATCCAAATAGGTGTAAACTTACAACCAAGAAATATAGAGCAATTGCGAGAACAAAAATTTCTCAGTATTGAATCTCCCGCTAAGGCAAATTATTCTCCACCAAAATTTACCAAATTGGAATCAGAAGTGATTAGCCAAATGTTTGATTATCCTCATCGTATCCAAGAGGAAGCAGCAAATAAAACTAATGTAGAGAAGGCATTATCTGAAAATTTCAATATTTTTCATTTTACAGGTCAAGTTATTAACAATTTTGTTGAACCGACAAAATCAGAATTGATATTAGCTGGGGAAGACAAACTGACACTTACAGAAATCTGCCAAAAAAATCTTACTAGTTACGACTTAGTATTACTCTCAGCCTGTAAATTTGTGAGTAATATAAACCAGAGTGTGGCTACAGAATATGTCTCGATAGTTAATAGTTTTCTTTGTGGCGGAGTTCCCCAAATTATCAGCACTCTTTGGAACGTTGAATCATCTGCCAGCGCCTTATTAATTATCGAATTTTATCGCCGACTCCAAGTAAATAAATCATCAAACACCGCTTTAACAGAAGCTACTACATGGTTGCAAGAAGTTACAGCCGGAGAATTGACTATATGGTATGAAAATTTAATCAAAACTCTGCATCCTGATGAATTAAGAATTAGAACCTATTTAGCCACACATTTATATAGAATTAGCAAAATTGTGCCTGATAAAAAGCCATACAATCATCCTTATTATTGGGCAGGATTTATAATTACAGGGATTTGATTTTTTCATGCAGAGGTTTGATAAATTTTAGCGGAAAGTCTAATAGCTTTGAGCAAAAATTCAGTGTAGGATGCCACAGATAAAAGCGATCGCTAAGGGTTTCCGTCGTGGTTTATGAACAAATCAAAGCCAAATTACCTCAGAGATTTTTCTCTAAAGCTGAAAATCCACCAGTTACAGAACCGGAACCGCTTGTAACACCTGTAACTCTGCAACCACCAACGGCTATGGAGGTAGATGTCATCTACCGCAAATATCGCTGCTGGATGGGAAATCCTATAGGCTGCGAATGGCCAAAAAAAACGCTAGAACAAAACCCTACGGCTAAAACCTGCCAAAACTGTGGTTTTCCAGGAATTATCCCGCCAAAAACTGAATTCCGAGGATATAAAGGGCGATATCGCATTGATAACTATATCGGAAATCGCGGTCTAGGTCGTTTATATCAGGGAATTCAGCTAACAGACCAACAACCAGCAATTATTAAAGAATATTTATTACCCCAACAGGCTTTTAACGCCGAGGAAACTAGAGACCGGAAACAAGCCTTTGAACGCCTGGCGGGTTTAAGTTTAGCTGATGGAAGAATTCAAGATATTCGCTTGAATTTTCCTTGGGATGCGATCGCTGATCCAGTTGCCGAACGCTGCTATCTTGTTACTAATGGCAATATTGATGCTTATCCCACCCTCAGACAATACCTGACAACTACGAATCAATCTATGTCAGAGAGGGATGTGTACCGTGTTCTTGACCAAGTATTACAAACTCTACAATTTCTCCACGGTCAAAAATTTAGTCTTCCAACTGGACAAATACAACAGGGAATCGCCCACGGTAATATTAATTTAGATAGTCTGTTGATTATGGCAGATACCAAAGAGTTTTTTATTCATTTAAGTGATTTAGCTCTATGGGAAAATTTGTTTGATTTATCAACTAATAAAAATATTATTCCGACTGTTACTCAAGATTTAGTAGATTTAGGCTATGTGGCTTTTTATCTGTTAGCAGGTAATACCTTAGATTCAGATATTGACCCAAAAAAAGAGCAATATTGGCAATCAGTAACTCCAGATTTTAAAGCTTTTTTATTCAAACTTTTAGGGTTTGATTTACCATTTAATCATGCCGAGGAAGCAAGGCAAGCATTATTAAATCTTTATCAAGCTTTGCCTAGACAAGTATTAATAATCAACGAAAAACCAGAAAATAATAAAAATAAACTTTATCATCCTTCAATATTAATATTAAGTATCTTAGTGGCAATCTTTATTCTAGGATTAATTGCTTGGTTATTCCAAAAATTTAAATATCAAGAAACTCTAGTTGGAGAACCTGTAGTTTGTTGTTTAAAAACTGTGACTGGTGTACCTGCGGGAAAATTTAACTACACTGGGGAAAAAGAAAGTACTTGGAGTTTTATCCGAAGACAAAGCAACTTGATATTGCAAAATCAAACCCTAGAAGAAAAGTTAAAAGCAAGTCAGCCTAAATTGCAGTTAAGTTACAAGCCAGAAGATAGTATAGACCAAGTAATTGCTAATATTCAATTAGGCAAAACAGACTTTGCGATCGCTAATATGTTTGAACAATTTAGTCCCGAACTAAAACATCAAGCATTTGCTTATGATGGTTTAGTTGTATTTGTGGCTTTTAGTTACTCAAAACGTGATCAAAGTCTACCTCAAGCATTGAATGGTCAAATTAGTATTGAGCAAATACAAGATTTATATACAGGTAAAATTACTAATTGGAAACAATTAAAAGGAAGAAATCTACCTGATTTACCAGTAAAACTTTACATACCAAATGATGCAGAATCAATCAGAATATTTGAACATAGAGTACTCAAGAGTGAAAGCGCAATTAATGCTTTTCATAGTTTAAAAAACTCTACAATTAATATCACATCTTTATCTACCATAAATATGCTTCAGCAAGTATTGAATGACTTTGAAAAAGACGATATTACTACTCGTACAGGGAGTATAGGTTTTGCAACACTTAGTCAAGTATTTGGTCAATGTTCTGCTTATCCTTTAGCGATAGCAGATGGTAATAACACCGCGGTTCAAACTTTAGTACAAGATAATGGTAAATCAATAGATCCCAATACTGATCTATGTGATGATAAGGGCAGTTATAAGCCTAATATTGAAGTTTTTAAAACACGTAGCTATCCACTTGGTTATCCATTAGTTGTATTATATCCAGGGGATAACAGCCGTCCGCCTATTGGTCAAAAATTTGCTGAAATGCTGAGAACCACAGAAGTACAGCAAATATTAGAGAAAACTGGCTTAGTACCGCTACATGATCAATAGAGAAGAAGTATACTATCGGTTAGTAGTCATAATGTAAACTTTGTTGATATATATAAATCTATTTCTCAAATTTTTCCTATATGAACGATGATAGTGATCAGCAAAAAGCACTTGCTAAGTTAGCAGCTAAAGTAATGCGCGATCGTCAACTGCTATGGAAGCTGACTGATAAAGTCTATGAACTCATGAAAGACGACTTACAGCAACAAAAAGAACGAATTTAAAACTTATCTTAGGAGTGACTAATGGCTAATACTAGCCGAGAATTAAACTACGTTACTGCCAATAGATTTTATGTAGAAATTGAAAGTAATATCACCGCATGTTTTACAGAATGCCAAGGCTTGGGTGTGAATATCAAAACTGAAAAATTTGCTGAAGGTGGTGTTAATAATCAACAAAGAGTATTGTTAAATCCCGCAGATTTTTCTGATGTTACCCTCAAACGTGGCATTACTGATGACCTAACATTTTGGAATTGGCTCAATAAAATTTTAACGGGTGCAATAGAACGACGTAACGTCAATATTTTAGTTTTTAATCAAGCAGGCGAAACCATGCAATGTTGGACTTTAATCGGTGCTGTACCCATTTCATGGAAAGCACCAAGTTTAAGTGCAGACTCTAGCACAGTCGCTATTGAAGAATTAACTTTAACTTACGAAGGCTTGAAAGTTGATAAAACAAGGTCTGGCGGTGCATCAATTCTGTCTGGACGCGATAGCTCAGGTTCATTTTCTAGTAATTAATAGTATATGATAGAAAATCTGACACCAGCTTTTGCCTCCGAATCTTCAGAACCAAACTTAAATCTAGGTATAAAGCAACCTTTATTAGCTCATCAACCTTGGAGACGGAAATTAATCAGTCCCAAGTTTTTATCACCATTAGGAGCAAAAACACTATCCAATTTTGATCCCTCAATTTTCCTGCATTCACAACCGATAGATTCCAATATAATAGATAATCAATTTCAAGATTCACCTTTTTTTTCTGAATCTACCTCACAAAATTTCAATGATTCAAATCTAACAACTGCAAATGAAGCACTAAAAACCACTTCAAAAACAACAACTATTCAGCACAAATTAGAAACTAATAATTCTGCTGTAAACAGAAAAATTTTATCAAAAAGAAATATAGATATAAATTTAAATCGACCTGAAGCGATCGGAAATATTAGTACACCGTCAATTAATAGCATAGACACAACAATTATCCAAGCAAAACGAGACAGTAATGATTCTGTTGCAAGTTCAACAATAGAGAGTATATCAATACCACTCCAAACACCAGAACATACAGCATCAACTACTAGCTTAGACTCAGCAATTAATCAAGCAAAAAGAGATAGCAATGATTCTAGTGCAAATCTAATAATTGAAAGTCTATCGACGACATCACCATCAACTGAAAACGCCACATCAATTACTGATGTCGATTCAGTGGTTATTCAAGCAAAATTAGAAAGTAATGATTTTATTGCAAATCCAATAATTGGAAGTTTATCAACGACATCAGCACCAACAGAAACATTCGCATCAACTAATGACCCAGACTCAACAGTTATTCAGGCAAAAACACAAACTAGTAATTCTGTTTATCATCAACCAGCCATAGCATCTACTGTTACAGAATCAACAGTTATTCAAGCAAAATTAGAAAGTAATGATTCTATTGTAAGTCCAATAATTAAAAATTTATCAACGAAATCGCCACTAGCAGAAAACGCCACATCAACTACTAGCTTAGATTCAACAGTTATTCAAGCAAAATTAGATAGTAATAATTCTATTGCAAATCCAATAATTGAAAGTCTATCAACGAAATCGCCACTAGCAGAAAACGCCACATCAACTACTAGCTTAGATTCAACAGTTATTCAAGCAAAATTAGATAGTAATGATCCTATTGTAAGTCCAATAATCGAGAGTCTAGCAACTACATCTCAAGCAGTAAAAAAATCCGCATCAACCACTGATGTAGATTCAAAAGCTATTCAAGCAAAATTAGATAGTAATGATCCTATTGTAAGTCCAATAATCGAGAGTCTAGCAACTACATCTCAAGCAGTAAAAAAATCCGCATCAACCACTGATGTAGATTCAAAAGCTATTCAAGCAAAATTAGATAGTAATGATCCTATTGTAAGTCCAATAATTGAAAGTCTATCAACGACATCGCCACCAGCAGAAAACGCCACATCAACTACTAGCTTATACTCAGCAATTAATCAAGCAAAATTAGAAAGTAATAATTCTATTGCAAATCCAATAATCGAGAGTCTAGCAACTACATCACCACCAGCAGAAACATTCGCATCAACTAATGACCCAGATTCAAAAGCTATTCAAGCAAAATTAGAAAGTAATAATTCTATTGTAAGTCCAGTAATTGAGAGTCTAGTAACAACATCGTCAGCAATTAAAAACGCTACATCAAATACTGACATAGACTTAGCAATTATTCAAGAAAAACGAGACAACAATGATTCTGTTAGCAGTTCAATAATTGAGAGCATGGCAACAACATTTAAACCCGAAGAAAATACCCTAACAAATACTAATACAGAATCGAAAATTATTCAGGCATCAAGAAATAGTAATAATACAAAAATTGATGGTGTATCAAATAAATATATAGAGCAAAATTCTCAATATAAAGAAGACAATATCCCATTAACTAAAGTATTAAAAAATATTTCTATTTTTAACCCTATTTCTAACTCATTGAACTTGGTATCACCTAAAGTTACAGATGAAATCGACTCCCTGGATGTACCTCGTTCTGTTCCTATTTCTTATGCTCCTGCTCACCATATCCAAAAATCACCAGAACAAGATATACCAGATTCATGGTCGAATATTGCTGAATTGTTTGGTGAAAGTAAAGCTGAGAATGTTAGTCAGAAGACGGTTGTACAACCGCTTCGAGATAAGAAAATATGGGACAATAAATTAAAAGTTTTAAAACATTTTAAAACTCCAAAAAAGGCTGATATTATAAACCCTGAAACTTCTGGGCAAGTTATCCAAGCACGCTTTGAAAATTCAACTTCAAGCGATTCAATTGAGGACAATAATCATGATTCACAGAGGAATGAAGATGCTGTTTCGGTAGATGAATTAAAAAACTTGGATACTCTTGCACGAGAAGTCTACAAAATGCTAAAACAGCGTTTGGAGATAGAAGGTGAACGCCGGGGAAATAATTATTCCGGGCGTTTACCTTGGTAAGGTTATATCAGGAATTAACTTCTAAATCATAATGCTGGCAGAGGGTTTTGAGTTTTTCTTTGATAAGCGATCGCACATTTTCTGGTGCTACAATCTCTTGGTTTCGATATTATATAAATCGCATAAAGTGAGGAGTTTTTGTTTGAGGCGATCGCGCAGACTCTCAGGTGATACAATCACGCAATCTTCCCAATACCGTGATACTTCTCGAATCAGCCAGAAAGGGTTAGCTACTCGCCGCACAACCTGACGCACATTATTAATCATGTCATCCTCAATATCATCTTCTTTGGGTTGATAGGCTTTGGCTAGCCAACCCCGAAAGTGTAATTGCACTTTTACATAGTCAAGTTCACCCCGCCAATCACCACTAGTAGGTACAACAGACTTAATTCGCTCAAAGCTTAAGCAACGATTGTGCCAAAGTTCGGGTAATTCTGGGATATCGTTTTCTACGTCTGCTGTCTCTTCGCACCAAATCATGAGATAAAAGCGTTTCTCAAAAAAGCGCACCTCAGCGTGACGAACTTTGTAATCTAATTCCTGACCTTGAGAGTTGGAATAGAGAAGGTAGAAAGGCTGTTTGGCTTTAGTTAGTTCTTCTATCGTATTTCGCCACTCTTGGATAGGTTGACTAAGTTGTTTCATCAGCAATTGACGAAGAGGTGCTTCGAGATTGCCACGTTCTAGTAAAAGTGCAAGTACAGTTTGCGCTTCTCCTATGTGACCTGCATCATTCAAAGCTTTAATCGCTTGTTGTAAGGCATTAACTTGGTTAGAGTCAAGCGTGAAAGGCTTTCCGACCTCTACAGACTGTTGTGCAATCGCCACTATTAAGCCCGAAATACTCGGTTCTTTGCCCCAAGTTATATTGAGTTGGCGAGCGATCGCTTCTAGTTGTTCCTTAGTTCCCGGCGGAATTGACAGTGTAATCGTTTCTTTTTTTCTCGGCATTTATAAATTGTAATTACACTATTGACATAAATAGTATTTCTAGCTATTTTATATGTATACCAAGTTAATCAATAATTTCAATACCAAAAAACACAATGTTACTCGCTAGGCAGGTACGAAAAAAGCCAGAGGTATACTCTGGCTTACAACCCCTGATAGGGATTCATGAAGTTATGTTAACGCCTTGATCACATCTTTTCTACAATTTCAATCCCTGCTAGGGATTAGGGTGTAGTCTCAAGGCTTCTTTAGTATACATCTCAAAAAGCTCGGTGAATATTTTTTTGCTCACGAGGCTAACTTTATCATTTTTTTCCTACAGACAGTTTTGTGTTATATTCAGGAGAACCGAAACAAAGTCGTTTCAGTTCACCTATGTTGAGTGGTATCTCATAGGTTAGCACTAACACGACTTTTTCGGCGCAAACCGATTGAGGTGATTTCTTATGAAAGACAACCTTCCAGAGCGTATGCTTCGGCTTATGTCAGATGGTTCCTGGTACTCTACCGAGGAACTGGTCAAGAAAATTAGCCATCGATTCTCTGCAACCATGTATGTTCTGAGAAAACGAGGTTATATTTTTGAAGAGCGTCGTATTGAAGGCCAACGACGAGAGTGGCGGCTAGTAGTAGAGTCAAAAGCGATCGCATAAACAGTATTTCTAAACTATCGGGGGTAGTTACTACTACTCCCATTTCTGAAAAAGCGGCTAGTGAGGTCAACGACCATGACCGATGATCATTTGCTGTCCAGAATTTCCCTTGACTCCAATATTTGTTTCGGTAAACCTTGTATTAGATGTCATCGTATAAACCATGAACGAACAAACATTACTAGAAAGAATCACATTTAACCCCCAAATCTTTGGCGGTAAACCGATTATTCGAGGTCGTCGTCTAGCTGTTGAACATATTTTAGGAATGTTAGCAGTAGGAGATACTATTGAAACTTTGCTAGAAGCTTATCCCTGGTTAGAACGTGAAGATGTACAAGCCTGTTTAGTCTATGCACGAAGGTTAGTTGGTCATGAACGGGTTGAACCTTTATTGATAGAGTCCCCAAGGTGAAAATATTGCTAGATACTTGCATTAATGCTAGGGTGCGTACCGATTTACAAACGGCCGGGTATGATGTAGTTTGGTCTGGAGATTGGCCAAAAGATCCAGGTGACGAGGAAATTTTAGCAACCGCCTATCGTGAAAGTAGGATTTTAGTCACCCTTGATAAAGATTTTGGAGAGTTAGCAATTCTGCGGGGAAATCCTCACTGTGGTATCTTGCGCTTAGTTAATCTCTCAACCAAAGAACAATCAATAGTTTGTTTGCGGGTACTTCAGCTTTACGGAGATGAATTATTCTCTGGTGCAATTGTAACTGCTGAATTAGATAGAGTCAGAATTCGCCCACCTGAAAATAGGGCTTGAAAATTCATTCAGTAAAAACTCGTACTAGTGGCGCAATAAATTAAGACAGACTATGGTGTTTGTTGACCACTTTGTGAGACTGAGTTTGGTATTAAATCTATATCTTTCAATATGATTAAGCGCAGTCGGCTTTTGAATAATCCTCCAAAGTCTTTGGAGGAGATTTATTTCAGTGAAATCCGCCCCCAGCTTTACGAAAATCATGCACATCATCATCAATACGGCGTAAGAAAGGGTACGACCCTTGCAGAACACCTCGATTCTGCGTGTCAGTTCATTTTGACAGTCAGCCGAATAGCAGAAGTCCCAGAAGATAAAAGACCTTTGCTACTAGCTGCAACTGCTGTACATGACCTCAATAAATTAGATACCCAAGGACGCAATGTTAAAACCCTGGCTAGAAATCAGGAATTTTTACGAGAACAACTTGAAAAGGCTTGTGTACTTAGCTTTGTTATCTCAGAAGATGATTTGGAGTTAGTCAGAAAGCTAATTGAGCGCCATTCAGGTCATAACGTCAGCGATGGAGCAAGATTTTTACCAGAAGACCCAAATATTGAACGTTGGGCGGCGATGCTTACAGCTGCGGACTTGTTTGATTTAGGAATTCCAGATGCACAACGTTTTCGCAAACTGGAAAAAGAATTAACCGTTGCTTTTGGGCGAAGCTGTAACCTTTTTAGAATCAGTATTTCTGAAGATAAAGGCTATATTACAGCCCTGTTGCTGGGTGCTTGCGAAGAGGTTTTACAAAAGTATGGGTTAAATCCTTTAGCAATTTTCCCTGATGGCGAACTTTTTGAAGGAGAAGCTTTACCAAATGTAGATTTTACAAAAGAAATAGCTGCTGTTTGGCAAAGTAAAATTGACCAAGTTTTTGGCAATAATATCGAAAGACTTGTCAGAGCTACTAAAGATGGTATTAAAGTTACTCATCAAGCCATCCAACAAAACATTGAGGAAGTTTTAGTAAATGTTGAAGCTCTTTTAGAAAGGAAAAAAGCTGGATATAAATCAGACAAGATTGCTAACGATGTAACTAAGTGGGGTGAAGCGGCTGGTGCAGATGCACTAATAAAAGCGACTGAACTTCAGTTATTACCTGTAAGTAATGCAGAAGAATTTGCTATATCTGAAGGTTTAAAAGCAGCTTACCTCAGTTATAGAGAAGCCGGATTAAGCCCTAAAGAAGTTTGGGATAAAATCGCTAATCATACTGGTATATCCCAACTTCAGCGTACTGCAATTGAGCCATTTAATGGTCAATATGGACGACCTTTATTTGCTGCTAAGGCTGCTGTTAAGGGAATTCAGGGTATTAAAGAAGCTCTACAAGAATCTTTCCAACTAAGAAAGGAAAGTACACAAATATCTGAAGAAACAGAAGTATCTGAAGAAATGATTGCAGCCGTTAGCCGAATGGTAAATTTACCTTTTGCTATTCGGTTAAATGGAGCCGATGATTTAAATGCTTATGTAGAAGCAAATCCCAGACAAAGATGCTCTTTAGGTTCTACTTCTACTGATATAGATGAGCTAATTTCAGATAATATGCCCCCTGGTACAAAAGTACAGGCTTTTTCTAATCGCTTACCGGGTGGTATCAGTGCTGAACCGAAAAGACAAGCAGATTCAATTGCAGCTTTAGCCTACCAATTAATGGCAGTTGGGGCAAACTTTCCTGCTGTTAAAAAACAAGACCCGCTTTATTTGCACTTAGCATTACCTAAAGGTTCTGCTCCAGAACTGTTGAGAATTTGGCGTGAACTTTTAAAACAACTTGCAGCGACAAATGCTGAAGGTGGTACTGTCACTATTGATGAATTGAAATTATATAAAGATAACCAGCTTGAATTTAAAGCTAACAAAGTAGTTGGTTTGGCATTACCAAAACGTCCTGATTTTGTTCATACATCTGTCATTATTCCTTTACTTTGGGGAGATGTTAATAATTCTTTAGCTTTACTAAAATCACTGAGGCTTGCTTTAGAAATTTCCTTGTCTTTAGATATTGGCTTTCCTTTTACCTTGAGTAGCAATCTAGAAGTTGAGTTATCTAATGATGTTTACGGGCGAATAGAAGGAATTCCTTCTGCACTGCAAACTTTATTAGGAAATGGACAATATCAGCAACGCCAAGATGCAGAAAAAATTCTTGAGCGACTACGTTGCATTGGCAAACTAGCAACATCTGTTGCAAGTATTCAGAAAGCTGATGATTGTTTGTATGATTTGGCTCGTGCTTGTGTCAGACCAATTGAACTTTATTATGTCTTGTTACGTTGGACTCTGCGAGAACAAGACGAACCAAACTTGAGTATTATTTGGGGTCGCATTTGTGAGCCGTTAAATACTTTACTGGAGAGCTTTATGCCGGATGAAAACTTACTCTTAACTAAATATCTTCGAGAAGCTGCTCAAGTTGCAGCAGAGGGAAAAATTTGGGGAAGTTCTTTTAAACGAACTGCTCAAGCAGAACCGTTTACAGCTTTTATTGCTGCTATTCGTTCTCAAAAGCCTTATTTGGGTTTAGATGTAATTTTTGCTGCTTTAGTACAGCAATATCATACTCGCTTAGACCGTATCCGTGAGCATGGTGTAGGTGCGACAAAGTATGAACAGGTGAAACGTTATTACGAGCTATTACGAAAACTATATGAGGAGGTTTATTCAGCACGTCCTGAAAAGTTTTTATCTGACCAAAAAACTTTAGAAGCTGCTTATTTATTCTTCCTTGAAGAGGCACGTAAGCAACTAAAGAGTCAATCTGAAGATGATTCTGTCGAAACAACTACAACTGTTTAAATAATTAGGAGTTTTTCATCATGTCTATTTCAAAACTTTCCTCGGTACTAGCAACAAGTTATGAGAACTTCCCCAAAGGACGTTTTATCACTTTAGTTGTTTTAAGAACAACCCATTCTGAAACTATCTTTCGCACAGAAGGTTCAGGTGAACCAATGTGTAGCGAATTTGTCCAAGCTGGTTTAGAGGGTGAAAATCAAAAAACTATAATTCAACGCTTGGTAATGACTAAGCGTAAACAAGTAGCACCAGAAAGACGCTACGGACGAGAACATTTAAGAGCGCATGAGCTTTTATACACCAACATTAAAGATGGCTCTCTTTGTTCTTTAAACACTAATGCACCTTGTGAAATGTGTGTAGATTGTTTCCTCTACGGCTTCGCGGCTGGTGGGGGTGGCGCTCAAAAAAGTCGCATTTGGACTGAAGATGCTTTTAGTATTTTACCTGCTAGTGATGTTGTAGGCGATCGCACCATAAACGCCATCTACGAAAATGGCACAATGCGGTTAAAGAAAGATGAAGATACGAAAGCATCAACAGCTTTAAATACTAGCGAATACATCAAACCAGGCGTGCATTTTTTGGATGTCGTCACCCTAAAAGATGTAACTGCGGATGAATTGCGCTATATCATCGGTAACATTCTTTTTACAAGTCGTTATGGTGCGGTTTCCAGTCGTGTTGGACGTATGGAAAACGAGATATTAGGTGTATTTGGTAGTATTACCGAACTTCCTAGTACTCTGGAACTTGTACAAGCTACTTATGATGTCTTAGGTAAGCCTTTAGAACATCCGTTGAATATTAATCAATTAATTACAGCAAGCAAACAAGTAATTGCTAATTGGAAAAATAAGAGAGGGGTTTCTGTGCAACTATCTGAAGAAGAATTAGCTAATTTACTGACTGATGTAGAAACTAATTGGTCAGAAGCTGAACGTGATAATTTTCTCAAGCGTTTAACGCAATCCTATGAATCGTTCCGTCAGGTTGCACCTGAGAAGAAAAAGGCTAAGGCGAAAGGCAAGAATACACCAGTTGAAGTAGAGATTTAGATTATGTCAACAATTCCTTTTCAGCAGGCAAAACTTGTTGAATTATACTGTCTTGAACCAGTCTTTTTTGCCTCTAGGGAGTTGTCTGATACCTATTACACTGAGGGGGTAATTGGGAATTATGCTCTTACCTATGCTTTAGGTAAGGTAAATTCCCCCTATCGCCTCCAAGGTCAGGCTACAGGACGACCAACCTACAAAGAAGATTTCCAACCAATAGCACAGGATTTTTATATTTTACCAGCTTCACCAGTAGGTAGAGTTACATTCAGATTTGAACGTTTCAATGCTCTTTCTGATTCTTATTGGTATGCAATGACTAATAACCGTGTTGCTACGGCGCGGGAAGATTTACCATTACAACGTCAAGGGAAAAAACCAAGTTCATTTAGACCAAGTAATTTTCCGCAAACTGGAAGACTACGGATGATTGAACGCAGAAACAAATTTCAAACTTTGGTATTTGGAAATAATCAATTACCAAATTATATTCGCCTTGGTAAATTCATGAGTAAAGTCAAGGTGAATGTGCTGAATGAATTTCCTGTGACTTTACTACCAGAAGGTGAATATCAAAGTCAACATTATCTAAATGCTGCCGATTTACCACAGAAAATAGAGGCTTTAGCATTCGATTTAATTTCTATTCCTCCTGCACCCATCATTAAAAATCTGCGTTTTCGGGGTGCTGCTTGGCAAGTTGGAGAAATGATTGTACCAGCAGGGTTACATTTTTGCGGTAGAGAAAGTAACAATGAGTAATCAAAGATTAGTTATCAGATTAGAACCGCGCTGTATTTCAGCTTGTGCATCTTTGCCAGATGAACTATCTTTTATGGAGAATGGACTTCAACATCAAGTTGATGTATTTGAAGAATCTAAGGATGCAGATATTATCCTTGATTTAGCACCAACTGGCACAGGTAAAACCAACGCAGGACTAACAGTATTAAAACATCAACCAAATAAAAGTGCTGTTTACATTGCTCCAACTAATGCTTTAATTGAACAGCAAACAGAAGCAGTAAAAAAGTTTGTTAGGGAAGCTAACTTACCTCATATAGTCAAATCAGCTTCTGCTAAAGACATTAAAAGCTGGTTTAACGATAAAGTTGGCAGTCGTTCGGGGGAAAAGCTCTATAATGTATTACGGAATCCAGCTACAGTTTTTCCTGATGTTGGGGCTAATACACCCATCATTTTAGTCACAAATCCTGATATCTTTTACTATGCAACTTTCTTTGCATATAACAACCTAGATAGAGGTAATATCGCCAGTAGTTTTTACACCAAATTTTCGACAGTCATTTTTGATGAATTTCACCTCTACGATGCTAAGCAGCTAGTAGGAATGTTGTTTTATCTCGCTTATTCTCAAGTTTTCCGCTTTTTTCAAGACGGGCGTAAAATAGTTTTGCTAACAGCAACACCAGAACCAGCTTGTGAATTAGCATTGCAGAATTTAAAACAGGCTGGTGTGAATATAGCAAGAATTGATGGAGAAGCTGGTAATAATAACCTTTTACCATCACAAACAGCAGTTAATCTGGAATTAAGACCAAAACCAGATAGTAAGGAAGAGTGGTTAGCAGAGTTAGCAGCAGAAGTTGTCCAACGTTTTCGAGAAAGACCTGATGAAAATGGTGCTGTAATTCTTGACTCTCTTGATAATATTAATCGTCTCTCAGATTTACTTCGTCAACAAGGACTTGGTGATGACATCGGGCGCATTACAGGCCCTGCACCCAAAAAAGATAGACAAAGGGCTATGCAGTGTCAAATCATTTTAGCTACTAGCACTGTAGATGTAGGATTTAACTTTGAAAGACATCCTGAACCGAAACGGCAAAATTTAGATTGGTTGATTTTTTCAGCACGCGATCGCGCCGCATTTTGGCAGAGAATTGGTAGAGTAGGGCGTGTTTTAGGTAAATCTGAAACTAATATTGATTCAGAAGCCATTGCTTACTTACCTGCTAACGCCTGGGAAGAAGGTTTGACCTCTGTAGATACTAATGGGGGACGTACAGCGCTAAAAGACTTACTTGAAACACTTCCCTGTTTAGATAAGCCTTTTTTAAAAGCTTACTGGCGTTCAGAAGCATTTCTAGAAATTGCCCGTCCCTTGTTGGAATTGGAAGAAATGCTTGAAGGTTTAGCTGAAGAAAAATTAATTTTGGAGTTATTCAATACTCTAAAATCTATTTTTGAAGGAAACAGAACTTGGGATGATTATCGCTATAGAATGAAACTTTTACGAGGCGCTGAAACTATTGCGAAAAAATCTCTCAAAGAAATCAAAAAAGATTGGAAGTATATCAAAGGTGGTCAGGCTTTTGTCAGAACCTTTATCAAAGCTAAATTTCCTGAAGATTGGGATGACTTACAAACTGGACGTACAACTTTAGACAAATACATAGATTTATTTCAAAAAAATGAAGAGACACTAGCTGAGTTAAAAGAATTTGCTGAAGTTTTTAGTACAAGTTATGCACCTTTATTTAGTTTTCGTTCTAGTCTGTTTGAAAGTCTTTCCATTCGTGACCCTCATGGTTTGATTCTAGATGAATCGGAGGAAACAAGACTAGATCCTTTTCACCTATTACGCTATTACGAATTTGTCCAAAATGGTGATTATATTGAAGTCACCAGTCGCGCTACTGAAACTTATCAATTGAGTTTTGAATTACGCTACACTGATAACTGGCAAGAATTTATCAGTACAGAGTTGAACAAACTAACGGCTTTTAAAAATTGTCAAATTATCCGCAGTGCAGGAGGAGCAATACGACCCACACCCCTAATACAAGCTTTGAATAGGCATCTTTTACCAGGAGTAATTATTTGTCCCCGAACAAATGCTGCTGTTATTTTTCAATTAAACAAGCAAGGAATTACTTCTTATCCAATAACTATTGTTTGCAATGATATGGAGAAAGAATATAGATTCTTTTCAGGCTTGTCAGGAATTTTAACAATGGCAATGAAGTTTAAACAATTACGTCTTCCAGATGATGAGGTTTTTATTGTGTGATAAGTAATTAAATTCTCGCACTATTGGTGCGAGAATTTGTAGAACATCGATTTATAAGTATATTTTTCTCACATCCCCAGTGAAGCATTACCAGCAACAAACCAACGCCTTCCCCAGCGATTACCTAAACAACTTATGGGGAGAAATCCAAGCTTGTCCTTACTTTGCTATCAACAATCTCAACCGTGATTTTGTCGCCACTAAAGGATTTTCTGTAGTATTTCAGCGTTCTGGATTAGCAAAAGTAGAACAGCAATTTCCCTACTTCAAACCTTACCTCGATTTAGCTCTCCAGCCGAATTGTAATGCTTTTTACCTCAATCCTTTACAACTAAAAGAAGGCTCCCGCGTCGATCCGCATATCGATCGCTCTTTGCGTTCCTACTCCAAAACCATAGAACCGCCTGCTGTTGTCAGTGTCCTCTATGTGCGCGTACCTGCGGATATGGAAGGGGGAGAACTGGTATTGCGATCGCACAAACGCCAACTTGGACAAATTAAGCCCCAATTCAATACTTTAGTTTATTTTCAAGGTGATTTAACCCATTCGGTTAATGCTGTCAAAACCCCAGGAAATCGCCTAAGTCTTGTTTGTGAACAGTATAGTTTGAGTGAAACTGAACTCGTAGATATACCAGAGTTTACTATAGAGTCCAGAGTTGCTCAGTCTACCACAAAGAAAAAAAAGTATGCCGCACAGCCTAGTCCTTAACCTCCTTCCTCAGTCGCTAATTCCGCCGCAGTATCTCACGGGGAGACATTTACACGCTTTATTTTTAACCCTTGTCAGTTCTGTAGATCGACAATTAGGCGATCGCCTCCACGATTCCACCGCAGATAAAGCCTTTACCCTCTCCCCTTTGCAAATTAATCACAACACTAACTCCCCCCTTTTGAAGGGTGGTAGAGGGGGATCTAAACTACGCTGGGAACATCAACAACCCATTCCCGCCGGAACTCCTTGCTGGTGGCGTGTTTCCTTGTTAGATGACACCCTGTTTAGTCAACTAACGCAACTATGGCTCAATCTTAATCCTCGCCACCCTTGGCATCTTGGCCCGGCTGACTTGTATATTACCAGTATTCAAGGCACACCCCAATCAACGCAACCTTGGGCAAATGCTTGCACCTATAGTCAATTGTACGAGGAAGCTAGTAAAACTGAACGCTCTCTTAACTTGAGCTTCGCCACACCCACCGCCTTCCGTCAAGGACATTTTGATACAACTCTCCCTACCAGAGAATGTGTTTTTAATTCCCTACTTTCGCGGTGGAATAAATATAGCGGGATAGAATTATCTGGAATTTCTCTTGAGTCAATATTTCCGTCTTTTATTAACATTCATACAGAAATATTAGCTGACTCTCGTAGCAAATTTATTGGCATTATTGGCGAAATTAATTATCGCATATTAGGTGAAGCTGAACCCATGCAAATTAAACAACTGAACACCTTAGCTAACTTTGCTGTATATGCAGGAGTCGGACGTAAAACAACAATGGGTTTAGGCATGGTGCATCGAATTTAAAGTATGAAGTATAAAGTCTGAAGTGTGAAATAAATTATGAACGATATTGAATATATTCCAATTGCGGCATTAAACCAATATGCCTACTGTTCGCATCGCTGCTGGCGGATGTTTTGTGCAGGAGAATTTGTTGATAATCAATACACAATTGAAGGTACAACTTTACACGATCGCGTCCATACTATAGGTGAAGGACAGCGAGAAGAAACTTGGCAAATCCGGGCAATTTGGTTGAAATCAGACAAGTATAAACTTATTGGTAAAGCCGATTTAATAGAATTAGAAAACAGTGAATGCTACCCTGTAGAATACAAACGCGGACGCAAAGGTGAATGGGATAATGATGAATTGCAAGTCTGCGCTCAAGCTTTGTGCTTAGAAGAAATGACAGGGAAATCTATCAACACTGGCTATATTTACTACGCACATTCACACCAACGTCAACTAGTAGAAATTAACGATGAATTACGCCAAAGTGCGATCGCCACAATTGAAGCCGTACAAATGCTATTGTTTACAGGCGCAATGCCCAAAGCAATCAAAACCAAACGCTGTGACGGATGCAGCTTATCTCCTCAATGTCTCCCTCAATCAGCCGATAAAGTAAAACGCTATCAAGAAGCTAGTTAATTTGTAATTCATACTAATACTATTAAGCCTCACGCAAAGGCACAAAAAAGAACGCAACAATAACTCTGTGTAACTCTGCGAGAACTCCGCGAAACTCTGCGTTAAAAAACTTTCTTTCACCTCTAATAAGGAAACAATCATGGGTACAGTTTACATTTCCCAAGAAGATGCTTTCATTGGCAAAATTGACGAACGTCTCAGCGTCAAATTCGAGAAAAAGATAATTTTAGATGTACCACTCATCAAAATAGATGGCGTAGTAATTTTAGGACGCGCGACCGTTTCGCCTGCTGTGATTTCTGAACTGCTACAACGCAGTATTCCCCTAACATTCCTCACAGAAAATGGTCGTTATTTAGGACGCATAGAACCAGAAGTAACTAAAAATATATTTGTTCGCAAAGCCCAATGGCAAGCCGCCGGAGAATCACCCCAGGCGATTCATGTTGTCCAAGGATTTGTCCGTGGTAAATTGAAAAATTATCGTCAGATTCTCACCCGTCGTCAGCGCGAATCTTCAGATATAGATTTATCTAAAAAGATTACACAATTAGAACAAGCGATCGCACCAATTGACACAACTCACAATATCAACTCACTGCGTGGTTTAGAAGGTGCGGGAAGTGCAGCTTATTTTGGTTGTTTTAACGAACTAATTCGCAACGTAGAATTTCAATTCTCTCACCGCCTGCGCCGTCCGCCAACAGATCCGGTGAATTCCTTACTCAGCTTTGGTTATTCATTATTGCGCCATGATGTGCAAGGGGCGATTAATATAGTTGGGTTTGATCCATATTTAGGATATCTGCATTGCGATCGCTATGGAAGACCCTCTCTCGCATTAGACTTAATGGAAGAATTTCGTCCGCTTGTGGTAGATGCAGTAGTTTTATCTACTTTAAACAAGCAACTGCTAACACCCGCAGACTTTATCACTGAACCCTTAAGCGGTGCAGTTTCCCTCACACCCGAAGGACGTAAAACATTCTTGCGCTTATATCAACAGAAAAAACAATCCGAATTTAAACATCCCGTTATGTGGCGCAAATGCACTTATCAAGAAGCCTTTGAACTCCAAGGGCGACTATTGGCGAAATATCTCATGGGTGAAACAGAGAAATATCCGCCACTGGTTTTGAAATAACTCTTACTCTTCCTCTGCGCCTCTGGGTGAGACAAAAATTCAACAACGCTCAAGAAAAAAATGACAGAAAAGTTAAAAAAGAAAGTCGTTGTATCTTACGATGTTCCAGAGGACAAACGCCGCACTAAAATTCACAAAATACTCAAATCTTATGGACAGTGGGTGCAGTATAGTGTGTTTGAGTGCCAGCTGACCGAAACTCAGTATGCGAAATTGCGATCGCGCTTGCACAAACTAATTAAACCAGACACCGACAGCATCCGCTTTTACTTTCTCTGCGCTTGCTGCTTTGATAAAATCGAACGCATCGGCGGTGAACAACCCCGCAACGAAACCATTTTCTTTGCAGAGTGAGTAGATAAATGGATAAATTATAGAAAATCAAGCTTGAGTAAATGTCAAAATTAAGTTCGTTTAGTGCATAAAATGGGTAACTTGAGTAAGTAACATAAAGAAATATATCTATGCTCATGTTACTTTTCAAAATTGGTAATGAGAGATATGCGATCACTTCTCAAGAGGTAATCGAAGTTCTACCAATGGTTTTGCTCAAAACTTTGCCACATACACCAGAACATATAGCTGGTGTATTTAACTACCGTGGTCGCATTGTACCAGTCCTCGATTTATGCCAATTGATACGGAGTAAACCTTGTAGCAATAACTTGAGTACGCGAATTATCTTAGTTAACTATTGTAGAGGTAATCATACTCAAAATGTTTTAGGTTTGATGGCAGAACAAGTTGTAGAAACATTGCACAAATCTGAAAGTGAGTTGGTTGATTCTCACATTCACATAGATGCAGCGCCATACTTAGGCAAGATCCTCTTAGATAAACAAGGGATAATTCATTGCATTCAAATTGAAAACTTGTTATCTGAAACAGAGCAAATTAATTTCTTGTCAGAAAATCTTTTAAACACAGTTATTTAGATTAGTTGAAAGACAGTAATAATGGCACAATCTGTCATCGAAGCTTTACTGAGAAGCAAAATTGGTTTGGATGTTAACTCAATTGGTTCTGCTGCGATCGCTAGTGCTGTTAATCAAAGAATGGCAGACTGTAACATATCGCAGATGTCCAGCTATTTAAGATATTTGCAAGATTCTCCGCAAGAATGGCAAGCACTAATTGATAGCGTAACTGTACCAGAAACTTGGTTTTTTCGGGAGCCGGAATCATTTGCGTTGCTCAAAAGTTATGTATTATCAGAATGGCTGCCGCAAAACTCCCAAAAAGTTTTGCGGGTTTTGAGTGTACCTTGCGCCACAGGTGAAGAACCATACTCAATTGCGATCGCTCTTCTAGAAGCTGGATTAACATCTGCTCAATTTCATATAGATGCTGTTGATATTAGTCAACAGTGCTTGTTAAAAGCCAAAAAAGCAATTTACGATAAACACTCATTTCGTAGTAGTAATTTTGAGTTTTATGAGCGCTATTTTCAATCAATTAATTCAGAATCTTATCTACAAAACTCAGTTAAAAGTTCTGTCAATTTTATCAAGGGCAATTTAGCAGATACTCATTTTTTAGGTAATACACAGGTTTATGATATAGTTTTTTGTCGTAACTTATTAATTTACTTTGATCACCAGACTAAAGCACAAACTATTGACATTTTAGAAAAATTAATAGTTGCAGGCGGATTATTATTTGTTGCCGCTGCGGAAGCGGCATTGCTGATGAAAACTCAGTTGGTACCTGTGCGGCATTTTTCAGCGATCGCCTATCAAAAGTTAATTAACCCTCAAAATTTTATTCAGGAAAATTATACTAATTATCAATCAACAATTCGTCCTCAGTTAGCAACCCAAAACACTACTGAATTTCCGATCAAGAACAAGGAAGAAATTTCTTCCCAGAAACCAATATTAGCAAACAACTTCAACAGCAACTTATTAGACGTAGCTAAAACTGCGGCTAATCAAGGTCGCTTAGAGGATGCAGTAAAACTATGCAATGACTACCTCAATCAAAATCAAATGAATACTGAGGCTTATGTTCTGCTTGGTGAAGTGCAGCAAGCAATGAGACAAAATGAGCGGGCTGTACAATCTTTTCAGAAAGCAATTTATCTACAACCTAATCACGAAGCAGCATTAACTCATTTAGCATTACTCAAAGAACAGCAGGGAGATAGGGCTGGTGCTAGTTTACTTTGGCAGCGCATCTACAGATTACAACGTTAAAAAAATTAGCTTAACCTACACTGTATAAGATCTGACTGCCATCGAATTAAATTGAGAAAAATTTACCTTTATTTAAGTAAATTAATAAACTTTAGCAAAATTTAAATATATTAATTGTTACTTTGGATTTGAATTTGGGAATTTTAGTATTTGTGAGCTTTGATAGTTTTAATAGGAGTCTAATAAAAATAGGACTTACGCACAAGTTACGGAATAACGAACCACAGAGACGCAGAGGACACAGAGGAATGAGAGTTTGAGAGGTTTTTTGCGTAAGTCCTAAAAAATATTTTAGACTAGAAAATTTATTCATATTATTAAGCTTACACTTCATCATTATTAAACCTAAAAAACTAAAAATGTTAGATAATTGGAAACTCAAAGACAGAACATTATTAGGATTTTGTGTACCCACAGTGTTGATTTTTGTGTTTAGCGTCATAGTTTATGCTACTAGCAATCAGACAAGAATCATCTATAGACAAGTGGGAAGGTCAAACGAAGCAATTATCGGCACAAATGATATGGCTTTGAGCATATCTAATATGAATTTGGCAATTCGGAGATATTTATTTGATCCGCAAAAGCATCAGGATGCACTGGAGAGATACAGAATTTTTTACAAAAGTTTTCAAGATGGTTTCAATCGCTCATCTAATGTGATTGAAGATGAATTACAGAATCAAAGATTGCAAGTAATGCAAAATATGTTGGAGGAATTTGATGCTTTAGTTAAAATGACAATTACAACTCCAAACTTCGAGAAAAATAAAGATTTAATTAATCAATATCTCAAAAAGTCCAAAGATATGGCAGATAGGTTTCGTCAAATAAATGAGGAGTTTGCCAATCGACAAAAGGAAATGATGGGACAAAAGATTGAAGGGACAAAATTAATGCTCAACTTGATGAGCTTATTAGCGGTGTTAGTAACACTTTCGACTGTGGCGATCGCCGTTTTTGTCACTTTATTAATTTCTAAGTCTTTAGGCAACAGAGTTGAAACTGCTGTAACTGTAGCAAATCAGATTTCTGCTGGTGATTTAACTTCCTCGTTAGCTGAAAGTGACTTTAATAGTAAAGATGAAATTGGGCAAATATTGGCATCTTTTAAGACTATGCTGCAAAAGCTAAATACCTTGATTCGTCAAGTCCAAAGCTCAGGTATTCAAGTGACCACCTCAGCCACGCAAATAGCCGCGTCTGGGAAACAATTAGAAGCAACACTGACAGAACAAGTAGCATCAACAAATCAAGTCACAGCCACAGCCAAAGAAATAGCCGCCACGTCCAAAGAACTAGTCAACACAATGGAACAAGTGGTCACAATGTCACAAACGACAACTAGCGCCGCCAACACCAGCCAAAAAGATTTGCTGCGAATGGAAACTAGTATGCGTCAATTGGCAGAAGCAACAAATACAATTGCCAACAAATTGGGCATGATCAGCGAAAAAGTGAACAACATCAACAATATAGTCCTGACAATTACCAAAGTTGCCGACCAAACAAACTTGTTATCGTTAAACGCCGCTATCGAAGCGGAAAAAGCCGGAGAATATGGCTTAGGTTTTGCCGTAGTCGCCAGAGAAATTCGCAGATTAGCAGACCAAACAGCAGTTTCCACTCTGGACATAGAACAGATGGTCAAACAGATGCAATCTTCTGTATCGACAGGGGTGATGGAAATGGACAAATTTGCAGCGGAAGTTGGGCGGAGTGTGACAGATGTCAGCAATATTAGTATGCAGATTGGGCAAATTATCCAGCAAGTACAGGAGCTAAACCCACGTTTTGCAGCGGTAAATCAAGGGATGGAAATGCAGTCACTAGGAGCGCAACAAATTAGTGAGGCAATGGTGCAGTTAAGTAGTACCTCAGTCCAGACTACTGATTCACTCAGGGAAATTAATCAGGCGATCGCTCAACTTAATCAAGTTTCCCGTGGCTTACGTCAAGAAGTTTCGATCTTCAAAGTTAACAATAATATTGTTGAGCCGACTTTATCGTAATTTCAAAATAATCATCCTCAAATACGGATGTCAATCTGACTCCAGAAAGGCTATTAATGGCTAATTCGCTTAGGTTCAAATTTTGTGGCAAACTCAAACCCATAAATGATGACTTTTATTTATTAGGTATTAACAGCTATTTCAATAAACACAAATATTAAAATAAGATAATATGCCACAAAATATTAAAATTAATCAATTTGTGATCGTTGGCTGTGCAATTATTGTTGGGTTAACCGGTTTTGCCAGCTATATTTCTAACTCAACTACCAATTCTCTCATAGAGTCTAATAAGTGGGTTAATCATACTTATGCAATTAAAACCCAGTTAAAAGAACTCGAAAAATCTTTAATTGATGCTGAAACTGGTCAACGGGGATTCATCATTACAAAAGAAAAAAGGTATTTAGAACCATTTAATTTAGCAAAAACAAAATTAAAAAATACATTTTTGGAAATCAACAACAAAATTTCTGACAATTCAGCACAAATTAAAACTCTTGGAGAAATTAAAAAATTAAGCCAAGCCAAAGTAGATGAATTGGAAACAACTATCAATATGAAGCAAGTTGGTCAAGAACAAGAATTATTAACTGTGATTTTGTCAGATAAAGGCAAAAAAATCATGGATGAAATCAGGGAAAAAATGAATGTCATGTTAGAGGTAGAAGACCAAAGTTTAGCAGAACGCAAAAAGCAAGCTAATCAAATTCAAAACTTTGCAGTCTTTGTGAATTGGGGAAATTTCTTTTGTATTGTGATTGTCACCATTGCTGTTTGTTTAGGGATTATTCTCATTCCTAGCCGAGCGTTGGCGCGGGCTTTGCAAACTGCATTTCATTTAGCAGACCGAGTGGCTGCGGGTGATTTTACTAGTAATGTGGAAATCACTGCTGATGACGAGATTGGTAAGTTGATGGCGGCACTAAAAACGATGACGCAGAAATTGAGTAGTTTAATTCGTCAAGTCCAAAGCTCAGGTATTCAAGTTACCATCTCAGCCACGCAAATAGCCGCGTCTGGGAAACAATTAGAAGCAACACTGACAGAACAAGTAGCATCAACAAATCAAGTCACAGCCACAGCCAAAGAAATAGCCGCCACGTCCAAAGAACTAGTCAACACAATGGAACAAGTGGTCACAATGTCACAAACGACAACTAGCGCCGCCAACATCAGCCAAAAAGATTTGCTGCGAATGGAAACTAGTATGCGTCAATTGGCAGAAGCAACAAATACAATTGCCAACAGATTGGGCATGATCAGCGAAAAAGCGAACAACATCAACAATATAGTCCTGACAATTACCAAAGTTGCCGACCAAACAAACTTGTTATCGTTAAACGCCGCTATCGAAGCGGAAAAAGCCGGAGAATATGGCTTAGGTTTTGCCGTAGTCGCCAGAGAAATTCGCAGATTAGCAGACCAAACAGCAGTTTCCACTCTGGACATAGAACAGATGGTCAAACAGATGCAATCTTCTGTATCGACAGGGGTGATGGAAATGGACAAATTTGCAGCGGAAGTTGGGCGGAGTGTGACAGATGTCAGCAATATTAGTATGCAGATTGGGCAAATTATCCAGCAAGTACAAGATTTAAATCCTTATTTTGCATCTGTAAATCAAGGGATGGAAATGCAGTCACTAGGAGCGCAACAAATTAGTGAGGCAATGGTGCAGTTAAGTAGTACCTCAGTCCAGACTACTGATTCACTCAGGGAAATTAATCAGGCGATCGCCCAACTTAATCAAGTTTCCCGTGGCTTACGTCAAGAAGTTTCGATCTTCAAAGTCAAGACCGATGATCCTGCATCCTTCACGCCAGTTGATGCAGCAGCTTAACCAAGAGGCAAGGTGAAAAATAACAAATGACTATTGACGATTGACTTATGACCACTCAAGTTGAAAGTTGTTGGAATGTAATTGGGATTGAAGGCGATCGCACTTGTGCGGAATTAGCTACACATACTCATTGTCGCAATTGTCCAGTTTACTCGGCGGCTGGTCGCTACCTATTAGAACGCCCAACGCCAGAAAAATATCGTCATGAGTGGACACAATTACTGGCGGAATCTCCCACCGAAAAAACTTCGCATCTGCCTACATACGCTTTGCGGACAAAAGAAACGTTGACAGTTGTGATTTTTCGTTTACAACAGGAATGGCTGGCGCTTCCTGCACAGGTTTTCAAAGAAACCACACCTCCGAGTGTGATTCATACTCTACCCCATCGACAAAACCAAGTCTTACGCGGATTAATCAATATTCGTGGGGAATTGCTGTTGTGTGTTTCCTTAAGCCACTTGTTGAATATTGAATCTAGCGATACTCTCCGACAAGGATTAAGTCTAGTATCTCATTCTCGGATGGCCGTCATTGAAAAGGCGGGTAACGCTTGGGTATTTCCGGTTGATGAAATATATGGTGTCCACCGATTTCATCGTCGCAAATTACACGATGCTTTTAGAAAGGTCACGCAAACAACCCAAACTTATACTAAAGGATTATTCTCCTGGCAACCAACGAATTGCCCGACATCCCACACTGTTGGTTATTTGGATGATGAACTCTTATTTACCAGTTTGGCGAGGAAGGCGCAGTAATGATAGAAGACTCCGATCTCAGCCAAATGTCTTTGTTGGATTTATTCAACATGGAAGTCAAAACCCAAGTTGTGGTGCTAAATAACTGTTTGTTGGCGCTAGAAACTAACCCTGACCCCAAATCAGAATTAGCAGCCTTAATGCGGGCAGCCCATTGTATTAAAGGTGCTGCCAGAATTGTCCAAATTGAACCAGCTGTCGCCCTAGCCCATGTGATGGAAGATTTTTTTAGTGGGGCGCAAGTGGGAAAAGTTAATTTAACAGCAGATTGCGTTGATCTGTTGTTGCAAGGGGTAGATATGCTGCAAAACATCGCCAATAACCCAAATTTGCAACAAGGAAATCATCCTCATATTCAATCTTTAGTGAATGCGATCGCCAATATTTCCAATGCTGTAACTATCCCGGCAATTATTCCCCAAGTCAAGATTCTACAGCCAACACCCCAGAGAGAACCGCTAAAACCAGAAATCACTCCAGAAGCATTAGTTAGTCCGCAAAACCGCACAGTGCGAGTTAGTACAGATAATCTCAATCGCTTGATGGGATTAGCGGGAGAAACAATAGTTGCCAACAAGTGGTTAGAATCATTTACCAACTCATTTTTGCAAGTCAGAGCTAATCAAATCGAGTTATCCCAGCTTGTGACTAAGTTACAAGAACTATTGAGCGATCGCCAACTTGGTCAACACATTCAAGAACAGTTAAATATCATACATCAAAAAAGCAGCGAATGTACGCATTTAATTAGCGATCGGCACAACGAATTAGAATCATTTTCGCAACGTTTTGGCAACCTTGCCCATCGCTCCTATCGAGAAGTAATTGCCACGCGGATGTGTGCTTTTGCTGATGGTTCGCAAGGGTTTCCGCGCATGGTACGCGACCTCTCTCGGCACTTGGGTAAGCGCGTCAAGCTGGAAATCAAAGGTAAGTCTACCTTGGTAGATCGAGATATTCTTGAGCGATTGGAAGCTCCCTTAACTCAACTTCTCCGCAATGCTGTTGATCACGGGATAGAATCTCCTTCAGAACGAGTCGCTCAAGGTAAACCAGAAGAAGGCACAATTATCATTGAAGTTGTCCATCGCGCTGGGATGCTATTGATCACTGTCTCTGATGATGGACAGGGAATTGATATCGAGTTTTTGCGTCAAGAAGTTGTCCAGCAACAACTAGTCAACGCAGACATGGCAATTCAACTGACCGAAGCTGAATTAATGGAATTTCTATTATTACCAGGATTTTCTACCACACAAATAGTCACGGAAATTTCTGGACGGGGTGTAGGTTTAGATATTGTCCACAGCACAGTGCAAGAAGTTGGCGGTACAGTCAGGGCAGTTTCCCAACCAGGAAAAGGGATGAGTTTGTACTTGCAGTTACCCATTACCCTATCCATCGTTCGCACCTTGTTAGTGGAGATTGGAGATGAACCTTATGCCTTTGGGTTAGCCAGAATTGAGCAAGTGCTGATGTTAGCCAAATCAGACATTGCTACCTCAGAAAATCGTCCGTTTTTCTTGCTAGACAACCAACCTGTAGAGTTAATTTCCGCCCGTCAAGTTTTAGAGTTACCTCCACCTGTGGTCAATCCCGATGCACTAGCAGTAGTTGTGATTAGCGATCGCCTAAATCATTATGGATTAGTTGTTGACAGATTTATCGGCGAATACACTTTAGTTGTTCGGCCTTTAGATCCTCGCCTGGGTAAAGTTCCCAACATTAGCGCCGCCGCCCTCATGGATGATGGTTCTCCAGTTTTAATTATCGATGTGGAAGATTTAGTTCGTTCTATTGCCAAGGTTGTTGCTAGTGGGCAAATTAGTCAGGTAAATCAGGCGAAGCAGCAGAAATTGACCAAAACTTACAAGCGAATATTAGTAGTTGATGATTCCATTACTGTTCGGGAAATGGAACGCAAACTTTTAGAAAATCACAGTTATCAAGTCGATGTGGCAGTTAATGGAATGGATGGTTGGAACGCAGTGCGTGGGAGTGATTATGACTTAGTAATTACAGATATTGATATGCCCAGAATGAATGGCTTTGAACTCACAAATCACATCAAAACTCATACTAAGTTAAAACAGATACCCGTGATTATTGTCTCCTACAAAGACCGCCAAGAAGACCGAATTCAAGGTTTAGAAGCAGGTGCAGACTACTATCTCACCAAAAGCAGCTTTCATGATGACACTTTATTACAAGCCGTAATTGACTTAATTGGTCAAGGATGAGTAATGAGAATTGCCATTGTCAACGATATGCGGATAGTGGTAGAAGCATTGCGGCGGATGTTAGCCACAATCCCAGAATATGATTTGGCTTGGGTTGCCTACGATGGTGCAGAAGCTGTTAGCAAATGTGCTGTTGATACCCCTGATTTAATTTTGATGGATGTTTTGATGCCTTGCATGGATGGAGTGGAAGCCACAAGGCAAATTATGAGTCAGTCGCCTTGTGCAATTATCATCGTCACTGCCAATGTGAATTTGTATGCAGCTAATGTTTTGGAAGCTATGACCTATGGGGCGTTAGATGCTATCAATACACCTGCTGAGGGTAGTACAGGTTTATTAAAGAAAATTGCTACCATCGCCAAATTAATTGGCAAATCCCCTCAACTGCGAACAGTGAAAAAACCTAGACTTTTCCCCAAATTATTCCCACCACTTATTGTCATTGGTGCTTCCACTGGCGGCCCTCAAGCCTTGGTTCAGATTCTCGCGCAATTTCCCCCAAATTTTCCGGCGGCTGTAGTGATTGTGCAGCATTTAGATGCTCAGTTTGCACCAGGTTTTGCAACTTGGTTGAATGAACAAATTCTCTTATCTGTGGAAATAGCCAGTATAGGTTCAAGACCACAACCAGGAAAAATTCTCTTAGCTGGGACAAATCATCATCTCGTTATGAATTCTAACTTGAGTTTTGACTATCATGAACAACCATCCAATTGTCTTTATCGGCCATCCATTGATGTCTTATTCAAAAGTGTGGCAGAACATTGGATGGATCAAGGAATTGGGGTGTTGCTGACTGGGATGGGAAAAGATGGCGCTCAAGGTTTAAAACTCTTGCGCGAAGCAGGCTGGCATACAATTGCTCAAAACCAAGAAACTTGCATTGTTTATGGTATGCCGAAAGCAGCGGTAGATTTAAAAGCTGCCGTGGAAGTTTTGCCAGTTGAGGCGATCGCTCATGCTTGCACCAAGATATTACGGATGTCGGCAAATTAAGCTAAATAAAATGAATTTTACTACAGTAAATTTACTGTTTTTCTGATGTAAATATACTTAATTCAGTCCATTTCTTTTATATTTATTAGTTAGTTTTCTTGAAGTATTAATATGCTAATTTTTATATCTAAAGTCATATTTACCTTTGTTTACATTAAGTTATAATAAGGCAATACTAAAAACATCTACGAAGACTTTTTAAATTAATTAATTATTACATTAATAATCTAGATAACTTCACCTTTATAGGCGAGAAACACGAATGCTATTACCTCAATTGAGTATGCAGTTAACATCATCAGAACAAGTCACAGAATTAAAGTTGCACACAGAGAATGTCAAAATTTTATTAATTGATGATCAGGCAATATTTGGTGAAGCAATTGGTAGAATGATTGCGAACGAAACAGATATTACCTTTAATTATCTTAGCCAGCCATCAGCCGCAATTCAAAATGCGATCGCCTTTGAGCCAACGGTGATTTTGTTAGATTTAATTATGCCAGATATGGATGGTTTAATGTTATTGCGTTGGTTCCGGTCTCATCCATCAACTTGTGAAATTCCCATCATTATGCTATCGAGCAAAGAAGAACCAATCCTCAAAGCAGAAGCATTTGCTGCGGGAGCTAATGACTATCTCATAAAATTACCAGATGCCATTGAATTAATTGCTCGCATTCGTTATCACTCCAAAGCTTATAACAACCTTAAAGCCCTCTCAACTGCTACTGCAACAGCCAAACTCCAAGCACAGGAACTAGAAACTACTCTTCATAAGTTGCAAACAACTCAAGTGCAACTAATTCAAACAGAAAAAATGTCTAGTTTGGGTAGGATGGTTGGTGGTTTAGCCCATGAAATCAATAATCCTATTAGTTTTATTCATGGGAATTTTCATTATCTTCACGAACATATTCACACTCTTTTAAGGTTAATAGAACTGTACAAAAAAGAGTATCCTGAAGCTCAAAAATTCATGGAAGATGAAATTGGTGATATTGACCTAGACTTTATCATTGAAGACTTTCAAAAAATTCTTTCATCTATGAGAATAGGCACTGATCGGATTAAAGAAATTGTGCTGTCTTTAAGAAACTTTTCTCGCCTTGATCAAGCTGATAGAAAAGCTGTAAGTATTCATGATGGCATTGAAAGTACTCTATTTCTGTTAAATCATCGGCTGAAACAAGAAATAGAAATAATTAAAGACTATGGAAAGTTGCCACTGGTGGAATGTTACCCAGCACAATTAAATCAAGTATTCCTTAACATTATTAATAATGCCATAGATAATTTATTAGAGAATAAAAATTCTGAGGATCAAAAGCAAATTATTATTAGAACTGAAATCACTGAATCACAAACTATCAAAGTTAGAATAATAGATAATGGTTCTGGAATTGAACCAGAAATTCACAGTAAAATATTTGACCCATTTTTTACAACTAAACCTATTAATAAAGGTACAGGTTTAGGTTTGGCAATTAGCTATCAAATTATTGAAAGTCATCATGGTAATATTTCTGTCAATTCTCAATCGGGTGATGGCGCAGAATTCATCATCGAAATTCCCATCAGCGTCAATAGTTAATAGCAGAATTTCTCCCAAAACTAAAATTGTGCCAATTATCAGCCGTGTATGAGACTGAGGGTTGACACAATTATTCGGAAAATATTGAATAAGTTTAACCGAAGATACCAGCAAAGAAGTCAAGAGTTTCTTTTAATGCTTTGATGAATACGTCAATTTCCTCACGAGTATTGTAGAAATATAAACTTACTCGTGCAGTTGCTGGCAAACTTAAATAGCGGTGTAATGGTTGGGTGCAGTGGTGTCCAGAACGGATGGCAACGCCTTCTTGATCTAATAATGTAGATAAGTCGTTAGCGTGGACATCGCCGACTGTGAATGCAGCTAAAGCGGCTCTATTTTCTCCATTCGCATCAGGTTTGGGGCCGTAAATGCGAATTTGAGGAATTTTTTCTAATTGCTGGAATAAATGAGCGGTTAACTCAGCTTCGTAGGCATGAATTTTATCCATACCGATACTTGATAAATAGTCTATCGCAGCACCGAGGGCGATCGCTTCTCCAATTGCAGGTGTCCCAGCTTCAAATTTGTGGGGCAATTCGGCATAAGTAGAATGATCTAAATATACCTCAGCAATCATTTCGCCACCGCCAAAAAATGGTGGCATTGCTTCTAACAATTCCAGCTTGCCATATAAAAAGCCTATCCCCGTTGGCGCACACATTTTATGTCCCGAAGCCACCAACCAATCACAGCCGATGTCTTGAACATCGACTTTCATGTGAGGCACACTTTGACAAGCATCAACTAAGAATTTCGCACCGTATCTGTGAGTAATATCAGCAATTTCTTTCACTGGGTTAATACAACCCAAAGTGTTAGAAACATGAACAATTGACACCAGTTTTGTTTTCTCAGAAATCAGTTGTTTAAACTGTTCTAAATCAAATGTTTCTTCTGGTGTTAGTTCAACAAATTTTAGAACTGCACCTGTTTTTTGCGCCACAAATTGCCAAGGCACAATATTACTGTGGTGTTCCATCACCGACAGAATAATTTCATCCCCTGGCTGCAAATTGTTCATCCCCCAGCTATAAGCAACTAAGTTAATTGCTTCGCTGGCGTTGCGGGTGTAGACAATTTCTTGGCGAGATGCAGCATTAATAAATTGGGCAATTTTATCGCGTGCTGCTTCATAAGCATCAGTGGCTTTAGCACTGAGGGTATGAGCGCCACGATGGACATTAGCATTGTATTGCTCGTAATAATTCCGCAGGGCATTTAAGACAAGCAAGGGTTTTTGCGATGTCGCCGCATTATCGAGATAAACCAAGGGTTTACCGTTGACTTCCTGGTGTAATATCGGGAAGTCAGCGCGGATTTTATCTGCAAGAGTTTTGGTAGCTGTAAAAGTCATTGGTTAAGAAAAAGAATGAAGTGTGAAGTATGAAGTATGAAGTATGAAGTGTGAAATATTTAAATTTTGTCCTTAAGTTTTTACTCTTCGGATTTTCAGCTTTCATTGTTCATGCTGCAAATTTTTTCAGACTTCAGACTTCAGAATTCAGACTTTTTTAGTCATTGGTTAGGGACTTAAAGCTAGTGACTGTGTTTAGCAATATGTCTCTGAGGGAAGCAACAGGAACTTTGTTGATGATTTCGGTGGCGAAGGCGTTAATTAATAAATTCCGCGCTGCACTTTCATCAATTCCGCGGCTTTGGAGATAGAAGATTTCATCATCTTCTAACTGACTCACAGTTGCACCGTGAGCGCATTTGACGTTATCGGCGGTAATTTCTAATTGGGGCTTGGTATCGACTCGCGCCTTGGAGGATAGTAGTAAATTGCGATTTAACTGCGCTGCGTCAGTTAACTGTGCTGGCTTAGGTACAAATACTTTACCATTGAATACTGCATGAGCGCGATCGCCAACAATACATTTGTGCAATTGTTCACTTTTACCATAAGGATAATTGAGAGCGATCGCACTATGAGTATCCGCAACTTGCTTACCAGAAATCATCGCCAAACCGTTGAGCGTAGTTTCAGTTTGCTCACCAGTTTGCAAAATCTCCAAATTATGGCGTGATAACTTTGCCCCTAAACTAAAAGCATTACAGGTATAGCGACTATAACGAGCTTGGTTAACCGCAGTCTTACCAACGTGAAACGCCTCTGCGCCTTCTAGCTCAACTCTAGTATGATTTACCGCAGCATTCTCACCAACCCAAACCTCCGTCACCGCATTGGTAAAATAGCTCTTACCCTCCGCGCCCTCTGTGTCTCTGCGGTTCGTAAACTCCTCCACCAAAGTCACCTGCGAACCAGTTTCCGCCACCACCAAACAACGCGGCTGGGAAATAGTCGCCGTCTCACCAGCAACCGAAATAAACAGCAGATGAATAGGTGTGTCAACCACGACATTTTTACCCACCCATACAACTGCTGCATCCGTTAAACCAGCCGTATTGAGAGCCGTGAATACTTCCAAAGCTCCCTCAGCTTGAGCGAGGTACTTGCGGATGCGATCGCCTTCAACTGTTAAACCAGCTAAATTACCTACAACAATACCATCAGGTAAATTAACAGCAGATAACTCCGGCGCATAAACCCCATTAACAAATACCAACCGATTATCAGTTAGAGAAGTTACCTTTAACACCGCTACATTATTAACTGGCTGCGCCTTGCGAAATTCCACACCCCGCAACTCAGACAAATCAGTAAATCGCCATTCTTCCTCGCGGGTGGTAGGGATAGTGGAGTGACGTACCCAATTTGCAGCTTGTTGGCGTAATTCCTGCAACCCATCTGCTTCAGTTACACTTACTTGATTTAACAACCCAGTCAAATAAGCATCTCTATCCAACAGAGAAGACACCAAACTGACTGCATCTGAGTTAGGAATAGCACTAGGAGAAACTTGAATAGACATTACACACCCACCTCAACCGCACTTTCCTCCAAAATCCAGTCATAACCGCGAGACTCCAACTCTACTGCCAGTTCCTTCCCGCCACTGGTGAGAATTTGTCCCCGCGCCATCACATGAACAAAATCCGGCACAATATAATTCAGCAGACGTTGGTAGTGGGTAATCATAATCGTCGCATTGTCTGGATTAGTCAGCTGATTTACCCCATGCGCGACAATCTTCAGCGCATCAATATCTAAACCTGAATCTGTCTCATCCAGAATTGCCAACTTTGGTTCTAACAGCGCCATTTGCAGAATTTCATTCCGCTTTTTCTCACCACCAGAAAAACCTTCATTCACACTTCGACTGAGGAAAGCCGCATCCATCTTCACCACATCCAGCTTTTCCTCAATCAAATCATCAAAATCAAACGCGTCTACCTCTTCCAACCCTTGCGCCTTCTGCCGAGAATTGTACGCTACCCGTAAGAAATCCAAATTGCTCACACCAGGAATTTCTAGAGGATACTGAAACGCCAAAAACACCCCAGCCCTAGCGCGTTCTTCCGGCTCCATTTCCAACAAATTTCGTCCTTGGAAAATCACCTCACCGCCAGTCACCGTATACGCTGGATGTCCTGACAACACCTTAGAAAACGTACTCTTCCCAGAACCATTCGGCCCCATAATCGCATGAATCTCTCCAGCGCGAACCTCCAAATTCACACCCTTAAGAATCGGCGTACCACCAACCTCAGCCGTCAAATCCTTCACCGACAGCACAACTGCACTATTTTCAATAATCATCTTCTCTCTCTCTTCTCTCTCTTCGCGCGTCTTTGTTACTCAGCACTCAGCACTCAGCACTTTTTACCCAACACTACCTTCCAACTTCAAACTCAACAACTTATCAGCCTCCACCGCAAACTCCATCGGTAGCTGATTAAAAACATCCTTACAGAAGCCGCTAATCATCATCGAAATAGCATCTTCAGAAGAAATGCCCCGTTGAGCAAAGAAAAATAGCTGATCTTCCCCAATCTTAGAAGTCGAAGCTTCATGCTCCACTTTCGCAGCTTTATTTTGGACTTGAATATAAGGGAAAGTGTTAGCGTGAGCATTATCCCCAATTAACATAGAGTCGCACTGAGAATAATTTCTCGCGCCTTCAGCCTTCGGGTTGATTTTCACCAAACCCCGGTAACTGTTACTAGAATTACCTGCGGAGATTCCTTTAGAAATAATCGTACTGCGAGTATTTTTACCGACATGAATCATCTTCGTCCCGGTGTCGGCTTGCTGCATATTGTTTGTCAACGCCACCGAGTAGAACTCACCCACAGAGTTATCCCCAACTAACACACAGCTAGGATACTTCCAAGTAATTGCGGAACCCGTTTCTACCTGAGTCCAAGAAATCTTAGAATTTACACCTTGACACAAGCCACGCTTGGTAACGAAATTGTAAATCCCGCCTTTACCGTTAACATCGCCGGCGTACCAGTTCTGCACAGTAGAATATTTAATTTCCGCGTTATCCAAAGCCACCAGTTCCACTACTGCGGCGTGGAGTTGGTTGCTGTCATACATTGGCGCGGTGCAACCTTCCAAATAAGAAACATAGCTACCTTCTTCGGCGACAATCAAAGTCCGTTCAAATTGTCCCGTATCGCCAGAGTTGATGCGGAAGTAGGTAGACAATTCCATTGGGCATTTTACGCCTTTGGGAATATAGACAAAAGAACCATCGCTGAAAACTGCGGCGTTTAAGGCGGCAAAATAATTGTCAGCAATGGGGACAACACTTCCTAAATATTTCTTGATTAATTCTGGGTGTTCCTGTAGTGCTTCGGAAATGGAACAGAAGATAACGCCGTCTTCAGCTAGTTTTTCTTTGAAGGTAGTAGCGACGGAAACGCTATCAAAAATTGCATCTACGGCGACGTTTGCCAGACGTTTTTGTTCTGACAGGGAAATCCCCAGCTTCTCGAAGGTTTCCAGCAGGGTAGGATCTACTTCGTCTAAGCTGTTGAGTTTTGCTTTCTTTTGCTTGGGCGCAGAGTAGTAAATGATATCCTGATAATTAATCGGCGGATATTTGACGCTAGGCCAAGTTGGTTCTACCATTTTTTGCCACTGGCGATAGGCTCTCAGACGAAAGTCGAGCATGAATTCCGGCTCATTTTTCTTGGCGGAAATCAAGCGAACAACGTCTTCACTAAGTCCACGCGGGATGGTATCGGCTTCGATATCTGTAATAAAGCCGTACTTGTAAGGTTGGTTGACTAGGGATTTGACAGTGGCACTCATCGGTAGTAGTCTCTCGTGTTCCGTAAATGGATCTCTTGAAGGATGGAAGACGGGCTGGTTTATCGCCGATGCCGATCTCGCATTATCGAGTGGTTCACACGGCTGTTAGAATAAGGATGGAGATTAAAACAACACCCATGTTGTTTAACGTATCTTCATTTTACGCTAAATTAACAACAACAATGTTGTTAAAGTCAAAATTTCTCAAAAAATTTTAGGACTAAGATGGCGACTACCCAGCAGTCCTCAACGAAGCAAGAGATTCTCGAATATCTGCTAAAACACTCACAAGCAACTGCTTTTGAGCTTTCAGAAGTTTTAAATGTTAGCCCACAAGCAATTCGCCGTCATCTCAAAGATTTAGAGGCGGAGGAATTGATTATGTATTCATCTACGGCACAGGCGGGGATGGGGCGGCCACAACATATTTATGAACTGAGTCGTCAAGGACGCGATCGCCTACATCGCACAACAAGCGATCGCTTTGGTGATGGTTACGGGGAATTTGCCGTTTCGCTGCTGGATACCTTGGCCGAAACCGTCGGCCACGACAAAATGACGACGATTTTACAAAAACAATGGGAACGCAAAGCCCAAGAATACCGCGATCGCGTTGGTAAAGGTTCTTTAAAAGAACGGGTAGAAACTTTAGTCCAGTTGCGAAAAGCCGAAGGATTCATGGCAGAATACCACTCTGTAGAACCAGATGAGCAAAATTCTGCCGATAAAGGCGATCGCTTTGTGTTAATAGAGCATCATTGTGCCATTTCCAACGTCGCTGAGTCTTTTCCTAGCGTTTGTGGTCACGAATTGGAAATGTTTGCCGCTGTACTACCAGACTGTATAGTAGAACGTACCCACTGGATTATTAATGGTGAACATCGCTGTGGCTATTTAGTTAAAGCTCGCCAGCAACCGCAGAATTAATTTCTGATTCACATCCACATTAAGATAAAGTTAATAGCCAAATTAGTGATAGATTTTACTAATTATCAAGTCAACAGCTAAGGGTTCAGAGAAAAATTATCTGACTCAGCCGTATTGACAAATAACTATTGACTAATTTAGTTTATGGATTTACCATCACAGCAACCATCAACCCAGTTTTTAACCCTGGAAGAGTCAGCAAAAGTTGACGCAGCCTTGCTATCTTCACCGGAAAAGTTTTTAACAAGATTGACTATTTCATCTCATAAACTCTTGCAGCAAATTGCTCAAGAATACAACGTGACTATTGAAGATTTAACAACGCAGCAAATTATTAGTTGGTTTGAAAAAGACAGCAAGATTAGGCGCGAACAAGGAATTGAAGCTTCCTTTTTGAAGTGGTAATTAGCAAATTGAAAATTTGAAATAAATTTGCACAATACATCATGTCTAAGCTTTTTGCTGTTGTAGTTGCAACCGTTCCAGAATATTACGAATACAAACAAGTTCACCCAGAACATGACCAAAATCAACAGTCGTGGTTTCTGGAGCAACAAGAAAAAGGTATACTACTTTGCTGCGGGCCGTTTTTTCCCCACGATGGAACAGGACTTTGGGTGATTCAGGCGGAGAACATCGAACAGGCTCAAGCTATTGTTAAAAGTAGTCCGCGGGCGCGAGATGGGATGTTAGCAGACTCCGCGCAAGTTGTAGAGTGGGAAGTGCATATTGGCCGCGATCGCTTTTTCTAGTGTAAAAATTGACTTTAGTGCAAACAGGAATGATTGGACAATACAAACATTAAATGCAAAATCTAAAAAGCACCTTAACAAAGGTGCTTTCAAAATATATGCAGAAACAATATTATCTAAGAACGATAAGTGTTAGTGCGAGGGCTACGAACGCCAGCAATAGCTCCTATTAATGAAGCAGCCAAACTTAATAAAGAACCCAGAACGAACCACCATAAAGCTCTTGATGTTGCAGCAGCAGCTTCACGAGTTTGTTGAGCGCTGACATTAGGTACATTTTGTGGTACAGCTAAACCACCAGGCTGCTGTACTTGGTTGATAACTTCTCCCGCATTAGAAGCAGCAATTCCAAAAGCACCAGTTACCCCACTCGCCAATAGCCAAGAACTCAGTGCCAAAGTGGTAGCCCAGAGAATTGCGCCATTTAGCAAAGCTGTATTGCGGTTCATTGGCCCACAAGCACGGCTTGTTATCCATCCACCAATAAATAGTGACAATAATAAGGCAACGGTTGACCAAATTCCCACATTACCAGCCACATCAGGTGCTATTGTTCTAGGCGCACCTGAATCTGCTACTCTACCAGCACCGATAGCCGCAAAGAAGGCGCTCAAAATTAACTGGGTAGCTAAAGCAATTAACACCCCAGAAATTATCGGCCCCCAGCGAACACGGTCATGATAATCAGCAACTCTATTTACTACAGCAGGATCAGTAACAATATCGTCACCTGTGCGATTTACGTATGACATAGTTTATTTGCTCCTTGACTATTTTTTAGTAAAGTTATTTCGCTATATTCAATGCTTACGTCTAAAATTAAATTGCTATTTCTACTTTTTAATATCTATCAACAGAAAGACTTATTTTATCTATCTAGGGTAAGAATAAATATAAAAATTGACTCAATATTAAATTGAAGTCTGAATATCTGGATTTTTTAATTTAATTAAATAATAAAAATTAGCCAAAATTAGCAAAAGTAATTAATTTTTTAAAATATCGCTAATAAGTAATTTTCTGATAATGATTACCTATTAGCGATTCTCAAGATATTTGCAAAAAAATGTCAGTGTGAGATAAAAAACTAACGCATTCTGACTGCTGTGCCTGTAGCAGTAATCAGCATTAAAACTCCAGACTGGTCAACGTTGATTGTACCTGTATCGATTTCAATACCAATGACAGCGTTTGCGCCTAGCTGCTGTGCGCGTTGTTCTAGTTCTAAGAGGGCTTTTTTTTGTCCTTCTTCAAATAAACGTTCATAGCTACCAGTTCTTCCACCAATTACATCTCGAATACTGGCAAAAAAATCTCGTAAGAAATTGCTGCCGTAAACAACTTCCGCAGTTACAATACCTAAATATGAATCAATTACTGCACCTTGAATCACATCGGTTGTAGTTAAAATCATAGACTAATTTTACAGGTAAGCAGGTCAAGGAATATTGTACGTCTGAGATTGTGATTATTGACATAACTGCTGAATCAAAATCAAACTTAATACGAGAAAATAAGATAAAAATTGATACAGAAATTTAATATTTTAGTGATTAAGATGAGAATTATTGAGGCAATATTTGTCCAATAAAATCAAGTTGTTAACAAAAAAAGACTTAAGTAGGCTATGAATAGTCCAGAACTTGATATAAGGAGTATACTGAGTACTTAATACTTGAGGTATCTATCATTCAGTAAAAACTCTAGTAAAATTGTGTATTTTACGTCCCCGGAGTTAAAAAATATTAATATTTCGTAAAACAGAATAAATACAGTTTTCAAAAATCCATATTTTTGTTTTAATGTACAAGAAAAAAGTTCGCTAGAAGTTCAGGAAATTTACTGTGTACAAACGTATATCGCTTATAGTTGGTGTTCTGTTATTAGGATGTAGTGTTGTTGCTATACCTGCGAGAGTTCAGGCTCAGGTATTAGTCGCGCAAGGAAAAAACCCAGAGTTAAAGGAACTGTTTGAAGAAGGTCGTAGACAAGTTGATGCTGGTGATTATGATAGTGCGATCGCTACATATCAAAGAGCAGCCGCCCTTGATCCTAAGAATGCTAAAGTACATTCTGGGATGGGTTACTTGTACGCCCAACAAGGAAATTATCAAGCTGCACTAGTTGCTTATCGTCGCGCCCTCGGTTTAGATCCCAACAACAGTGATTTCTTTTATGCTGTAGGTTACATCAAAGCTAACTTGGGTGACACTAAAGGTTCGAGAGATGCTTATCGTCGAGCCATTCAACTCAACCGTAACAATATTAATGCCTACCTGGGGTTAGGAGTTACCCAAGCTCGTTTAGGCGATTATGAAGCAGCTAATTGGGCTTATGAGCAAGCTATTGGCATAGATAGGAACAATCCTCAGATATATGAGTTTATGGCGGCGATGTTTAAACAACGTCGTCAGACAAAGCAAGCAAACAGTTTACTGCAAAAAGCTCGTAGTTTATATCAACGTCAAAATAACGTTGATGGAGTTGCCAGAGTAGAAGCAATGTTACAGGAGTTAGGAGGTTGAAATTAATCTAACTGTCGCCCAGTTAGTTCTACGAAAATATCTTCTAAATTAGAGGAACGCACCATCATCCCAGTTTTATCTGGCTGTTGATTCAGATAAGTATTTGCTGCTTCTAAAGAAGGGAAAAATAAATATTCCCAACGTCGGGCGCTGTCATTACCCGCCTCGGTAATGCCCAATTGTTTCATGACTAAACCTTCACCGTGAGCAGAACGCAACTGTTGGAGCGTTCCTAAAGTTATAAGTTTGCCACTATCCATAATCCCGATGCGTCCCGGCCCAGTTGCTTCAAAAGCTCCACATAAATACTCGACTTCATCCATGTAATGAGTCGTGAGTAACATTGTCATTCCTTGCTTATTTAAATCCCGAATAATTTCCCAAAGTCGTCGGCGCGTTTGGGGGTCTAGTCCAACAGTTGGTTCATCCAGAAATAAAATTTGTGGTCGATGTAGTAAAGCCCTAGCTATTTGTAATCGTCGTTTCATTCCTCCAGACAGAGTTTTTACTAAATCATCTCTTCTGTCTGCTAGTTCCACATACTCTAGCCACTGATTAATCAGTCGTTGTCGCTGTGGGTTGGCTATATGATGTAGCCGCCCATGCAGTTCCATATTTTCCCAGACGCTTAAATCGCCATCCACACTGGTTTGCTGCAATACAACACCAATACTCTGTTTGGCTTGTATTGGTTGTTTGACAACATCATAACCAGCCACTTCGATATGTCCTTGAGACGGCTTTGTTAATGTAGTTAACATCCGAATTGTGGTTGATTTACCTGCACCGTTAGGGCCAAGTAGCGCAAAGATTTCTCCAGGTGCGATCGCAAATGATAAATCATTAACTACAGGGACATTTTTGTAAAACTTGAAGACATTCTCTAACAGAACAGCAGCAGTCATGGATAACTTACTTATATCAGTTCATCACATAGACTATCATTCGTTGAGTGCTGAGTCACCGAAGTTTGCTCAACGCGGGGAACCCGCGCACGCAACTTCTCGCTGAGTGCTGAGTAAATATTTATCTTTGTCGTCGTTCTTGTTGGCTTAATAATTATGATGGGTGTGTCTGTTTTCATTAAGACACACCCATATTGAAGGAGATATCCAGCGTTGAGATTTTATCCCGGAAACTTCTTCAATAAATCATCGCCAGGAATTACTGTTGTATAAAATACATAGTCATTATTGGCTACATAGCGACGGTCTTGTTTAATGATGGACATAAACTCTTTATGTCCTTGACGCATCCGCCCTACAAGACAACCAGCACTAGCATTTTTAATATCATTACTAGGCGCATCATAACCCCAGTGTTGATTTACGTAGAAAAGACCTGTATCTAGTTTGTCACCAGTTCGTTGATAATCTTTGTTGAAATCGCGGTGAACAGTAATTGGTGATACTTGTACTAATGCTTCGTGACGTTCTGCATTGCCATGTAAACCGACAGCCCAAGCTTTGTATTGTCCAAACTTAATTCTGGCTGCACCTCCAGGATTCATGGGGTTGACGGTGTAATATCTGCCGGGTTCGGTGGTAGCTTGCCAGTGATCGACAATTTTAGGAGTACCATTGACTACTTCAATGACAATGCGGCGATCGTTAAAGGCATTGGGTGTGTCACTATTCAAGTTCCAGTCACCATCTATACCTTCAACATAAACAATGTTGTATTCTTTAGTGCCAGTAAAAACTTGATAATTTTGTGCCAGCATATACTTCACAATTTTGCTGGCAATGTCGTTACCTAATTTTAAGGCTGGTTTGGGTAATTCATCAGGTTTAGTTTCAATTAATTCTTTGGCTGTAACTGCACCTATATAATCTGGCTCATCAATTTTCATGAATTCTTGAAATTTTTTGATTGCACCAGCAGTCACAGGCCCAAATTTAGCATCTGCGGGTGGTTCCAATAAACCTAAGCCAATTAATAATATTTGAATCTGGCGAGTTAATTCTTCATCTTTAGCGATCGCCTCAAATCCCCATTTTTCTTCTTTACCTAAAAAATCTTGTAATTTCATAATGCACCTATCTTCACTTAGTTCTACTAGGTATAAACATCATTTCCATCATGGCGGATGATGTTTGAAACTATACTCGCGGCTAAAAATTTCAGCCGCGATTTTTAGTATTACTTTACGATTCAAGGTGTCTTCAGTAATTTACGCAAAAATCATCCTGTAATTTATCAAAAATACAGAATCCAGTAGTTCGTCAAAATCAGAGTAATGCCACCCTAAGTTAAATAGAGGTAGAGATAGGTATTGCTTGATAAGCGTTTTTGATTGCTACCCAGCTACTAGCAATTGGCATTCGCCAGCCTGTACCAAAGGCGCGGTCGGTAATTTTCAATCCGGGGGGTGCTTGTCGCCGCTTAAATTCAGCACGGGCTACCATTTGAATTACTCGGTCTACAATCATGGGGTTGTGACCTGCTGCAACTATCTGGGTTGCTGATTCATGGTCGTGAATGAAGCGTTGCAAGATGTCGTCTAAAACTTCGTAGGGGGGTAGGGAATCTTGATCAACTTGGCCGGGTTTGAGTTCAGCACTGGGGGCTTTGGTGAGAATATTTTGCGGGATAACTTCGCCGTTACGGTTTAACCAGTGGCAGATTTGATAGACGCGGGTTTTTGGAACATCAGCTATAACTGCTAAACCGCCGTTCATGTCGCCGTAGAGGGTGCAGTAACCGACGGCCATTTCTGATTTGTTACCCGTGGATAATAAGAGATAGCCAAATTTATTAGCGATCGCCATTAATAAGTTACCGCGAATCCGCGACTGTATATTCTCCTCGGCGATACCAAATTCTGTACCTGCAAACAAGTCCGCTAGGCTATGATCAAAGCCTTGCATAAGTTCGCCTATGGGTAAAATTTTAGTTTGAATGCCTAAATTTTTACCTAATGCCAAAGCATCACTGACAGAATGTTCGGAACTGTAAGGTGATGGCATCAGGACACCGAGGACATTTTCTTTACCGAGTGCTGCTGTGGCGATCGCTGCTACTAATGCCGAATCTACACCACCACTTAAACCTAATACTACTTTAGAAAAGCGACATTTCAGCGCATAGTCTTTCACACCCAAAACTAAAGCTTGCCAAACTTCTTCTTCTGCTGATTCGCAAGCAGGCATTAAAGAACTTAGTTCTAAATCTCGTTGTTTATCGTTAAATTCCACATTTACCAAATCAGTAGCAAAACCACGGGCGCGACACATAATTTCACCTTGACCATTCAAAGCGAAACTATAGCCATCAAATATCAAATCATCATTGCTGCCTACTTGGTTGACGTAAATCATCGGCTGTTGAAAACGCACCGCGCTATGTTTCAACATCGATTCTCGAAACTGCGGTTTGCCGTCGCTGTAAGGTGAAGCGGATAAATTAACAATTAAATCTACGCCTAAAATTGCTAAGTCTGCAATCGGATTAACAGCATAACTACGTTTGCCCCAAAATTCTTCATCGTTCCATAAATCTTCGCAAATAGTTACGCCAATATGAATATCATCTAAAGTGAAATGATTAGGTTGTAATCCTGGTTCAAAATAGCGGTCTTCATCAAATACATCATAAGTAGGCAATAGCCGCTTATAAAAAATTTGTTTGACTTTGCCTGATTCTAATAAAGCAATACTATTAAATAAACTTTTACCGCCAGTGATATGTGATTTTGTATTTGGTTCAACAGTTCCGACTAACACAGCTAATTTTGGCGGCAAATCTCTGGCTAATTGTTGTAATGTCATACTCATAGCAGAGACAAAACTCGGATTTAGTAATAAATCCCTTGGTGGATAACCACACAAAGAAAGTTCTGGGGTTAACAATAAACGTGCGCCTGATTGAACCGCCTGTTGTGCGGCTTCTAGAATCTTTTGGGCGTTTCCAGGTAAATCACCAATTGTGGGGTTAAGTTGAGCGATCGCGATTTTCATCATGAAGTATGAAGTATAAAGTATGAAGTATGGATTATAAAGTATGAAGTATGAAGTATAAATTTTATTGAGCTTTTATCCTGCAAACTTTTTCAGACTTCAGACTTCACACTTCAGACTTTAAATAAACACCAAAGGTTTATCTTTAAATGGGGCAAAAGCCTCAGCATCAAATTTATATAAACTGGCTGGACGACCCGCACCGCGTGATACCTTTATTCCGGTATCGCACAAAAAACCTAACTTGAGTAGACGCGCCCGAAAGTTAGAATAATCAGAGAAGTTTTCCCCTAAAACTGTTGTATATAATTGATACAAATCGTTTAAAGTAAACACTTCCGGTAAAACTTCAAAAGCTACCGGGCTGTACTCTAATTTATTTCGCAGTCGTCTATGACCGTAGGTTAAAAGTTCATTATGGTCAAAGGCTAATTGTGGCACTTGCTTGACGGGATACCAAGCAATTCCCGCGACTTTATCAGCAATTAATTCGGCTTCTTCAAATCTGACCAAGGCAAAATAACTAACTGAGAGATAACGCACCCCATAACTATCTGTTGCTTCCCTAGGGTCACGATTTGGCCCGCCAAAGGTATACAACTGTTCTAAATAAAGATTGTTGACTCTGATTTTCTCGGCCATGATGCGATAGGCCGCATCTTCTAAAGATTCGCCTTGACGCACTAATGTACCCGGAAGACTCCAATAATTTAAAAATGGTTCTTGCTGTCGCATGACTAAGAGAACCAAAAGTCGATTTTGAGCAGTATCTACAGAAAAAATTACATTATCAACACCTACTTTAAAATCAGCTAAAGGTTGTTGATTTAGCGGAGTTGGAATCTTTTTGTGGTTGCGTCCTGGCATTTGTACAAATGCTGTTGATGAATATAGGCAACAATGGGAGCTATGAGGGCTTCAGTATCTCCATGTTCACGATAAGCTGTTGAGGATACATTTAAACCTGTGAGGGTAGCGATCGCAATTTTACCTCCCAGTTTTTGGATGTTTTCTAAGCTAGTTTCTGCTATGGTATATCCCGGTCTGGGGACAATTAATAGTTCTACCTGCTGTAATAAATCTTCAATTCTATACCAGCGTGGTAGTTGATTGATCAAATCTGAGCCAATTACTAAGGTGTATTCAGCCTCTTCGCCCCAATGCTGTTTTGCTTTTTCCACTGTTTCCAGTGTCCGCCAGCTACTTAAATCTTGTGTCACAGCAACGTTATGTTGTGGCGCGTCCATATCCGCAATTAACAGTCGCAACATCGCCGCCCGATGTTCTAACTGGGTTTGATGAGACTTAAATGGATTATCCGCCGCCCAAACTGCTACCCAATCATAACGTTCCGACAACCATCTTAAAATCTCTTGATGCCCAGCGGTTGGCGGATCAGCACTTGTACCAAACAAAGCAATTCTCATAATTTGTACCAATTCTCGAAAATCCTGCAATAAAAACCCGAAACCTAGGCCATAAACGACTTTCTTAATTACGAATTACCTCTGTGTCCTCTGCGCTTCTGCGGTTCGTTTTCCAGTCTCCTCAGTCAATTTCTGCAACCCAGCAGAAATCTCCACCTGTAAAGCCACAGGATTAGTTAACCTTCGTGTCTCCTCCGGTAAACTTGCTACTGTCGCCGCCGTCCGCTGGCGAATTTCCGCCAAACTTTCTGGGAATTGCACCCGCTGACCTGCTTTCATCACCAATTGCAATAAAGGTGTTTCTGATAACGGCGTTTCTGTAATTAACCCCAACCTATCAGCTTTGACCTTGCCGTCGACAAATGACCGAAAAATCTGCTTGCGTCCTGGATAAGTCGCCTTACCACTGGACTGTTTCATCACTGGAATGCCATCAATATCTACGAGTTTATACACTCCATTGACAGGTGTACCTGTGACGAGTCGCGTTCCTAATCCGTAACCATCAATTACTGCGCCAGCAGCCTTGAGTCTGGCAATTTCCCATTCATCCAAGTCGCCACTCGCAACAATTGGCACATTTGGTAAGAGCGATCGCACTTGTTGGGATAAACTCACCAAATCCCCAGAATCCAGCCTGACTCCCGATAATTCCATTTCCCCTGAATTGACTTTTATTGCCAACTGTTCAGCCGCCGCGATGGTATCGTAAGTGTCTATCAACAATGGCGCACCGGGAAAATAACGATGAAACGCTGTAAAAGCTTCGGCTTCACTACCTTCCATTGCTGACAACGCCATAACTAAAGCGTGAGCCATCGTACCACTTGGTTGCTGACCTAGTTGTAACGCCGCTAACACATTAGAGGTGGCATCTAATCCCCCTGCTAAGGCTGCCCGTGCTGCCCACAAAGCACCTTGGGGACTGAATGCCCGTCGTGTACCGAACTCTAAAAGTTTGGCTTTTTCCCCAGCAACATCACGTAGACGCGCCGCCCTGGTGGCAATCAAAGTTTGATAATTGAGTGTATTTAATAGATAAGTTTCGATGAGTTGGGCTTGCCACAGCGGTGCTTCGATTCGCAAAAATGGCTCATTGGCAAATACGGCTGTGCCTTCGGGAACTGCCCAGACATCCCCAGTAAACTTACCTTCAGCTAATAAAGACCAAAAGCGATCGCCTGCGTGGGCAAAAATTCCTGTCGCCTGTAGGGCGGCAATTTGAGCCTGAGTAAAACTTAACGTTTCTAAATATGCCAGGGCTTGTTCTAGTCCCATTGCAATGAGATAGCCAAAATTTTCTGGCGATCGCCTCACAAATAACTCAAAACTAGCTTGTTTTTGTTCTAAACCTTCACCTACATAACAAGCTGCCATTGTTAGCTGATAAAGGTCTGTTAGCAAGCTGTAATCAACCGCAGAGATTGTCAGGTCTTGGTGCTGGTAGCTGCCCAAGTCTGGAATAGTTGCCATGTAAGAGTGTCCTTACAAGAGTGCTGCTTTTCTATTATGGTAGATTTTACCATAAATAATGTCAACTCATCCCAAGAGATAAGTTATGTATTTCACCAAATCAACATAATTGCCAGAAAATAATTATAATTTATGCCAATATTTAATCTTTTTTAATAGTTCATTTTGCATAAATTAAATCTTGTCAGGCATTTATGTGAGAATTCAGAAGTCAAACAGCCTTTATTTCTAGCTTTTATTCCTAAATTTTTTACTCTAATAATTTGAAATTTTCTATCTGTGAAGTAAAAAGGTACAATCAAGAGTTTTGTTATAATAGGGATGGAAGCAAAACTTTAAACTTTTTCGACAACATAAAGTATTGCAAAGCTATCTGAAAAACTATTGCGTAAACTCTCGATATATTGAGAGTCTGAGCGATATGAAAATATGGAATTAAAGTAGAAAGATAACAATTAAATTGACTCAAAAATTAGGAGTCTAAGATTATGGCTATTTCCAATATCATCGCCAGGATAACTGAGTATATCTCTGAAGCCGCAATGCGAATTTTTGGCCCTACAGATGATCAATATCCTAATACTGGGGTGCAACCTTTTACTGGTGAACCCTATAAGAAAGGTACTGCTGATATTTGGTAGAGCATGAAATATTTAAAAATGAGTGAGGTAAAGGCTTGAGCTAAAAACTTAAGCCTTTTTATTGCGTGGAAACAGGGAAAATCTTAATTTTTATTTCCCCAAATTATTTCCGAAAGATTTCGGCAAAAAATTGTCGCATATCGTCCCAAGAACGTTTATCAGCAATAGGGTTATATAGCGCTCCTTTTAACTCCCCTTTGTTATCTGGGTTAGTAAAGCTATGTACGGTACCACCATAAGAAATTAACTGCCAGTCTACCTTTGCTTGGCGCATTTCGTTTTCAAAAGCTGTGACTTGTTCTGCTGGAACAAATGGGTCATCAGCACCATGTAATACTAAAACTTTGGCTTTGATATTTTTCGCATCGTTAGGGTTTGGTGTATCGAGATTGCCATGAAAACTGACTACTCCGGCGATATTTGCACCACTACGGGCAAGTTCTAAGACTGTACCACCGCCAAAACAATAACCGATCGCGGCAATTCGGTTAACATCAGTTAGGGGATTGGCTTGTAATACTTTTAACCCAGCATAGGCGCGATCGCGCAACAATTGTCTGTTTTGGCGATAAATTGTCGCTTGTTTACCCGACTCTTCAGGATTATTTGGTCTAATACCTTTGCCATAAATATCAGCAGCAAAAGCAACATAGCCCAGTTTGGCTAACTGTTCAGTGCGCTTTTTTGCATAACCTTGCAAGCCATTCCATTCATGTACCACCAAAACCCCAGGACGCTTACCTTTAATTGCATCATCGTAAGCCAGATAGCCTTGTAAAACAGTATTTCCTTGTTTATAATCAACATTTTTGGTTTGAATTGCTGCCAAAGTCGGTGTAGCAGCCATTAACACAGCCACAGGTGTAATCAAACCAGAAAGCAGTAATTTCATCTGAGGACACCCAGTATAAATAGTCATCTGGGATGATTATCTCTGGAAAAGAGCCAAACACTCATACAAATTATTCATTAAGTTGGGTGCTGATATTCGGTTATTTCGGCATTCTGGCAAACCTAAAAAGCAAAAGCGATCGCTACATTAGAAGATATATAGATATTTATCGGCATTAACATAACCCTATGAGTGCAGCCACTATTCCGCAAAATCCCTTGCTTAAAGGTACTGGCTTACCGCCCTTCACAGAGATACAACCAGAACAAGTAATTCCAGCCTTCACTCAGTTATTAAAAGAACTGGATGAAGAACTAGCTACCATAGAAACTAATGTCCAGCCAACTTGGAATGCTTTAGTCGAACCTTTAGAAAAGCTCACAGAAAAACTTACTTGGAGTTGGGGTATAGTCAGTCATCTAATGGGAGTCAAGAATAGTCCTGAACTGCGCGAAGCTTATGAAACTGTACAACCCGAAGTAGTACAGTTCAGTAATAAGCTTGGCCAAAGTCAAGTTATCTACAACGCTTTTAAAGAACTCCATGCTAGTCATACCTGGACAACCTTAGAACCAGCCCAGCAGCGCATTGTTGAGGCTGCCATTCGGGATGCTGAATTGTCTGGTGTAGGCTTATCAGGAGAAGCACGAGATCGCTATAATGCCATTCAAATGGAATTAGCAGAACTATCGACAAAGTTCTCTAACCATGTATTAGATGCCACCAAAGCTTATAGCTTAACCCTGACGACTCAAGCAGAAGTTGACGGCTTACCCCAGAGTTCCCTCAGTCTAGCCGCCCAAGCTGCCCGTGCTGCTGGTGAAGAAAACGCCACCCCCGAAAATGGCCCTTGGCGCATCACCTTAGATTTTCCCAGCTACGGGCCGTTTATGCAGCACAGCACCCGCCAAGACTTGCGTGAACAACTGTACAAAGCTTATGTCACCCGCGCTTCTTCTGGTGAATTAGATAATAATCCTTTAATTGTGCGGATTTTGGAATTACGGCAAGAACTGGCAAATTTATTAGGCTACAAAAACTTTGCTGAGTTGAGCCTTGCGAGTAAAATGGCTCCCAATGTAGCAGCAGTAGAAGCACTACTCGAAGAACTGCGGAGTGCAAGTTATGATGCGGCTACCAAAGAATTAGCCGAACTGAAAGCCTTTGCTGCTGCTAAAGGCACACCAGAAGCCACCGATTTAAAACATTGGGATATTAGCTTTTGGGCAGAACGCCAACGCGAAGCAAAATTCGCCTTTACAACGGAAGAATTACGCCCTTATTTCCCCTTACCGCAAGTTTTAGACGGCCTATTTGGACTAGTTAAGCGGCTGTTTGGTGTCACCGTCACCCCCGCAGATGGAAAAGCCCCAGTCTGGCACGAAGATGTCCGCTATTTCCAAATTGCTGATGAAACAGGTAAACCCATTGCCTACTTTTACCTTGATGCTTTCAGTCGTCCCGCTGAAAAGCGCGGTGGTGCTTGGATGGATGTCTGCATTAACCGCAGCAAAATTAATGATCATGGTGCAACCTCTGTCCGTTTGCCTGTAGCCTATTTGGTGTGTAACCAAACTCCACCAGTAGATGGCAAGCCTAGTTTAATGACCTTCGATGAAGTAGAGACATTATTTCATGAATTTGGTCATGGCTTACATCACATGCTCACCAAAGTTGATTACAGCAGCGCCGCTGGGGTTAACAATGTTGAGTGGGATGCAGTAGAACTACCAAGCCAATTCATGGAAAACTGGTGCTATGAACGCCCCACTTTGTTTGGTATGGCCAAGCATTACGAAACTGGCGAACCATTACCAGAGCATTATTACCAAAAACTGTTAGCCGCCCGTAATTATATGAGTGGTAGTGCTACATTACGGCAAGTTCACTTTAGCACTGTGGATATAGAACTACACGATCGCTATCGTCCAAGCGGTGATGAAACTCCCGCCCAGGTGCGCCAGCGCATTGCCAAAACAACAACAGTTTTACCACCACTACCAGAAGATTCTTTCTTGTGTGCGTTTGGCCATATCTTTGAAGGTGGTTATGCAGCAGGTTATTACAGCTATAAATGGGCTGAGGTACTCAGTGCTGATGCTTTCGCCGCCTTTGAAGAAGCTGGCTTAGATGATGAAGCAGCAGTTCAAGCCACAGGTAAACGCTACCGAGATACCGTACTGGCGCTTGGTGGTAGCAAGCACCCGATGGAAATATTCAAAGCTTTCCGAGGACGGGAACCAAGTACGGTTTCGTTGTTGCGCCATAATGGTTTGTTAAACTCAGCCGCTTAATAGAATTTGTGAATAAGGTTTAGATTTAAATACCCAACTTTTTTTAAAAGTTGGGTATTTTATTAATACTTTATTGTATGTATTACTAATTACCATAAACATCTCCTTCAGTAGGAATAGTTAGAGAGTTGTTTATATTAAGGATTTAGAATAACTGTTAAATATTGCTGCAAAATAGGAGTTTTCCTTGAATAATCTTCCTAGATTTCCCGATGATAATTTCAATCATTCACACATTCAGGAGTAAATCTAGTGCTGACTTCCACATTATTAGCAGCAGCAACAGCACCCCTACAATGGAGTCCTTCCATTGGCATCATCATGATTCTCGCTAACGTCATAGCTATTGCCTTTGGTAAATCTAGCATTAAGTATCCCAGTTCTGAGCCAGCTTTACCCTCAGCAAATTTCTTTGGTGGCTTTGGTGTACCTGCGCTACTCGCAACTACAGCCTTTGGTCACATTTTAGGTGCAGGTATCATCTTAGGATTGCATAACCTGGGTAGATTCTAAGTTTTACACCTCAGTTTGCATTTAGTTCAATACTGTTTTGTCTCAACAATTTGAGCTAGAAATTAACATTTCTGGCTCTTTTGTATCTGCAAGAATAGAGCGAGACCTTGGTGATATTATATCTGGTGTCAAGACTTATCACTCAGTACTATATGTCTGAATGGCCTATTTGTATCAAAAAAAGTAATAATGCTTTTTTACGTCGCTGATAATTTCCCACATACAAGACATACCAGCAGGAAAAGTCACCAAATCTCCTTTACCCATCTGCACTGGTTGTCCGCCATCCGGCGTAACAATCACATCACCTGCCAAAAAATAGCAAGTTTCTTCAGTATCATAAGTCCAGGGAAATTTGGAGACTTCCTTTTCCCAAATCGCCCATTTGAACACTCCCAAATCTTTTAGATATTCTTGACTAGGTTGATGCTCAATTTTAATTTCCATGTTTTGTGTTCTCAGTTTGCGTTTAACAGTATGACTGAATATCTTCGCCACACTGCTCTACTAAATAACACAACGCCCGAAAACGCAAGCCGACAAATTGATCATAAAGAGGATTCAGTTTGCACATAGGAGGAATGTGGGCTATGGTGCGACCGAATAAAACAATATCACGCTCGAAAGGACACTGTGCTGGAATCAATTTCGCAATAAAGTGTGCTACTTTACGATTTTGAATTTCGAGTTCATCAAGCCGTTGACGTAATGGTTGCAGAACATCATACCGAGATGGTGCTAAGGGATTTTTGGGAGATAATTTTGCATTTTTCTCTAAAGTTTCAGGCTGAATGAAAGCAGTCAGAATAATAGATAGATTAGTTGTTTTGAGCATGATAGTTAGTGATTTTTTTGAGTTTTACACACTAGCAGGTTGTAGATTTAAGTCTGAGTTCGCAATTGATTCCAGCGGTTTATTTCGCGCTTGCAGAGATAAGTTTCTGTAAGCACAAAATGCTTATTTGCTTTACAAAATGCGAGTAAACGTTGACTTAATTGATATTTAAACCCACCGTATGGTAGAGAACTGTCCCGTTAACTACAAAATAACAAAGAAAATATAAAAGTGGGATTTTTTTAACTTATGGATTGCTGATACAGAAAATAGCAATTCCATATATTCAATTTAGATCACACGTTCGGAAACTATACAGTATCCAGAGAGTGAATTTTGCGAACAAAAGCGCAGCTATATTCTGACTTCAGCTAGACTTCTCAGGAATTACCTCCGAAGGCCAAATGATTGTAGGATATTGAGTATCAAATAAATTGTTATGTAAGCTACATAAGTAGACCCAAATATTATTTAATTAGTTCCTCAAAATCGTTTCATAAGCAGAGACTAATAATGTTGTATAAGTAACCAAACAGAACATCAGGGATGCAAATTAAATCTATCAAGATATCTAATTATGAAGTAGTCAGGATAAGAGATGTTTAACAACCAGCTATGTTTGAAATAAATATCTATGCCCATAGGGTAAAATCTTCACGTTATCTTCACATAATATTTAAATCTATCGGCTCACTTTAGTGTGAAAAATACTAAAAAATAACGTATCTAATACAACAAACGTTCTGCGCTCTTTTCTATCTGTGCATCTTTGCGTGAACAAAAATAAAAAAGGCGAATTAAACAAAGTTCGCCTCAAAAGTCATAATTGTATGAAATTATTCACAAAGTCAATCTTAAATCTTTGCTTCTTCTCTAACCAATTTATCCCAACCCAAATCTTTCAGATTATTATTTCGACGCAACGGGCGAGTGACTAATTCTAAGATGTCACGGGCATTGCCAAAACCATGAATTTGAGCAAAGGTAAACTCTACAGACCATTTAGTATTAATGCCGCGTGCTTCTAATGGGTTAGCGTGAGCCATACCTGTAATTACCAAATCTGGTTTTAAATCATAGATTCGCTGTACTTGGTTGTAATTATCTGGCTTCTCGACAATCTTGGGTAAAGGTACGCCCATTTCTTGGCAAGCTTTCTCTAAAAATGCCAATTCCGCAGCTTGGTATCGCTTATCCATATAGGGAATGCCCACTTCTTGCACTGTCATTCCGCAGCGCACCAGGAACCGAGCTAAGGAGACTTCTAGCAAGTTATCCCCCATGAAGAATACAGACTTGCCACGAATGAGTTTTACATAATCTTCTACACCTGCCCAAATTTGTGCTTCCCGTTCATCTAAACCTTTGGGCGTAATGCCAAATACTGAGCAAATTTTCTCTATCCAAGCGCGAGTACCATCAGGGCCGATGGGGAAGGGTGCGCCAATTAATTTGCACTTGCGGCGACGCATTAAGGTGGTAGCTGTGCGGCTGAGGAAGGGGTTAACACCAGCAACGTAATACCCTTCTTCTAGCACTGGTAATTCAGTGAAGCGTTTCGCAGGTAGCCACCCAGAAACTTTGATGCCTTGTTTCTTTAATTCTAAGGTTAACTGGGTAACAACAGGATCGGGAAGGGAACCGAAGAGAACTAAGGGAGGATGATCTACGTATTCTGATTCTTCTTGAACTACGTCTTCTTTTTTCTTACCAAAGTTGAGCAGTTTTTGAATGGCGTTGCGCTCATTTTTCTCGTTTTCTGTTGTTGGCGCTTGGCTGGGACAGCGATTTGCCATTGCAGCTAAAACGGTGTCTTCACCTTGGGTGAAGGCGTAATCTAATCCGTTGGCACGCGCTACAACAATAGGAATGCCAATTTCGCTTTCTAACTTGGGTGCTAAACCTTCCAAGTCCATTTTGATAATTTCCGTGGTGCAAGTGCCAATCCAGACAATCACACTGGGATTGCGATCGCGTTTTATTTGATCACACAACCGCTTTAATTCTTCGTAGTCATTTAACTGTGCTGAAATATCACCTTCTTCTAACTCTGCCATTGCATAACGGGGTTCAGCAAAAATCATTACCCCCATTGCATTTTGGAGAAAATAGCCACAGGTTTTTGTCCCAATCACCAAAAAGAAGCTATCTTCAATTTTTTGGTATAACCAGGCCACGCAGCTAATCGGGCAGAAAGTGTGGTAATTCCCAGTTTCGCACTCAAAGTTTAAAGCTTCTGGTTGTTGAGCGACAGTCATTTTTGTTTTCTCCCCATTGTTATTTAACGGCAGATGAATATAGGGTTAGCAACAAGAAGAGTTGGGGAGTGAATAGCAGTGAGAGGATCATCACCCACTCTCTATTCCCCACTCCCTAACGCCACTGGCAACAACGGAGTTTACCTCCCTTCTGGTTCGCAGTTCCTTCTCCTGGCAAAAACGCTGCGCGTAGCTTGCTTCCCAGTAGGGGTACAAGTCGGCAAAGCCACTCAACGGACTGCTCACCGCAACGCAGTGGCTCTTCCCTGCTTTTCGGCACATAGCACCAGTGAATAATCCCTAAATTCAACTTAAACAGCAACTATTAACTGTTGGGGAAGAGACGGGCAATTTCTGAATCATCAAAAACACCAGTTGGTAATTCTTCCCCTAAAAAATCATTATTTTCTTCACCCTTTTGCAATCCGGTTTCATCACCCCAGACATCAGACAAAACATCACTAAAAGCTGCTTCATCTGGTGTGTTTAAATCACCAAGCATTTCTTCATCTAGCTTGGTGGCTGATGTGGGATCACTATCGAAGGAAACACCGCCAAAATCATCAGTCTCTGGTGCGATCGTCGTTCGCGTAGCGTCTCGCAGAGAAGACGTTGCCAAAGGCATCGCTGCGGGAAACTCATGTTTGCCGTTCTGGCCATTGGATAAGGAAAGATCACTTAATCCATTGTCGTTTTCCTCTGATTCATTAGCATCTAAGGCAAAACCGTTGAGGTGAGAAATTGCTAAAGTTTCATCATCAATATTGTCATCGGCATTATCATCTGCCACAACCACTGTTGAGTCATATTGGTTGGTTTCTGGTTCTACTGGAGGATTACTCAAGCGATTACCAAGGGCGATATCTGGGTCAAAATGCAACTCCAACACTTCAATTAAGGTGTCAGCATCAGCATTCAGTTTGGAAAATGGCATCATCAACTGCGCTAGTTTTGGCTCTAGCGCGTTCACAACTCCCAGGATGAGGTAAGAAGGTGGTCGCTTCCCCCCATCAGGGGTGTACACCGACTCTACTTCCATGTGCAAGGTGATCCAGTCACGATTCGCCTGGAAGAATTGCAACCACTTTTGTCTGATCGAATCTGTAAAACTATTAAAGAAAGCCATATTCCGTTCCTCATCCTGAGAACTTGGTGATTTATACAATCATCAAGTCTAATTCCTCTTCTTGATTAGGAACCTGTGGTTTACGCGGATTTAGATAAAAATCGGATAACAAAGAGAACAATTCCCGATCCGGTGTATCATTTGGGACTACTCCCTCTGGCCTGGCTAAAATTTGGTCGGCAATGTTGAGGTAATACTCGCAAACGTAGTTCAGGGAAGGATCTGACTCTGCCATTTCAAATAATGTTTTGCCTTTAACGCGAGATACGCGAATATCTTCAATTAATGGTAAAACCTCTAGAACTGGCATGGGGACTGCTTCTATGTATTTCTCGATCAAGTCACGTTTGGAAGTCCGATTGCCAATTAATCCTGCTAAACGCAGTGGGTGAGTCCGGGCTTTTTCTCTGACGGAAGCAGCAATCCGATTCGCAGCAAATAAAGCATCAAAGCCGTTATCTGTAACGATCATGCAATAATCTGCATAGTTCAAAGGAGCCGCAAAACCACCACAAACTACGTCACCTAGTACATCAAATAAAATTACGTCATACTCATCAAAGGCGTTGAGTTCTTTCAGTAATTTTACGGTCTCGCCAACTACGTATCCACCACACCCAGCACCCGCAGGTGGGCCGCCAGCTTCTACGCAATCAACACCGCCATAGCCTTTGTAAATGACATCCTCTGGCCAAACGTCTTCGTAGTGATAGTCTTTGGACTGAAGAGTATCAATAATTGTAGGAATCAAAAACCCTGTTAGGGTAAAAGTGCTGTCGTGTTTGGGGTCGCAACCAATTTGCAGTACTTTTTTACCCCGTTTGGCTAAAGCGACAGATATGTTACAGCTAGTTGTTGACTTGCCAATACCGCCTTTTCCGTAGACTGCTAGTTTCACTGTTGTCTGCCTCTTATAGTTTTTTATCAAACTTGTGGCTCAAACATTGGCCTTCACCTAGCCGCCGATGGCAATGTGTGAGGTAGTTAATTGTCATTATTGTCGAAATTACATAGAAAATAAAGGGGGCTAAAATCTAAAAAACTTAGCTATCAAGCTTATGAAGCTACAGTTAATCATTTTATAAATAAAATTGATTCTTAAAACCTTTATTTATTATAAAAATATTTATAATAAATATTTATAAACTACTTTTTATAAAAATAGTTACAATAAACAAAAATATGTAAACTCTCTTTCTGTATGGTTTCTATAGAATCTGTTGATGATGATGCCTAATGAGTATAGGTATAGGGTTGGCAGTGAAGAGCAAAATCCATAAACTGATGCTAAAAGTGACAATAGAAGTTTTTTAGAGACGAAATTAGCCTTGTTTTGCTACTGAATGGACTATCTGAGTACTGATTTTTAATGCTGAATAATTCATTTGTGAAAAATTATAAAATTAAGGCTTTTTACTAAAATTTCTGTGACTTGAGTATTTATGCTCAATCAACTATAGATAAATTCTCGTCTCTAGCCTCAATGAAAGGTGTCTCACTAAAATTAGAATTGCTATAAATTGCTTCCATTTCTTGTAATGATTGCCAGCCACCTAACCACTGAGAACGGTCTTGTAATAATTTGGCATTAATCCAGAAACGAACATTGGGGTCACAGGAAGCAACCATTTCGGCATAAACCCACTTACCCTGATTTTTGCGGTTAACGACTTGAAAGTGTCTCCAACCGTCTACTTTTTGTTGTGCTGTCCACTTAGAACCTACTAGGTAAGGAAATTTTTGCTTTTTGGTCATTGTTAATGGTCAAGAGTCCATAGTTAAAATTATGCTTTATTTACTTGGTTTACTGATAATGGAAGTGAATATCAGTAAGAGATGGTGAAAGTTTAAACGCAAAGTGGCGCAAAGGTAAACGCAGAGAAGCGCAAAGTTTGTTTGGTTCTATTTGAGTGTTAAGTAGTCAAAGTTTGATCGCTCGTTTTGATAAAGAATGCCAAGAATTAATCACAGGTATAATATGCGATCGCCAGAAACTAGTTGTAAAGTTATGCGATCGCCGGTTCCCGTTTTCTCGGTTGCTGAATATTTAGCAGCAGAAAGTAAAAGCGAACCATGAGACTGATTCACTGATTCGTTATAATATTAAGCGATAAAACTTTGCTAAAGAGCGCAAATGTATGACTAGCCGCGAGCAGCTTATCCAAGAACTTGCAGAGGTTCCAGACGAGTTAGTTCAAGTAATGTTAGATTTTTTGCATCGTGTTCAGAAAACACGTAGTCATCATCCTCTAGCGAAATTTGCTGGTATTTTGAGTGATGATGAGGCGGCTGATTTGCAGGAAGCAATTCAAACTGATTGTCGTCAGGTTGATTTAAATGAGTGGTGAGATTACATTAGATACTTCAGTTGCAATACGTTTTTTGAATGGTGATCCTGATGTTGTTTCAAGGGTGTTAGCATTACCAGAAATATTTTTGTCGGTGGTAGTAGCGGGAGAGTTACTGTTTGGGGCTGAAAACTCGACTCGAACGTTGAAAAATCTTCCTCGATATTTAGAGTTTATGGAAGTTTGTACGGTTGTGCCTGTGGAAAAGAGAACCGCACTTATCTATGCTCAGACTCGTTCGGCTTTGAAGCGCAAAGGACGACCAATTCCTATGAACGATGTTTGGATTGCAGCGCATTGTCTGGAACATGGTTGGGTACTTGTGACCGATGATTCAGATTTTGATTATGTGGATGGATTAGTTATAGAGCATTGGTAATGATAGCTATTATTATGTTTTGCGATCGCCTTTTCGCATCATCTGGGCGCGATCGCTAATCACAAAATTTCAAGGTGCGTTGGCGTAGCCCGCACTTCGACATGGTTCGACTGCGCTCACCAGTCGCTCAGTGACCACCGCAGGCATCGCTACAAAGTGATGGTATAGAATTTTGCCCTAATCCGCTAAAATCATCTTCAACAGTCTGCTTTCCTTTTACCCTTTGGCTTGGAATTATGACGCAGGATGAGTTGTTAGCACTGATAGAGCAAGCGGCGGCTAAGGGTTGGCGAGAGTTAGACTTGTCGGGGAACAAGTTGACCAAAATTCCAGAGGCGATTGCTAAATTAACCAATCTGACAGGGCTTTATCTCCATAACAATAAAATAACCGAGATTCCACAGGTGATCGCTAATTTAACCAATCTGATACAGCTTAACCTCAGTTACAACCAAATAAGCGAGATACCAGAGGCGATCACTCAATTAACCAATCTGAGGTTGCTTTCCCTCAGTAACAACCAAGTAAGCGAAATACCAGAGGAGATCGCTCAATTGACCAATCTGAGGTTGCTTTCTCTCAATAACAACCAAATAAGCGAGATACCAGAGGAGATCGCGCAATTAACCAATCTGACGCAGCTTGACCTCTATAACAACCAAATAACAGAGATACCAGAAGCGATCGCGCAATTAACCAATTTGAGGGAGCTTTACCTCAGTAACAACCAAATAAGCGAGATACCAGAGGAGATCGCGCAATTAACCAATCTGAGGCTACTTTACCTCAGTGACAACCAAATAACAGAGATACCAGAGGCGATCACTCAATTAACCAATCTGACGGATCTTTACCTCAGTGACAACCAAATAACAGAGATACCAGAGGCGATCACTCAATTAACCAATCTGAGGCAGCTTGACCTCGGTGGCAACCAAATCACCGAAATCCCAGAGGCACTAGTAAAATTAACCAATCTGAGGCAGCTTGACCTCAGTAACAACCAAATAACCGAGATTCCCTTAGAAATTTTAGATTCAAAAGAGACCAAAAAGATTTTGAATTACTTGAGGCAAATTCGCACAAGTAAAACTCGACCATTACATGAAGCTAAACTCTTGCTTGTTGGACAAGGCAGCGTCGGCAAAACATCCCTCATCGAGCGACTAATCCGCGATAAATATGATAAAAATCAACCCCAAACTGACGGACTGAATGTCCAAACTTGGAACGTGCAGATTCATAGCAAAGACATCCGCTTGAATGTTTGGGATTTTGGTGGACAGGAAATTTATCATGCCACCCATCAGTTTTTTTTGACTAAGCGCAGCCTTTATCTCTTAGTTTGTAATTGTCGCACCAGTGAAGAAGAAAATCGCATTGAATATTGGCTGAAATTAATTGAAAGCTTCGGCGGACAGTCTCCTGTGATTATTGTAGGCAACAAAAGAGACGAACAACCCCTGGACATCAACCGCAAAGCATTACGCGAAAAATATCCCAATATCCGAGCCATTATCGAAACTTCCTGCCAAGATAATATCGGCATTAATGAACTCCGCACAGCTATTTTTCAGCAAATTGCCAACCTCAAAGAAGTCTACGACCTTCTACCCCTCTCATGGTTTGAGGTGAAACAACAACTCGAATCAATGCCCCAAGACTTCATCAGCTACAGCAACTATATCGGCATCTGCTACAAAAACAAAATTCCCGAAGAACAAAACCAAGAACAACTCATCGACTTGCTGCATCGACTCGGCTTAGTTCTCAACTTCCGCGACCATCCTATCCTTAAAGATACCAACGTCCTCAAACCCAACTGGGTGACAGAAGGCATTTACGCACTTCTCAGCGATGAAATTCTCAAAACTCAAACCAAAGGCATTTTCACACTCGCCGACCTGAGACGTATTCTCAATCCACAACGTTACCCCATCCAGCGCCACAATTATCTGATTGGGCTGATGAAAGAATTTGAGCTTTGCTTTGCCCTAGAATGTCACCCGCCAAAATTCCTAATTGCAGGACTTCTACCCAAAGACCAACCAGCGGAAACAGAATTAGAAGGCGAAACCCTGGAATTTCAATACCATTACCGCATTCTTCCCAATAGCATTATCTCTCGCTTTATCGTCAACACCCACGAAAAAATCTATAACCAAGTCTATTGGCGCAGTGGCGTAATGCTGCAATATCAAGAAAATAACGAAATCTATAACATTGCACGGATAAAAGCCGACCCTGAAGACAAAAAAATCTTCATCACCATTAGCGGACGCAAAGAAACCCGCCGTTCATTTCTCAGCATCCTCCGCCATGACTTCAAGAAAATCCACACGAGTCTTCCTAATCTTGAAATCAGCGAATGGGTTCCTGTCCCTGGTTATCCCAATCATCCACCCCCCGACTATCAAGAACTCTTGGGACAGGAATCAATGGGGGAAAGCACATTCACCATTGGCAAATTAAAATTAAAACTGAATTTACGTCAACTTTTAGACGGTTACGAATCATTAGAATCGCGTCAGAAATTACAAAGAGATGAGTTAGAGCGCGATCGCCTCACAATTGTTAACCAGATTTACAATAACAACCAAGCAGAATATAAACCTATGACACAAAACACAAACAACTTTCAAAACTCAAACATCGGTATCTTTGCCAACCAAGTCCAAGACAAAGCCAGTCAGCAAGCGTCTGATTTCACTCAAACCAGTGGCGCAAACATTACCGAAATTCTGCAACTCATCGGCAACCTGCGCCAAACCGCCGCCCAATTCCCCCCAGATGACCGAGAAGAAATCATCATAGATATTGATGATGTAGAAGCAGAAATTCGCAAGCCAGAACCAGAACGGAATAAAACCAAACTTAAAAAGCGTCTCATAGCTTTACTAACTGCTGCTACTTTAATTGCTGCTCCCATTGCAGGTATGACAGATTTTACAAATAATGTTATGGAAATAGGCGACAAATTAGGGATAGAACTACCGCTTCCTGCTGGAAAATAGACTTTTTTAACTCCCTATTGTGTACAAACAAATCGAAAATTTACAGTATGAAACTGTATCCCGCCTTGAACTAAAGTTCCAGGCTGATAGCCAAAGTCTACTGAAGTAGACTGGAATCCATTTCTCTTTGAGTCTTCTTTAGAAGACTTGCGGTATGAGACTTGGAATTTATTCCGAGGTGGGACTGCTATAAGTTAGGCAAAATTTGGGCGATCGCTTTTAGCAATTGTGGTTGTTCAACAGGTTTAACTAAGTGGATTTGAAACCCAGCGGCTAAAGCCTGTTGTTGATTTATCTCACCTGCGTAGGCTGTGAGGGCGATCGCGGGTATTTGTCCGCCTCGTTCGGGTGGGAGGGCGCGAATCAGACGCATTAGCATATATCCGTCAATTCCTGGCATTCCGATATCGCTTAACAGTATGTCTGCTTTACTGGTTGCGAGAAATTCTAATGCTTGGCTACCAGATGCGATCGCACTCACTTTAGCACCCAATTGCTCTAATACCACAGTCAAAAACTTTCCTGTATCTAAATCATCATCTACCACCAAAATATGTAACCCGGCTAAGTTTAAGTCATGATGAACAGTTGCAGTGTTTTTGTTCTGTGGAATAAAATCCAACATCAGGGGTAATTGAACTGTGAATTTTGCACCCATTCCTTCCCCTAGACTTTCGGCTTGTACAGTTCCACCATGCAGTTCTGTGAGATGGCGCACAATTGCTAGACCTAATCCTAGACCACCAAATTGACGGGTGATTGTGCCATCAGCTTGCCGAAAATAATCAAATACGAATGGCAGAAATTCTGGACTAATACCTTTACCGTTGTCTTGAATTTGAATGTGAGCAAAGGTATCAACTTGCTCCAAAATAATTTCTACTTTACCAGCAGCAGGAGTAAATTTAATGGCGTTGGAAAGTAAATTACAAATTATCTGCTGTAAGCGTTCAGCATCACCTGTAACCCATGCTGTATCAACATGAAATATTTTGTTAACTTGCAGTTTCTTTGCCTCAACAGCTAAAGCAACAGTGTCTAGAGATGCTTGCAAAATCTCAATTAAATTTACAGGCTGAAGATTTAAAATTATCTTTCTTTGTTGAATCCGAGAAATATCTAATAAGTCTTCAATCAGTTGAATTTGTAATTTAGCATTGCGTTCAATAGTTTCTAATCCATGTGTCAGCTTATCATCTTCATAATTGCGTCTTCTGAGTAGTGTTACCCAACCTAAAATAGGATTCAACGGAGTCCGCAATTCATGAGAAAGAACGGCAATAAATTCATCTTTTATTTTATTAGCCTTTTCCGCTTCACTGCGGGCAGATTGTTCTCTTGCTAAAATATTTGCGCGTTCTACTTCTGCTTCTTTGCGCTCAGTAATATCCCGAAAGAATATACCTAGACCATCTTCAAAAGGGTAAGCGTGAATTTCTAACCACATATTTTTCGGGATATATAATGCTTCAAAATGTACAGGTATTGATTCTGCGATCGCCCGATAATATTCACGCTCAAATTCTTGACCTTGCATTCCTGGCCATTGCTCCCAATAATTTTGAGCAACTATAGTTTCTGGTTTTACACCTTGAATATTTGCAGCTTGTTGATTAATGTATGTTATTTGCCAATCTTGATTAACTGCTATAAAAGCATCTGTCATACTTTCTAAAATATTGCTGAGGCGATTACGTAAAGCTTTTTCAGCTTTTAATAATTTATCTTTTTCTCGATTGGAGTCTTCTAAATGAACATTGGTTTGCACTAAAGAATCATTGAGTTGAATGAGTTTTTCTGATAATTCAGCACGAGCTTGATATTCTCCGATTCTGAATTTTTCTATAGCCAATTCCACTTGAATTTTTGCTCTTTCTGTAATGGCAACTCCGACTAATAAAGTCACCATAGATTGCACCAAGAGACTTAATTTGTGAACGTGTAAAACTTCTGGCTGTACTGGAAAACGCGGTAATAATATCGCATTAGGATATATTAATAAATAAGAAAAAAGCGTTATTAATATTGAAAATGTAGAGATGATCATTCCCGTAGAGACTCCGAAACGTGTAGCAGCCCACATTACGGGAATAAAGCTCAAAAAAGATAACTGTTGAAACCGAAAATCTGTGTTGCTATTTGCGGAAACTTCCGAAACAGTCACAGACGCAATGCTAATACATAAAAATAAGATAGTGCTGACTTCTATTAAGAGAGGACGACAGGCTAGAAATCTGAAAGCTGGTGATGCAGAATCTGATATTTGAGAACGAGATAACCAACCCCAAGATTGCAGATAAGGAGTTAATATTAGCAAAATTGTCGGTGTAATCCCCATAATCCCGATCGCATTACCTAACCACCAATGAGTAATACTGGTAGTTAGGTTAGTAATGGGCATTTTGCCTATGGCTACCCAAGTTAAACTACCGACTACAGCTAAACTAGTGCTGGCTATTAAAGGTACACTTAAGGTAAAAATAGCCGCGTCTTTGAGGGAATTAAATATGAGAGAACCTTTCCAAAGACGACAGTAAAGTAACCAAGCAACTAGAGGTTCTACAACATCGGTGAAACTAATACACTGCTCCCAACCATACAATCCCCAAAAAGGAGACATGAGGAAAGATGCAAGACCTGTGAGGATGATACCATCTATGCCAAACCAGAAACTAAGGGCGATCGCTACCCCAGATGGCGGAAACCATAAAGAAACTCCCGGCTGAATACGGTAGATCAGCGCCATTCCATGAGCAGCAACTAAAGCTAATAGCCCTAGTGATAAAATCAAAAGCCGTCGATGTCTGGGAGCAACCCTAGCAAATTGCGACAAACGTTGCATAATTGCAAAGAAATTTAGATTAATCAGCCTACCAATATTAGTGCCACTAGTCATATATCTACAGCTTGACTTATGGAACCCATTTCACGAAAAGGTATCACTACATATAGCGGCTATAAAGAAAAAACCCGCCTACGCGGGTTCCCAACCCTTGATCGGCGGACTTAGTTTAGATTTGCCTTGTCTACGGTTTCCAGCCCGCTAATAAATTTGGGTAATTTGCTGGTGTGGGGAACATTTTCTGTAAACTGGCTTGGCGTGCTGAGGCTGATTCTTTGCTGAGATTCCACAGACTTTCGTAGAAAAAGAAAGAGACACCAGCAAAGTTGCGATCGCGGACTTTCTGCAGCTGGTTTTGAATTTGGGCAAATGGAATTGATTTGTTCTTTAACCCAGTGATAATGCCAATACTCACAGGAATATGACTGCGGGCAGTTTTTACTTCTGGATACTCTAATTCTTTGATAAACACATTCAAGTCATCTCGATATATCTGCAACACCAATTCTTCCACAAGTCCCAGACGTTCCCATTTTTGCCAGTCAGCTAAAAAGTATTCGTAAGAAAAACGCTGAGGATTAGGCGCAACAGAAACTAAACAGTTCTTTTTTGTAGTTTTAATAGCTGTGAACACCCGCTTCATAAAGTCGGTGATTTTATTCGCCCGCCAACGCACCCATTCAGGATCTTTGGGATTTTTCGATGGTGCTTTTCCCCGATGGTCTTTTTTATACAGTGCAACTGTATACGCATCGTAGCCTAACTCTGAAGGCAAGCCGAAATGGTCATCAAATTGAATCCCATCAATGTCGTAGTTGCGGACAATTTCTACGATTAAATCTTGGATAAATTTCTGTGCATCTGGGTGGAAGGGATTTAACCAAACTCTATCATGTATGCCTTCTTTGACAATTTTTGTGCCATTGCTGCGACTTGTCAGCCATTGGGGGCGATTTTTAGCTAATGAAGAATCTGCGGGAGCCATAAACCCAAATTCAAACCAGGGAATCACTGTTAACCCTTGTTTATGTCCCTCATCGACAATTTCTTTGAGCATATCGCGTCCTTGCAACCCTGGTGTGGGATCAAGCGATCGCCCAATTACTTTTGCCGCTACTTTGCTGGGATATAATGTGTATCCCCAATTCCATACCGCCGGATAAACTGTATTGAAGTTTAATTCATCCAGGCGCTGCAAAGCATTCTTCAGACGACTGCGTTCAAACAACACCTCACTATCAATATTTGTTAACCATACTCCCCTTAATTCTGAACGCGTCGGCAGATTTTGCGCCGCAATGGGAAATGAAAGTAGGAATGTAGCGATCGCACTGAGAACAACTATAACGGCGAAAAAAGCTTGTTTCCGGCTGTGATACAGATTCCAGACAAATAACTCAACACACCACTTGGCAAATTTTTTCATATTTGGTTACAGACAAAAGAAAACATGGAAAAATGACTGCTATGTCTGAGCAGAAGTTGCTTAGACATCTGCCCAGACATAACAGTTCTTCCCTACACTCATATACCCTTATACCCATCCATCATAAGGGTTTCAGGTTTGTTTAGTGTCATTAGTCTTTGTGTCTGCTTATTCCCTGTTGCTTTAGTAGCATTGTAATTATAGTTACATAAAATTAGATAAAGTATATGTATACAAATATTGACTTATTTACCTAATATTCGACATTTAGGATTATGCTATTTCTTACAACAAGAAAACTTATCCTAGTACTCGTAATACAAGTAACAAACAAATAAGTAACTTCACTATATAAATAAGCCATCTTGAAGACTTGGTGCAAGGTATGTAATGAATATTACTAGTAACTCCGCAGATAATTTAGGCAATAATCTTGCAGCAGTTGAGAGGTTAGCAAGAGCGATGAAGGTTGCAGAGGGAGAATTTTCTTTGATATTAGCCTGTTGCGACTCTATTCCTCAACAACAGCAGATACTGAAATTTTTACAAGAATTGTCATCTGTAGAAATTCAAGAAATGAGATTATTGCCTACAGATGAAACACTTTATACAACTATCACAAATACTATCGATATCTCGCAACCTCAAGCTTTGATGGTGCATGGTTTAGAATCTGTTGTAGCAATCCCACAAATGCTGATCAGTACAAATCTCATGCGAGATGAGTTTCGCAAAAATTTGCATTTTCCTGTAATATTGTGGGTTAATAATGAAGTTCTGAGCCAGCTAGTTTGGTTAGCACCAGATTTAAAAAACTGGGCAGCAACTACTATTAGGTTTGATATTTCTCATAATCAATTAATTGAAAACCAAGCAGTGAGTGCTTAACAAAGCATCATATACTAATTGCAATTTATTTATAAACGTATTTTTAATCTTGTTAATTTTTGGTAAAAATACAGGAACAAACCATCCGTATACCAGCGTCTCTCCTCATGTCTGCTTCACAAGACAGACTTTTTAACAATCCCAAATACATATAATTTTGGGACTGTACATTTTTTGTCATTAATTACTAGATATCAGTTTTTAATGCCTTAAATATTGACTAATAGAGGCACTTTATTTATGAAACTTATGCTAAAAAATCCGCAAACAACCAATCAAGCCCGAATTTTTACCGCCTTAATTTTGACTAGTATTTTGTCTGTTGGTAGTGGGTTAACCCTGATCAAAAGTGCCATAGCTAACCCAACAAACTTTCCACCTGCAACTACCAATGAAGTTTACGCAGATAAAAATAAACCAAATCGCTTACCACCATCAGTCTCTAATGCGGTGCTAAGAGATTTAGCCAGCAGAGTCAGAACATCGAGAGGAGAATTGCAAGTTGTTAATTATAGTCAAAAGACTTGGCGCAATGGTTGTTTAGAACTACCACAACCAAATGAATTTTGTACTCAAGCATTAGTTCCTGGTTGGCTAGTCGTAGTATCTAATGGTAGACAAAAGTGGACTTATCATACTAATAATAATGGGCGTTCTTTACGTTTAGCTTCGGCAAATAATTCATCACAAAATGAATTACCGAGAAAAATTCGAGAAGCAGTTTTACAACAAGCACAAGAAGTTTCAGGATTATCAGCGCGATCGCTATCTATTCTAAATTTTAAAGCAACAGATTGGTCAGATGGTTGCGATCGCTCCACTCCTCCCTATCCTTGTGATCCCATCGTTGTCTCTGGTTGGCAAGTAACTGTAGGTGCAGCAAATCAGCGCTGGGTGTTCTTATCAGATAACGATGGTTCACGCGTCAAGGTGTCTCAAAATGAGAGTTCAACTAACATAGCAAAACCCATTCCCACCAGTGAATTACCTCCACCTTTAGATCAAGGTATAGTATTCCGCCACATCTCCAGCGGTGGTTTTGCTGGGAGAACCTACCAAACAGTCTTACTCAATGACGGGAGTTTGATTCGCGTACGCATTGGTGATGCTAATGATTCCGAACGTAGTGTGCGCCGCATTTCTCGCCAACAAGTACAACAATTTGAAGAATTGCTACAACGCACTAAATGGGACTTTAGAAATGTGAGTTATCCAGCACCAGCCAATGCGGCAGATTATGTTACCTACACTCTGAGCAGCAGAGTAGGTACAGTGCAATATAACGATATTTCACAAAATAACTTACCCACAAAGTTACAACGAGTAGTTACAGCCTGGAACCAACTTTTAGACAATAGTCAATAGTCAAATGAAGTTTCAATCTGAGCCGAAAAACTAATCTAACTCTCGCCGTCCTTCTAAGGCTCTGGCCAAGGTTACTTCATCGGCGTACTCTAAATCTCCACCTACAGGTAAACCAAAGGCAATTCGTGTCACCTTTGTAAAAGGTTTTAGTAGTTGACCAATATACAGTGTGGTGGTTTCCCCTTCTATACTCGGACTGATTGCTAAAATCACTTCTTGGGGTTTTTGCTGACTCACCCGTCGCACCAAAGGTTGGATATTCAACTGTTCTGGGCCAATTCCATCCATTGGGGAAATCACTCCACCTAAAACGTGATATTTACCTTTGTATTCGCGGGTTTTTTCCAGCGCAATCACATCCCGCGAATCAGCTACAACGCAGATGGTTTGATTGTCGCGGTTGGGATTGCGGCAGATTTCACAAACTGGCTCCGCAGATAAGTGAAAGCAGACTGAACACAAGCCTATTTGTTTTTTTGCGTCAACCAACGCTTGCGCCAGAGCCTCTACTTCTGCTTCTGGTCGCTTCAAAATGTGCAAAGCCAGTCGCTGGGCTGATTTGGGGCCTACTCCTGGTAGACGTTGCAACTGTTCGATTAACCGTGCTAAAGGGCGTGCGTAAACCGTGGTCTTATCTCCCGAATGTGTTCACCTTAACTATGATGACATAGGGTGAAAAAGTCTGAAGTCTGAAAATTTATTATTGACTCTTGACCATTGACTTTTGACACAAAAACAATGGTTGTGCCGATCGCAATACTGCTTCTAATAAACCAGGAAAGAGCATTTCTAAATCTTCGCGCCGCAATTGATTAATGTGCTGGGTTCCCTCTTTATGAGTCAAGACTACACCCGACTCTCTCAAAATCTTAAAGTGGTTGGACATGGTAGATTTGGCGATCGCAAAATCAAAATCCGCACAGCATTGCTCTCCTTTGGTTGCCAACAACCGCACAATCTCTAGCCGCACGGGGTCGCCTAACGCATACAATACCGCAGATAGTGATATATCTTTTTTGTCTGGGTGATATAAAAATCTCATACTTGTATTATCTCTTGAACTAGCGTATATTTTAATTATTCGATAAAATCGAATAAACGAATTAAAACAGGAAGGCAACTATGTCATCTGTTACAAATGTCACAGAAGCCACTTTCAAGCCAGAAGTTTTAGACAGTGAGGTACCAGTTTTAGTGGATTTTTGGGCTCCTTGGTGTGGCCCTTGTCGGATGGTTGGGCCAGTTGTTGATGAAGTTGCCACCGAATATGAAGGACAGGTAAAAGTAGTGAAGGTGAACACGGATCAAAATCCCACTGTTGCCAGCCATTACGGAATTCGCACTATACCTACACTTATGATATTTAAGGGTGGTCGGCAAGTGGATACGGTTGTTGGTGCAGTGCCAAAATCTACATTGACTAAGACTTTAGCACAGTATATTTCACAACAATAAGAGTCAGGAGTGTGGGGTGTGGGTGTAAGGGTATAGGGGCTGGGGGGCAGAGGAAGAGTGTTTACTCAACCCTCAACCCTCAGCACTTCACCTGTAGAAGGGAAGCGATATGAACTTGAAATGAAACAATAAATCTGCTAGTCAGCAGGTAGCCAAATATATAATGCCTGTAACCTACCTTTCAGGGGAAAATCTCATGAATCCAATCACTCAAACAAAAGCTTTAGATGTACCCAGCGCTATTCTTCAGCGTCGTTCTATTAAAACTTTTAAAACAGACCCTATCGCACCAGAATTACTCAAGCAACTGGTAGAGTTAACGGTAGCAGCACCCAGTAGCTTTAATATTCAAGACTGGCGAATTATTCTGGTGCAAGATGAAGGGCAAAAAGCAGCCTTAGCCGCAGCATCTTGGAATCAAAAGCAAATTATCGAAGCACCTGTAACTTTTGTATTTGCAGCTGATTCCAGTGCAGGGGAACAAGATTTGACTCCAATTTTAGACCAGGGATTGCAAACTGGCGCTTGGAATGAAGGTACTGTCAACTATTTTAGAAATTCTATTCCGCAATTCCAAGCTGGTTTAGGCGACAAACGGCGGGAATATGCTATCAAAGATGCGATTATTGCTTCTACCCATTTAGTATTAGCAGCCGAAAGCTTGGGGTTATCTACCTGCTTTATGAATGGCTGGATTGAAGACAAAGTTAAAGAAGTAATTGGTGCAACAGATGATCCAAATTTAGCGATCGCTGTTATCGTTCCTGTAGGTTATGCCGCAGAACCTCGCTTAAATCCTGGCCGCTTACCATTTTCTCACAACGTATTTGTAGATAAAGTCGGTAATCCATATCAAGGTTAGAAAAAGTATGAAGTGTGAAGTATGAAATTTCACACTTCATAATTCACACTTCATGGGAATCAAATCATGATTGAGCTTTACTATTGGACAACGCCCAACGGTCATAAAATCACGATATTTCTGGAAGAAGCGGAATTACCTTACAAAATTGTGCCTATCAATATAGGTGCTGGGGAGCAGTTTCAACCAGACTTTCTCAAGATTTCTCCTAACAATCGTATCCCGGCGATCGTTGACCATGAACCAGCCGGTGGGGGTGCGCCAGTTTCAGTATTTGAATCAGGGGCAATTTTGCTTTATTTAGCCGAAAAAACCGGGAAATTAATTCCTCCAGATATTAGAAAACGAGTAGAAGTACTGCAATGGCTGTTTTGGCAAATGGGGGGTTTGGGGCCAATGGCCGGACAGAATCACCACTTTAGTACCTACGCTCCCGAAAAAATTGAATATGCAATTAACCGCTATGTCAACGAAACAGCACGCTTATATGCAGTGCTAAATAAGCAACTAGCAGATAAAGAATTCATTGCTGGTGATTATTCCATTGCAGATATCGCCGCTTATCCTTGGATTGTGCCTTATGAACGCCAAAGTCAAAAATTAGCAGATTTTCCCAATATCCAACGCTGGTTTGAAGCAATTAAAGCTCGTCCTGCAACAATTCGTGCCTACGAGAAAGCCGAAGCATTCAAAAATCAAGCTTTAGATATCGACAAATCACGAAATTTGTTGTTCAACCAATCAGCAAAGACAGTTACAAATTAAATAATTGAAGAGTGTATGGGTTTAGGGGTGTCGGGTGTAAGGGAAAATCCTCACTTTCAAACCTTTACACCCTTCTCAGCACTCAGCACTTTACACAGGAGAATTAAGTGGGTAGGTTAATAGGGCAGACAGATAAGACACCTGTATCTTTAGGACTTTTGGGTGCTGCTGCTTTTATGGTGATTGCTGATGTGCGGGTAATTGATCCGCTGCTGCATATTATTGCCAACGAATTTAATGTTGGTGTTGGTAGTGCGGCGGTGATTGTCTCGGCCTATACGATTCCTTATGGATTATTTCAGTTAGTTTACGGCCCGTTGGGCGATCGCATCGGCAAATTAAAAGTGATTACAGCCGCATTAACGGCGTTTGCCGTGGGTACAGCCCTTTGTGCGTTTGTCTCCAATATTGCCCTACTAACTTTACTGCGGTTTCTCACAGGAATGTTTGCCGCAGGTATTATCCCTGTGACATTAGCTTATATCGGTGATAATTTTCCCTATACAGAACGTCAAGCCGCCATTGGCAAATATTTAAGTGCGTTGGTACTGGGTCAAATTCTCGGCGGTAGCTTGGGTGGGATATTTGGCGAGTATATTAGCTGGCGCGACATCTTTTTATTGTTTGGGATTGTTTCTTTAGCGATCGCTGGTTTACTATGGCGAGGAACGCGTAATTTTCGAGATGGCAATCGTTCTACAGAGCGATTTAGTCTGGCAACATTCAAGCCATATTATCAATTACTAACTCAACCAACGGCCCGAACAGTGATTATCGCCGTATTTATTGAAGGCTTTTGCTTGATGGGAGCATTTGCTTACGTTGGTGCATTTCTGCGCGATAGATATGGCTTACCTTATGTAACCATTGGGTTTATGTTGAGTAGTTTTGGTTTGGGTGGCTTAATTTATAGCCGCAGCGTTAAGTGGTTAGTGCAGCGGCTAGGTGAAACTCGACTGATGGGAGTTGGTGGCTGGTCAATGTGTATTTGCTTTTTAGCGATCGCATTATTACACAATTGGCTATTATTTATTCCCTTCTGCACCTTGATGGGGTTGGCTTTTTATATGATGCACAGCACCCTGCAAACCCAAGCCACCGAACTAGCACCAGAAGCACGAGGTACAGCAGTCTCGTTATTTGCCTTTAACTTATTTATCGGTCAGGGAATTGGTGCGGCCGTCTTTGGGAGAGTGGTAGATAATTTTGGCTATGCACCTTGTTTTATCATTGCCGGAATTGCCCTTGCCATACTCGCAACTTGGTTATTTAAAAAAGGCAAACCAGAAGAAGCGGCTAGAGGTTAGGAGCAGAAGAATTTTAGATTTTGGATTGCAGATTACTCAGTATGTCGCGTAGCCACACACATCAACGATAGGGCTGCTTCTGATGAATTAGGATTGATCCCTGACAGTAATTGAGCAAAGCGATACTTCCATTCCGACTGGCCGTAATTACCCTCAAAAGTTTCTGTACCCAGCTGATGGTTGTGAGGGTAAGTTTTCACGGTAAACCCAAGGGGTTCTAAAGTTCGGTGAAACATTTCTGCTGTGACTCCATCCCCCGGTCGATGATGAACCTCAGTTGCTAACCCCCAACTTTGTTCTGCGGCGGAAGCATGACCACCGCGTTTAATGAACCGATAAAGTCCCAGACGCAACTGCCATAACCACATCCCTAACCCTTGGAAATTCCAAGCACTGCGATGAGGATCATGGTCTGTGATTAAGATTCCCCCAGGACGAACTAAACGTGCTGCTTCTGCTAAAACTACATCCATCTGATCACAATGATGTAATGTCGCATTTACCGCCACAATATCAGCAAAACCAGAGACAAAAGGCAAGTTATGGGCATCTGCTAACACAGGTGTATAGCCCAGACTTTGCGCCATTTCCAGTCCGCCATAACTCACATCCACACCAATGAGTAATTTTGGTTTACCGCCAAGTGTGGCAAAGATATTACCAGGGCCACAACCGATGTCCACGATAATTTTGTCATCCCAACTACCCGTAGCTGCTTGCCAGCGAGATTTGAATATATCGTTACGATGGCAAGCTTCAAAGTAGTTTTTTGCCCATTCTGGATGCCCAAAATAATAGCTATTGGCTTCGATTGCCGGACTCTCGTTAGAGATGGGGTAAGTTAAAATGCTTTTTGCATCTACATCAGCACCAATATTCGATGCAAGGTAAAGTTGTAGGGTGGAATATTCAGCAGTTTTGATAGTTATTACCTCCTTTTTGATGAATAAACTAGGAAAATTGGTAAATAAAAACTTAGCCAAGCTATTTATTTGGCTGTGGTTTTTGTATTCTGCACCATCCGATTTACCTGGGCTGAACGCTGAACTTTAAGTTGTTGATATTACTTACTTGTTTTTAATTAACCTATCCTGTTTTTTCTAGGTAAGTCTTCCGTAAAATCTCGCAATTACTAGTTTTCATGATTTCTGCGGAAGGTTAATGAATTTAAGATTGAATATTTTTGAAATTAAACAAAGTTGAGGAAAAATACGTATTTTAATTTGATGTTAAATCTTAGACATTTTTTGGGGTTATCGGTGTGAATTCGGGAAGATTATTGATTTTGCAATTTCATGAGATGCAATTATCTGGGAAAATAACTTAAAGCAGATTTCAAGTTCTTGAAGCTGTTGTAAAGCCAATTATGATGAATGAGTAATGCCCAAAGTTCAGGTTAATGGAATTGACATATTTTACGAAGTTAAAGGTACTGGTGAACCTGTGTTGTTGATTGCTGGGTTTATGTGCGATCGCTCTTACTGGTCGCTATTATTACCACACCTAATTTCTCACTATCAAGTGATTCGTTTTGATAATCGAGGTATTGGGCAAAGTTCTGCTCCTAATAGCCCTTATAGTACTCAACAAATGGCTAAGGATGCCGCAGCAATACTAGATGTTCTGGGTATAAAACAGGCGCACATAATAGGTCATTCAATGGGTGGTCAAATTGCCCAAGAATTAGCATTGCTGTATCCTAAAAAAGTCAAGAGTTTAGTGTTACTTGCTTCTTTAGCTAAAGGTAATGAGCGATTTCATCAACTAGTTGAAAGCTGGGGTGATGTTGCCACAAAAATAGACTTAAAATTATATGAAAAACTCATATTACCTTGGATATTTACTGATAATTTTTATGCTATTCCAGAAATGGTATACCAACTAATTGAATGGGTAACTAACTATCCTTTTACGCCTACAGCAGATGGAATATACCATCAAAGCCGAGCAATTATTAACCATGACACAACCGATAGAATTAAAGATATTAATTGTCCAACTCTAGTCATGGTTGGTAAACAAGATATTCTCACTCCCGTAATTTTTTCTGAACAACTTGCTCAAAATATTCCTCTAGCTGAACTGCAAATAATAGAAACTGGCGGGCATGGTTTTTTGATTGAATCAACAGAAGCAGTTACTCAAGCTATACTGAAGTTTTTAGCAAAATTTCAGTAATTAGTTGAATTGATTATTCTATACTGAATAATTTAAATTACTGATTGTATTATTACTATTGGGGGGAACTATGGAAAACTTTAAACAAACTATAGCCAATTTCGCTAACAAAGACCTGGAAATACGAAAAAACTGGTATTCTCCAGCAGCAGAAGCTTATAACAAAACCAGACCTCGCTATCCACAAAATTTTATTGAGCAAGTTATTAAAGCTGCTCAATTATCTCCAGATGTCAAAATTTTAGAAGTGGGCTGTGGCCCTGGAACAGCAACAACTTCATTTGCTCAATTAGGTTATTCCATACTCTGTCTAGAACCAAATCCAGATTTTTTTGAGTTGGCTAAACAAAATTGTCAATCTTATCCAAATGTGGAGATTCAAAATATATCTTTTGAAGAATGGGCTTTACAATCTGAGCAGTTTGATGCTGTTTTAGCTGCAAGTTCCTTTCACTGGATACCAGCAGAAATAGGATATCCCAAGGCTGCAAGTGCTTTAAAAGATAATGGTCATTTACTTTTATTCTGGAATAAAGAATTACAACCTAGTTATGAAGTTTACCAAAGATTGTCTGAAGTTTATCAAAAACACGCTCCATCTCTTGACCGTTATGAAAGTTGGCAAGCTCAACAAGAAATATTCAAGGGATTCGGGAGTATATTTATTGATTCGGGAAAATTTAAAGATATAAAATTTGGTCAAGTTACTTCTGAAGTAGTTTATAGTACCGATGAATATTTAACGCTGCTCAATACCTATTCACCATATATACAATTAGATGCAGACACCAAAAAAATCTTATTTGCTGAATTAAGTCAACGAATAAATAATGACTTTGGTGGAAGTCTGCAACTTTCATATATCTCGGCTTTTCACATTGGCAAAAAAAATTAAAATGGCGTTTATCTGCTTTTATTGCGATCGCTTAACAATTTCTCCAACTCCGTAATTCTCGCTTGTAAAGGAGCCATTATAGCTTCAACCTCATTCACTGAATAGCGAATGGGAATGTGTTGAGGACAATTTTCACTGACAGCCTCAACATGAAACAAAATCGCTCGTTCAATTTCTGCTGGGTAGCCAGGGATACGCAGTTGTTCAATTAAAGCTGTATCACCTTCAATATATTCGGCTGTTCCCCAAACTTTAAGGCGTTTGCGGTGACGGTAATCCATCAAAAACAGAAATGCTTTTGCTTCTCCTGATAAATTACCCACTGTGATGTACTGCACATTTCCCGAAAAGTCGGCAAAACCCAAGGTTTTTTCATTCAGTACTCTGAGAAAGCCTGGTGTTCCACCGCGAAACTGAATGTAAGGATAGCCATGAGAATTGACTGTTCCCAAATAAAATCCATCAAGACAAGCAATAAATTCCGCAATTTGTGGAGTAATTGAATCGTTAGCAGGGCCATTAGCAATATAGCGTTCATAGGTTTGCCGCGAACCTCGTTGTAGCTGCGCGGCTTGAACTTCAGGCGTAAAAGCAATTTCTCCAAACTTGCGTGGCATAATAATGCACTCCTAGGTGAACTTTATGAGAGTGGACAGGAACCCTTTTGATTGGCAATTTTTTACTAGATTCAGTGTGTGATGAGTTGCACAATAAATCTGAAGCGTTGTTTCATGCCAGGATTGATGCGATCGCCACCATTTTCATTGAAGATGGTATGGATGAAGAACTAGTCAAATATAAAGGAGAAAATACTGCGATCGCAATTCAAGATTGATTAGTTCTGTCTCAGAGGTTGAATGATCCTGCTCTTTTTATGACTGTTGTCCAAAACTTGCCAAAATAACTAATACAAATGCGTAATTAAATCTTACCAGTGACACAGGACAAAGGACAGAAGTAAACCAGCATGAGTGGCAAATTAATTGTATTTGAAGGGGTAGAAGGCTGCGGCAAAACAACACAAATGCAGCTTTGTGGTCAGTGGTTAGAAAGTTTGGGTATTTCGGTAGTGGTCACTCGTGAACCAGGAGGAACAGAGTTAGGTTCGCATTTGCGGCGCTTATTGCTGGAAAAATCGGAAGATAAACCAGTTGCAGATGTAACTGAACTGTTATTATATGCGGCTGACCGCGCCCAACACGTTGAACAAGAACTCAAGCCCAATTTAGCAGTAGGAAGATATATATTATGCGATCGCTACACTGATTCTACTGTTGCCTATCAAGGTTACGGTCGGGGTTTGAATATGAGTTTAATTGAACAACTCAACTATATTGCGACATCTGGCTTAACAAGTGATTTGACTATTTGGTTAGATGTGGATGTTGAGGTGGGACTTAGCCGCAAACATGGAGAAGCCGTAGGTTTAGACCGCATTGAGCAAGAAGCCATCACCTTTCATCGCCGTGTTCAACAAGGATATAGCCAGTTAGCTGCGGCGCACCCATCCCGCATTGTGCGAGTAGATGGTAGTTTAAGCAAAGAAACTGTACATAGTTTAATTCAAGAAATTTTACGCGATCGCTTGCAAGTTTAATCTGTTTAGAACTTACGCAAATAAATGCAAAAGTAAGGGTTTCGAGAACGGTGTAGGTATTCAAAACCCTTACACCCTTATACCCCTACACCCAGTCTCAACAGACAATTTGTGTGTGTAAGTCTTGATAAACTGGAACGTTGATGAAAGTGGGGTTAAAATCACAAGCAAAGTCTCAATTTAAAATCGAGTTATGAAGACTGCTGAAAAATTGGCTGCGGGTTGGCTACTGACACTCGGATTCATGTTTTTGACACTATCTGTCTCTGCGGTAAGTGAGAGAAATACTATGCTCAAGCCAATTCCATCAGGGGATGATGCAGATTCCGGCAAGGATTTTGTGAATAAAGAAGCTCTTTATATGCTGGATACTACCGCCAGCCAAAGTTTTATTTTTGGTGTACCGACAATGATTTTGGGTGGTTGGTTAAGTTTATCTTTATACCGTCGCAGTAAGAGTGAACAAAAAGTACTTCAGCAACAAGTGAGCGATCGCTTACAATCAATTTTCTATCAAATGTTACAAGAAAATCATGGGAGAGTTACTGTCTTAGGCTTTGCAATTCAGTCACAACTACCAGCTTCTACTGCGCGAGAATTTTTAGACGAAAAAGCTAAAGAATTCAATGCAAATTTTAAAGTCAATGAAGAAGGGGCTGTATCATATCATTTTGATGTCTAAATCTGTTGATAAATAAGTCTCATGACGCAGATTTTTTTGAGTGTAGCTGCCGTTTTCGGCGGTTTGTCAGTTGCGGCTGGGGCTTTTGCTTCCCATGCTTTGCGAGAGCATATTAGTGAGCGATCGCTGTTAATCTTTGAAACTGGCGCTCGCTACCAAATGTATCATGCTCTAGCACTTTTAGTAGTTGCTCTCCTCATCAGTCGCCTCGAATCACCTCCAACTACTTTAATTGCTAGTGGATGGCTATTTATTATTGGCATTGCTATTTTCTCAGGCAGTTTATACGCCTTGAGCTTAACTGGTATTAAATATTTAGGCGCAATTACTCCATTAGGTGGTGTCGCCTTTATAGCTGGTTGGGCTGCTTTAGCTATTGCTGCTGGGAATTTAAAGTTCTAAATTTTTTGACGCAGAGAATTGCACAGGACTTACGCACAGGCTACGGAAAATCGAACCACAGAGACGCAGAGGTCACGGAGAAATGAGAGTTTGAGAGGTGTTTTGCGTAAGTCCTATTGCAGAGTCTTTTTCGCCAAAATTTAAGGGGTGATTTGATAATCACCCCCATATTCCCCTCTAATTAGAATTTATTTTTAGCACCCTGATGAGGATGTAATCTTACTTTGAAATATTAACTAAATTTTCAACTGTAGCATTAGCCAAGGTTGGCGCTGTAAAAATTTGGGAGTAAAGACTTGTTGGCTGTTGACGAGCCACAACTGGTAGCACTTGACGCGCGTGAGTAGCTACTTCTACTGTTTTTACATCATAAGTCTGCGTTACTAGTTTGGGATAAAAACCAATACCGATGATGGGAAGTAGCAGACAAGCAGTAATGAACAATTCACGAGGCTTAACATCAGCCACTACAGCATCTAGATGTAATTCTTCACTTTGCTTACCGTAGAACACTTGGCGCAGCATGGACAGTAAGTAAATTGGTGTCAAAATCACACCGACTGCGGAAAGTAGCACAACTACAATCTTGAAGCTGGAACTGTAAACATCACTGGTAGCGATACCGAGGAATACCATCAATTCGCCGACAAAGCCACTCATTCCAGGTAAAGCGAGAGAAGCCATTGCACCAGCAGTATACAGCGCGAAGGTTCTAGGCATGACTTTACCAATGCCGCCCATTTTATCCATCATCAAGGTGTGGGTACGTTCGTAAGTTACACCAGACAGGAAGAATAAACTAGCAGCAATCAAACCGTGGGAAACCATCTGTAACATGGCTCCACTGATACCAATTTCTGTGTAAGAAGCCAACCCAATCAGCACAAACCCCATGTGAGCAATTGAAGAGTAAGCCAAGCGGCGTTTGAGGTTGGTTTGAGCAAAGGCGCAACAAGCACCGTAGACAATATTGACTACACCTAAGATTGCTAAAACTGGAGCGAAGTAAACATGAGCATTAGGCAACATTTCAATGTTGAAGCGAATTAAGGCATAACCACCCATCTTCAACAACACACCAGCCAAAATCATGGAACCAGGTGCAGATGCTTCACCATGAGCATCGGGTAGCCAGGTGTGCAAGGGGAAGATTGGCAACTTCACACCGAAGGCAATCAATAAACCAGCGTAGACTAATAATTCCAAGGCTTTAGGATATTGTTTCATTCCTAGAGATGCCATGTCGAAGGTGACGGTATCTCCATAGAATGCCATCGCAAAACCAGCTACAAGAATAAATATGGAAGCAGCAGCAGTATAAAGAATAAACTTGGTAGCAGCGTAACGACGTTTTGCACCACCCCAGATGGAAATTAGCAAGTAAACGGGAACTAGCTCGATTTCCCACATGAGGAAGAACAAGAGCAAGTCTTGGGCAAGAAACACACCCAACTGGGCGCTATACATTACCAACATCAACCCATAAAACAATCGCGGCTTGTTGGTTACTTTCCAAGCCGCGAAGACTGCTAGTGTGTTGATTAAGCCTGTTAACAAGATGAGGGGCATCGATAAGCCATCAACTGCTACAGACCAATTTAAACCGATTTGTGGAACCCAAGAGTATTTTTCGACAAATTGGTAAGTTGAGCTTTGAAAATCATAGTTATGCCAGAAAGCATAAATCATTAAGGCAAAATCCGCGATCGCAACTCCTAAACCATACCAGCGGACTGTTTTTCCTTCTTTATCCGGAATTATGGGGATGGCTAAGGCAGCCACCAAGGGCAAAGCAATTATGGCAGTTAGCCAAGGAAATTCCATAGCATTCATCACTTCTGACAATCGTTTTTTGTTTTCGCTTTTAATTACATTATATTAAGGAATCGTTACTTTTGTAAACGTTATTTATCTCCAGAAAATTAAATTTTGGTTATTGATGAGTATCTATACTCATTAATTCTGTGATTTTGACCATAAACAGGAATAAATACTTATCCAATTTCATGGCAAGTCCATTCTATGTATAAATTTTTGTAACGTCAACAAAAACGGCGGCATCAGCCACCGTTACAGTTCTTAACTAAAAGTAGTCTAAGCAGGGATTTTACCCTGAAGATTTTGGGTTAACCTCTAAACGATGCGGTTGACAATTGTCCAAACTTCCCCATCAGAACGGACATAGGGAACTGAAATAGTCTTGAATCCGGTAATAAAAGGTTTGTAATAAACCTGCCAATATAAAGGACTGAGATAATCGGCTGAGGATTTCAACTGGCGGATTTCGCTTGTTAGTTCCGCAGCTAGTTCGTTAACACGTTCGGCGTGAACCTGCGCCACTTTTTTCGCTTCTTCTAGTTGCTGGTGTATGGTAAGTTCGTTTGATTCAAGTTGCCAACGAGTTAATTGGGCTTGTTTGTGATGTATCTGAGTTGTCAAAGCTGCGATCGCATCATCTATACCTTTGAGTTCCACTGACAGTTGAGCATTTTCTCTAGCTTGGCGGCGGTAAGCCTCAACAATTGCCGAAGGAGTAATATCGCCAGATATCGCATTATTTTTATTAAGCGCAGCGCGTTCTTGCTGAAGAACTTGAATGTGAGACTTGAGTTCTGCTATCTCCGATTGAATCTGATCCATGTTAAAAAGTATGAAGTGTGAAGTGTGAAATTTTATTTTGACTTTTGACTTCTTCAAAGAAGGGTTGCGCCTTGGGTGTCTAAAGCAAGCGATCGCACTTCGGCTTCAATACCAGCATCTTTCCAGGCTGAAGCCATTGCCAACTCTACATCTGAGGAGTGCGCCACATCCACCAAAGCTAACAATGTCGGCCCCGCACCACTAATCACCATACCGAATGCACCAGCCTCCACCGCCGCAGCATTCACAGCATCGTAACCAGGAATCAAAGCTTTACGATAAGGCTGATGCAACTTATCTTGTAAAGCTGCCCTTAACCATTCTCCCTTACCAGTTTCCAAGCCGCGTAACAATAAGCCTAAATGGGCAGTATTAAAAATTGCATCTGCCCGACTAAATTCAGTGGGTAAAACCCGCCGCGCTTCTGAGGTGGAGAGTTCAAAATTGGGAATCGCCACGACTGGAACAATATTCTCATGCCAAGGTACATCACAAATTTCCCAACCAGTATCACTAGTAGCCGCTAGACGACATCCGCCGATTAATGCTGGAACTACATTATCAGGATGTCCTTCCATTGCGATCGCAATTTCCATCACCTGCACCTGAGATAGAGGTTCACTCGCAAGTTGATTTGCCGCCACCAAACCGCCAACAATGGCTGTCGCTGAACTACCCAAACCCCGCGCCAATGGAACACCCAAACCAATCTCAATTTTCACAGCCGGCGGTGTCTGATCTATATATTGATATAACTTCAAAAACGCCTGATAAAGTAAATTACTCTCATCAGTTTGCACTCGTTGGGCTTCTGCACCTGTGACATGAATAGTTAAACCACCTTCATCTAGGCGTGTAAACTTAAACTGGTTACACAGCGTCAAAGCTGCACCGATGCAATCAAAACCAGGCCCCAAATTAGCAGTTGTAGCGGGAACCTTAACCGTGACAGAAGAAATAACAGACATCTGCAAATAACTCACCTAACCAATCAACCAGCATCCCATGTAACTGGTTGATTTGTTAATTATTTGAGGTACAAATAGAGTCAATAAAACTTATAAAGTATATATCCACTATGGCTTTTTACGTATTGATTTTAAAATACCAGGAGGATCAAAGCGGCGTTACTTATCTGTTCGGTCCTGATGAAGATTATCTTGGAATGCTGTGGCTAGACAAATCTAGTGGAGATATTAAAGAACTTCAAGAAACTCCAACTCAAAACTCACAGGCATTTTTCCAAAGAGCATCTGTAAAGGTTTGGCAATATTGGAAACAAGGAGAATTTCCAGAGAAAACTTGCTGGGCATCCTGACATTAAAATTCAGACTACAGTTTCATGGCTAGAGCTGCTAGAGGTATAAAATTATTCGTAGCCCTTCATCTACTTCCTCTTGCAAATAATCTGGTAATGCTCCGACTCGCTCAACCAAAAAGCTTTTATCGATAGTCAAAAGTTGAGATACGTTAACCACAGAATCTTTAGGTAAGCCTGATACTTCACGCGATAACAATACATTGCCTGGGGCTTCTGCCAATTGAATACTTGAAGTAATAACAGCAACTATGACTGTACTGATGCGGCTTTGATTAAACGTATCATCTTGAATTATCAAAACAGGACGACGATACCCAGGCTCAGAACCTACTGGCTCAGGTAGGTTCGCCCACCAAATTTCACCTCGATACATTACCAATCCTCATGTGGCAGAGACATAAATTGCATCTTTGCCAACACTGGATCTAGTTCAGCAGATTCTTGAGAATAAACTTGGTTCAGCTTGCTCAGAATTTGATTACGGTTATACTTTTGCAGATACGCTTGCAATGCTTTCGTATAAAGTTCACTGCGTGATATTCCTAAATGTGTAGCAAGTGCTTCTGCTTCTTCAAAAACTGAATCTGGTAGAGAAATAGCAGTTTTCATAGGAGTTTTGACAGTAATCACATCTATTAAGGTTTATACCCTAGTTATACCTTGATTGCAATATGTCTCAAGCAACTGAAACATCCCTCTGTTTAACTATTTTTCAAAAACTGCTTGTAAATGCGTTCTCAAATTTTCTATGTTTTCCCAGCGAGACATCAGGCTTGGACTAGTTAGTAACTTTGCTTGTGTATTGTAGTAACCCCAATCTGCTTGCATTACTTCTTTATCAAGGGGAATATTACTAGGGTTATTAAAATCAGCTACCCAATGAACCTTCACCCATCTAAAAATACCCCACTGATCTGATTCGTTCCATTGGAGTTTATCTTCGCTTCCTTCATTAACCAGTTCAACTACGTGGGTCAAGTATCGCTCTTGATCGAATGGGTTTTGAGACAGGATTATTAATGCACCTTTCGGTAAGTGTAAGGCATGATTCTCTACTCCTTTACCCTGTTTAAAGTTTAAGTGGTAGTATCCGCTAACTTTGTAGTACTCATAAGCCCATTTTTTCCCATCGTCACTTATATTCTTAATGTATTCCAGACGAGATAAATCCATTATTATTCCTGCCAAAAATTTGCAATCACCACTGTAACTTCATCTACTATAAACGTCAAATTTTATACTCTAAAATACCAATTAATCTTTCTCAAAATTGCAAATTACTTTACCCAAGTGTCGCAAGTAAGTATTTTAAGCAACGGCAAATCCCGTATATTGCCTGACATCAGGCTCGTGAAATCCAAGAACAATATCTTCTTTAGGAATACCAGCTTGCACAAGTTCATTAGCAATCCCATCTTCGGTATTGTCGCACTGAATCCAAACTTTACCATTCATAATTTCAATATGAATTAAACAACTGTGCAAGTGTTCTTTCTCTTGCCAACCTTCAGAGATAATCAAATACTCGTCATGTTCTGAATCAAATGCTGCTCGATTACGGATATCAGCATTGGCATAGGAAATGTTGAGATATGATGTGAGTATTTTACGGATTATATTTCGGTAATTATTTAGTCTATCCATTTGGTAATTGCCTCCGCTTGCGAGTCGAATACAATTAGTTTAATAGTATTTTCTTCCAATAAAATTTTGCCAATTTCTTCTGTAAAAATTTTGTTAAATACTGTGTCACGAATAGCTAAATAAATAATTCTCTCTGATTCAAGACGTTGCAAAATTTTTTCATACAAGATGTATTGACCAAGAGTATTTTTGAGGTCTTCTACTTCTGATATTCCAACAAAACTTTTTATTTCTACAGCTATCTTTGTTCCTTGTTTTTCTGCTGCTATGTCAATAAAAATATCTTTCTTGCCAATCTTAAGGCTAAGTGGGTCATGAGTAATCTGCCACCCATCTTTAATAAGGGCGTTTTTTACACAATCATGATAAATGTCTTTGGCTGGCATTACGTAATTGCTTTTTAGCTTCCACTTGAGTAACAGTTCCTACTGTCTTGGCTACTTCTAATCCTCGCATAACTTTTTCTATGACATACAAATGGTATTGAATATCATCAATTGAGCAATCATCTGGTAGTTGCGGCAAAAGAGATTGAACTTTATCTTTTGTGGTACTCATAGACTGATTAGTTAATATTAGTTTTTAGACTGGGTGTTACCCAGCCTAGTTTTTACTAGAAGTTGTCGAAGTTTGCGATCGCATCTTTCAATTTCTGTACTACTTCATCTACAGAAACTGCGCCTAATTCCCCAGAAGCGCGGGTACGGATGCTTAAAGAATTTGTTTCAACTTCCTTCGCACCTACCACTGCCATTACTGGTATTTTATCTTTCTCGGCGTTGCGGATTAATTTACCCAAGCGATCGCCACTGGTGTCCACTTCTGCACGGATACCCAAAGCCTGCATTTTTGCTACTACAGCTTTCGCAAAGTCTAGCTGTGCATCACTTACAGATAGCAATCGAACTTGCACAGGTGCTAACCACAAGGGGAAATCACCGGCATACTCTTCAATTAATATGCCAATCAACCGTTCTAAGGAACCAAAAGGCGCGCGGTGAATCATCACCGGACGTTTGCGCGAACCATCTTCAGCAACGTATTCTAAATCAAAGCGTTCTGGTAAGTTGTAGTCAACTTGCACAGTTCCCAATTGCCATTCTCTTTCCAACGCATCTTGGAAGATAAAATCGAGTTTTGGCCCGTAAAATGCAGCTTCGCCAATGCCTTCAAAGTGATCCATTCCTAATTGTTCCACAGCCCGGCGAATCGCACCTTGAGCTTTTTCCCAAGCTTCATCGGAACCGATATATTTATCACTAGCTGGGTCACGGAAACTGAGTCTAGCTTTGAAGTTCTTCAATTGCAGACTCTTGAACACCGACAAAATCAAATCCACTACGTTGAGGAACTCTGCGTCTAGCTGTTCTGGGGTGACAAACAAGTGAGAATCATCCACAGTAAAGCCGCGGACTCTAGTTAAACCGCCTAATTCCCCTGACTGTTCGTAGCGGTAAACAGTACCGAATTCTGCCAAGCGCATTGGTAGTTCCCGATAGGAACGCAACTCGCTCTTATATATTTGGATGTGGAAGGGACAGTTCATCGGCTTCATCACAAAGCCTTGCTCAAGTGCTGCGGCGGCTTCATCCTCTGCCATCAAGGGGAACATATCTTCCTTATACTTTTGCCAGTGGCCGGAAGTCTTAAATAAATCGACTCTGGCAATGTGGGGAGTGACTACAGGTAAATAACCACGCTTTAGTTGCTCCTGCTTGAGGAAGTCTTCTAAAATATTCCGCAATAAAGTACCTTTGGGAGTCCACAAAGGTAAGCCCGGACCTACTAAGTCGGAGAAGATAAATAAACCTAATTCTTTGCCGAGTTTGCGATGGTCACGACGTAGTGCTTCTTCTTTGCGGCGTTTGTACTCAGCTAGTTGTTCGGGAGTTTCCCAAGCAGTACCATAAATCCGCTGTAGCTGCGCTTTGGTTTCATCCCCACGCCAATATGCACCCGCAACGCTTTCTAAATCAATGGCTTTCGGGTTTAAATCCTGAGTATTTTCCACATGAGGCCCGGCGCACAAATCCCACCATTGATCACCCAAGTGATAAATAGTAATGGGTTCTTTTAAATCTGCCAGAATTTCTAATTTATAAGGCTCGTTGATTGCCTGAATGCGGCGTTCGGCTTCTTCCCGGCTGACTTCTTCTCTTGTTACTGGCAATTTGCGATTAATAATCTTCGCCATCTCTTTTTGGATGGCTTTGAGGTCTTTGTCAGTAAATGGCTCTGGACTGTCGAAGTCGTAGTAAAATCCATTTTCTATCCAGGGGCCAATTGTAACTTGCGCCTTGGGAAACAGCTTCTGCACTGCCATTGCCATTACATGAGAAGTTGTGTGGCGAATCTTTTTTAAGTTCTCTGATTCGCTGGTACGGGGTAACTTAATTTTTTCTGGTTGTTCTGCTTGATGCAGATTTTGATTAGGCGACATTGGCTGCTGAACCATTGGCGAAGTGATTGCAAAAAGTAATTTATTAGTTAAATTGCTGAAAATCTTACCCAAATATAACATGGGGTTATGTTTCAGCTTGACAGGCTTTTAGCTGCACTGGATGAACTCTAGCATTCTCTGAGAGTATGAAACTTGATCCTAGCTTGTGGCAAGCATTTTTCGTGACTACAGCCTGTAGTTTTCAAGATTTTTAGCTGAGAAATATTATGTATTTTTATTAAAAATGAATTTTTGTAACTATTACGACAGATTTTTATAGCTATCTTTCCACAGACATAGCATATAATAATGTTAAGTTTTGTAAAAAACGTTAATATTAATTAGAAAAATAGAAGTATCCTTCAGATCTATGCAGGACTCAAATTTACCAGGGACTGAGTTGCTAAAAACTGTCTTAGAGCCTTTGTTACAAGACTTTGACTATTGGTTTGCGCGATCGCGTCACCTTTTGGAAACTGAGCAACTCTCATTTATGAGTCGCCAAGAACAATCTGACCTGCTGTTACGAGTCAAGCAAGCACAAGCAGAATTAAATACAGCAAAGATGCTATTTACGGCCACTAATCAACAAGTCGGGATTAATATGACAACTTTAATGCCTTGGCATCAATTAGTTTCGGATTGCTGGAAGGTAGCTATGCGCTTCCATCAAGAAAAAGAGAATTAAAGTCTAGCGACTAATTTGTACTAGCGATATATGACATGATTCGCATAGATACTATAAAATACTTAACAAAATTTTTATTAACAAATAATGTATCTTATGCTACCGTAAACTGATAGCCGTTAACAAATTTTTTCACATTAATAATATAAGCGTAAGCGCATCTTTGGTGCGTTAAACATTTACACCCGCTGAGATTTTCAACATCAGCGAAGCTTTTCAGTATAAGGTTTTTAAACTTGCTGCCCCTGGAGGAAACCCATATTATGTTGCACCTACTTTACATTCTTGCTTTTACGATTCTTGCTTGTATCGCCGTTGCTAATTTAATCCGTAATCTAGTTATGTTTAGTTTTGACCGAGAACGAAATTACCCAGTCAGATATTCCGCAATGGGTAATCAAGGTTATATGTCAGCCAAAAAATCAGTTCCCCATCCAGAATTCTTAGATAGCGCCGGCAATATTATTAAAGAACCGCTGTTAGTTATGCGCTCAATTAACGTTGAAGATGCTAGACAACAGCTAGATGCTATTTACGAAGCTTCTCCCGGACACAAGAGTGAAAATCAGGAAAAATAGCAGATAAAGTATAAAGTCTCCAAGAAGAAGGATTTTATACTTCATCATTAATACTTGATATTTAAAGATTAAGCCTCTATAACTACGCGGAGATTACCACGTTTTTTCGCTACGCGACAGGCAGTAGTATTACCAGAACGCTCAAATTCTAAATCTAGAATTGTGGTGCCAACTCGCAAATTGTGAAATGATAGCTGATTAATCGACTCTGGTAAGGCGGGGTCGATAATTCGTAAGCAGTTATTTTTTGCGTCTGGTACTAAATTGACGATCATTTGCAGCAGTTGAAATACACTACCAGTAGCCCAAGCTTGTGGTGAACAGGCAACAGGATATTGTACAGGGGCATTGTCGCCATTGCGTTCGTAGCCGCAAAAAAGTTCTGGTGGGCGTTGGTAAGGCTGCGTACCCGTCATGTCGAGTATACCTTGAAAAAGTTCCAAGGCTTGATCGATTAAACCGAGCGATCGCAAACCCATCGCAATCAAAGAGTTATCATGAGGCCACACCGAACCAATGTGATAACCCATCGGATTATAGGCAGGCGATAAACTGCTTAAAGTCCGAATCCCCCAACCATTAAACATATCAGGTGCGCGTAACCTTTCAGCCACACTGTAGGCTTTTTCTGGGGTAAAGATGCCTAATTGTAGACAATGTCCAGGGTTAGATGTAACACTATCTACTTGTTTACCGTCACCATCCAAAGCTAAAGCGCAGAAATCTTGGTCTTCTATCCAAAAGTCTCGATTAAAACGCAACTTGAGATTTCTGGCTTCTTCTTGCCAACGGTCTGCTAGATCAAGCCGCTTCTTCATTCTGGCAATTTCAGCTAGGCGAATCTTAGCAGAATAGACATAAGCTTGGACTTCACAGAGGGCAATTGACCCATGAGCTAAATCTCCCTTACGATCAACAATACAATCACCTGAATCTTTCCAACCTTGATTAGTTAAACCACGTTTAGATTTACGATAGTAGCTCAGATAGCCAGTTGCTTGCAGATGACTATCAATCCAATCCATTGCAGCTATAGCATTCGGCCACAACTGTTCTAAAGTTTCGTGGTCATGAGTCCAAATGTAGTATTCTCCATACAACATCAACCATAAGGGTGTCGCATCAACTGTACCGTAGTAAGGTGTATGGGGAATTTCTTGACAACGAGCCATTTCTCCCAAACGTAATTCGTGGAGAATTTTCCCTGGTTCTTCTTCGCGCCATTCATCTTCAGTTTTACCTTGGTGGGCTGCCAGTAGCAGCAAGGTTTCTTTAGCGATTTCCGAGTTTAATATTAATGTTTGGGAAGCCGTAATGATGGAATCTCGACCAAACAACGTGGAAAACCAAGGTACACCAGCAGAAACAGTTTTGTACTTGCCAAAGGACTGGCGTAACAAGTACATATCTTGTTCTGCGCGGTCAATGACATGATTGAGGATACTTTTATCTGAACTAATGCGGGTAATTTGTTGCACCCAATTTTGTTTTTCCATCAATTCTGCGGCTTTAGCCTGTCCTAGAGTAAAAGCCGCACTGACAGTAGAACTAGAGGTATTGTTAGTTAACAAATTTATGCGGTAGCCAATTTTGAGAGTTGCATGAGTTGCTAACTCTAACTGCCATACGGCCGTGTAACCTTTAAAGTAATCTGGTAGGCGATGCTGGAATTGGATACGAGACTCCATTACTAAGCCATCTAGACCTTGATAGGCTAATGTTAAGAACTCGGCTTTGTGAATCTCAGGGTGAGGTGATACAGAACCACAACTATCACCATTCAACATGGTTCCATTGTCGGGTGTAGGTTCTACTAAACGTAGAAGTTTACCTCGATTATCTCGGTCATAACCCCGCACTTCAAACAAATCGACAAAATCTGCGTCAAAGCTAATACTGAGTTCAAAGCTGACAGTAGTGGTGCTGTAGTTAGATACTTCGATTTCTTCAAATAGTGCGCCATTGAGGACAATTTCGCGGCGAATACCGACATTTTCAGCTTTGAGGCGATCGTCAATTTTGGGGTTAGTACACAAAACAGAAAGAGAAAATCCTTTTTCCGCAGTGCTGCCCAGGAGTATAGGCGATCGCCCTTCAATTTGCAATTCCAGCCGGTTGAGAAATCGCGTATCACAACAAAACAATCCCATACTGGGGTTGCCTTCATTCAGAGAACAGCCAGAAATGTTCCCTATCGTATCTGTCACCAAAAATAAATCATCATCTTTTACCGTCATAGTTGGTTGTGGTCTTTCACTCACAACACAAGGCCACTCTGGTATGGGTAATTGTTCTGCGGGAATAAAAGTCTTTCCGTCTAGGGAAATTTTATCTTGGGTGATGAGCAAATCTGGTGTCATTCGCCAAAGTTCCGTTTACAGGTCTATGTTGTCGTAATCGTAGTAACTTTCATGAGTTCAACAGCAGTACACTCTAAGCAAAAAAATACTGCTCAGAACTGGAAAAAAGACGTTAGGGAAAACTTATTTGACGAAACTTACATAATAAATCTTTATAACTTTATATTTTATTGGGTGAAAGTCAAGGCTGATAATACAGGATTTGTAGTGGGATTTAATCAACCCTGGTATATACTCTCGCTTTACTCGCTTTCTCTTCTATTTTTGGCGACAAAGCTACAGAATACATCCGTCAGAGTCAATCAGTAGGGAAAACCCAGTAAATTATAGATTGATTAGGCGTATTAACACAGAAGTCTATTCGGAATTATTTACGGCTCCTGAAGTCTGTTTCGATCAACTTTTGGTTAACGAAAGAGCAGATGTGACCGAGAATATATATTGAGCGTAGTAGCTGAGGATTTAAATCATCCCTATGGGCAAAATGTAGATCAACAAACAAAATTTCAGTGAAGACCAAGCATCTTTAGCCAATGGCCATGCCACGTCTGTGCTTAACTGCGCTAAGATGCCCACGGAATTTATAGCCGTTATTGGTCTTGCCTTCACTCTCGACTAGGATATTTGTAAAGGAACCTATAGGCACTCCTCCTCCTACAGTTAGGCAGAGTAACTTGTCATCTGAAGAGTAAAAGCTGAAAAATACACAAAAAAGTGTTTTGCCTTTTAACAGTGCAATTTAGGATTCTTTACATAATGCACTGTCTTGGCCTAGTTTGAGAGTGGATTGTAATTTGTACAATGCAGCTGTGACGTGGATTTTTTCTGTGAAAGTGGCTCCTTAAACAATATTCATGAGCATTTCGACTTCCGTGCTGAGTGATCTGCTACAGTTCATTCCTTACCTGCGGCCCCAGCTATATTTCAAAGCATCACTAACCGCCCTCTCCCACGCGATGGAAGATCAAGTTTTGGCGGCAACTTTAGACAGGCCTTTGGTAATTGCCAGCTTTCAACGAGAGCGATTTTATCGTCAAGAAGCTCATCGCTATCAAAGGCTGGCGCAACGCAGTAATCAAATATACGTTTTATCTGCACCAGAAACGGACTTTGCCAATAGCTCAGAATACTATGAAAAAGTTGCCTTTGAAGCTGATGATGCTTTAACTCAGGAGTGGCACTTAGTAGTAATTGCTGATAATTATGCTACTTGCTTAGTCTGTAGAGAAAGCCTCGGTTCCATTGCTAAAAACCAACAAGTACCAGAGTTTAGCACTGGACTCGACATAGACACAGCACGCAGGTTCGAGGGCGTTTGGACATCGGAGCGAGGAGTCAGCATTAAAGCTGCACAATTGTTATTAGACAGAATTATAGTTTATCGACCAGACCTAGCCAGCAAAGTCAAAGAGGCAAGGCAACGGTTTGGCATTGGGGAACCAAGAACGTATTCGCAAATTGGACAAACCGAATTTGCTTGTGATATTGATACAGACCCCTTTGTGCAGCGCTTGGTGACTTATCTGCAAGCTAGTCAGTATAAATTGCACAAAGCTTATCGCTCAATTATTGCCCAAGCACGGAAAGAACGTTTAGTCAATTCTATTGGTACAGCTATTCGGCGATCGCTCGATCCCCATGAAGTTCTGCACATCGCCGCCCAAGAATTAGGGCAACACTTAGGGGCAAGTCGTTGTTTAATTTACCGCGCTCAAGCTACAGAAGCCCAAGCCACAATTGAACACGAATTTTTGACAGATGGGGTTTTATCGGTGTATGGGCAAACCTGGGATTTAGATAATAATCTGTTATTTCAGGAAGTTGTGCAGCAAGGTGAGGGTGTTTGTGTGGCTGACACTCTGAACGACTTGCGGATCAGTAATTCCACAGCCCTTACCTTAATTGCCAAAAAATTTAGTATTCGTTCTTGGCTGATGGAACCAGTGTTATCTCAGGGACGACTGCTAGGGATTATTGAATTACACTATTGCAGCGTACCGCCCCACCAGTGGCAACCAGGGGAATTTGATTTGGTCAAAGCGATCGCCACCCAAATCGGAGCCGCCTTAATTCAAGCCGAAGCCTACGCCAATCTCGAAGAACTCAACCAACAGCTAGAAGCCCTTGATCGCACCCGTAGTAACTTGATTGCCATTACAGGCCATGAACTGCGTACCCCCTTATCTACTATTCAAGTTTGCTTAGAAAGCCTCGCCAGCGAGCCAGATATGCCTTTGGAATTACAGCAGGTAATGTTAAATACAGCCCTGACCGATTCCGAACGGATGCGAAAACTCGTCCAGGATTTTCTCACCCTGTCTAACTTAGAAAGTGGCCGTGTGGAATGGCACCCCGAATCACTCACTTTACAAGAGTGTGTGGATTTAGCACTCAGCCGCATTCGCACTCGCCCCACAATGGAAAATCCACCAAAAATCAAGGCGGAAATTCCTGATAACCTGCCTTTAGTTAAAGCCGATGGCGATTGGTTAGTGGAAGTATTGGCAAAACTCATCGACAACGCCTGCAAATTTACGCCATCTGAGGGGGAAATTTCCCTTTATGCCATTCATGTTAATCAGACGGTGGAAGTCACTGTGGCGGATACAGGGCGAGGGATTGAACCAAATCGCTTGGAAGTAGTATTTGACCGCTTTTATCAAGAAGAAGGAGCGCTACGGCGTACCGCTGGCGGCACAGGTTTGGGGCTTGCAATTTGTCGGCAAATTGTCAATGGTTGGGGAGGAGAAATTTGGGCAGAGTCCACAGGTAAAGACCAAGGTAGCCAGTTTCATTTCACCATTCCCATTGTTCTAGGTAGCCAGGAAGAAAAGCGGACAAAGGTGAAAAGTAAATAGTCAATGGTTAATGGTGAATATCTTTAACTTTTAATATGCAGAAAAGTCATAATGGCCCTGATATAGCGAACAATATTATTGTGTTATGTCCTAACCATCATGTCATGCTTGATTATGGAGTTATCAAGCTTAATATCAGTGAGATTCGTATGAATACTGGTCATAGTATTAGCAGAGAGTTTATTGAATACCATAAAGAAAAGATATTTGGTGCAAGCTATTAGTTACTAGCTATATGCTTTTGGAGGAAACGTGTAGAGCCATTGAACGTTTTATTTAACTAGATATCAAGACACTAGCTTGGTTTCAAGTTTAGAATCAGGATAATGAAAAGAAAATGGCTGTGGCACTACAGATTTATGCAGAAGCCCACAAAGCATAGTTGAACTGTGAACGCCAATCTCGTAATATGTATAGCGAATTAGTATAAAAAATGTCGAATCAATCCACCCACAACATAATAACGTATTGACAATGTAAATACATTCTGCTTACACTCCAAGGTATGGATGTGTATTTCGTACTCAACGGCATTACCTTCGTCTGGAATGATGAAAAAGCCAGGATCAACCCAATCAACCATGATGGTGTCACATTTCAACAAGCTACAGAAGCTTTCTTTGATCCTTTGCTTGTAGTTGTTGATGCGAGTCGCAATGATGAGGCGCGAGATGCTGTTATTGGTTTAGACAAGCGATGGAATCTTTTGTACGTTGTTTACATTGAGCGTGAAAACGACATAATTCGGATTATTTCGGCTCGTAAAGCGACACGCAAGGAGCGAGAATATTATGAAGGTTGAAGCTTTAAAAAAGCGCCTGGATAAAAATCGTCCTATGACGACAATTACAATTCGTATTCCCGAAGATGTGATTGAGGATTTGAAGCGCGTTGCACCGTTGCTTGGTTTTTCTGGATATCAACCTCTGGTGCGTGCTTATATTGGACAAGGACTAAGGACAGACTTGGAACGATTAGAAGGTGATACAGTATCTGCGTTGATTACCAGTTTAAAGCGCCACGGTGTGAGTGATGAAGTACTTCAAGAGGCACTCAACGAAGTTACTCAGCGTTAATAAGCAACCAATCATGTAAAGTTTTATATAGTCTGAATTTCAGTTTTTGGGTGAAGTTCATTTTTTGTTGATGATCATTCGCTGTTTTTTGGTAAAGAGTGAATTTGACAGATTGCTGGACTATAGATTATGGAGTTTTGACTTTAAACTAAAAACTGTTACAGACTATGACGCGATCGCAATATGATCGTAATGGCGGTGTTACGATGCCCTAAAAACCTTGAGAGAATGCTCTATGGCAGAAACACTTTCTGGAAAAACCCCACTGTTTGCTGGTAGTACTGGCGGCTTACTCACCAAAGCAAAAGAGGAAGAAAAGTACGCTATCACTTGGACAAGCCCCAAGGCACAGGTATTTGAATTACCTACAGGTGGCGCTGCTACCATGAACCAAGGCGAAAACTTGCTTTACTTAGCTCGTAAAGAATACGGCATTGCTTTGGGCGGTCAACTCCGCAAGTTCAAAATCACAGATTACAAAATCTACCGGATTTTACCCAGCGGAGAAACCACCTTCATTCACCCAGCAGATGGTGTCTTCCCTGAAAAAGTTAACGCAGGCCGTGAGAAGGTACGTCACGTACCCCGTCGCATTGGCCAAAATCCTGAACCCTCAGCACTCAAATTCAGCGGTAAACAAACCTATGATGCCTAGAAAATAGGTATAGGTTTCAGGGGACTGGGTAAGAAAAAGTATAAAGTGTGAAGTGTAAAGTATGAAATTAATTTCATACCTTAGCCTTGATGCGGAAATGTTTATCCTGCCCAGTCCCCAATCGTCAATTCCATAACAGTTTATGATTTTTCCCGATTTCTCTGATTTTGCTCAATTAGCTTCGCAAGGTAACTTTGTCCCGGTGTATCAAGAATGGGTGGCAGATTTAGATACACCAGTCTCTGCATGGTACAAAGTTTGTGCTGGACAGCCTTATAGCTTTTTGTTGGAATCGGTGGAAGGTGGGGAAAAAATCGGACGCTATAGTTTTGTTGGATGCGATCCGTTGTGGGTGTTGGAAGCCAGAGGAGAAACAACTACCCAGACACACCGTGATGGTTCGCAAGTTGTGTTTGCTGGCGATCCTTTTACAGCTTTAGCCCAATGTATTGAGCCTTATCAGCCTATCAAGTTACCCCAATTACCACCAGGAATTGGAGGGTTATTTGGTTTTTGGGGTTATGAATTGATTAACTGGATTGAACCGCGTGTCCCAATCCATCCCCAAGATGAACGCAATATTCCCGATGGGTTATGGATGCAGGTAGACCAATTAATCATTTTTGACCAAGTAAAACGGAAAATTTGGGCGATCGCATATTCTGATTTACGTGACCCGAATGTAGATTTACTCTTGGCGTATCAAACAGCCTGCGATCGCGTGACTAATCTGGTCACTAAGTTATCTCTACCAGTGTCACCACAAAAAACAATCCTGGAATGGACACCTCCCGGTAATCAAAAAGCAGAAAACACCGAATTAGAGTACAGCAGCAACTTCACCCGCGCTGAATTTTGCGCCAGTGTCCAAAAGGCCAAAGACTACATCAAAGCAGGCGATATCTTCCAAGTTGTAATTTCCCAGAGACTCTCTACAGAATACACAGGCGACCCCTTTGCCCTTTACCGTTCGCTGCGACAAATTAATCCTTCGCCTTACATGGCTTATTTTCACTTTCAGGATTGGCAGATTATCGGTTCCAGTCCCGAAGTTATGGTGAAGGCGGAATGTGACCCAGATGAGGGTATTATCGCCACAGTCCGCCCCATAGCAGGTACACGTCCACGGGGTAAAACAACCAAAGAAGATGCGGCCTTTGCTGAAGATTTACTCCAAGACCCCAAGGAAATTGCCGAACACGTTATGCTGGTTGACTTAGGACGGAATGATTTGGGGCGAGTTTGCCAAAGCGGTAGTGTGAAAGTTGATGAATTGATGGTAGTTGAGCGCTACTCTCATGTGATGCACATCGTGAGTAATGTAGTAGGTAAATTAGCCCCCAATAAAACCGCTTGGGATTTACTCAAAGCTTGCTTCCCCGCAGGAACTGTTAGCGGCGCACCCAAAATTCGGGCAATGGAAATTATTAACGAATTAGAACCAAGTCGCCGAGGTGTTTATTCTGGTGTGTATGGCTATTACGATTTTGAAGGACAATTAAATAGTGCGATCGCAATTCGCACAATGGTATTACGAGACAACATCGTTAGTGTTCAAGCTGGTGCAGGTTTGGTAGCTGATTCTGAACCAGAAAAAGAATACGAAGAAACGCTAAATAAAGCTAGAGGGCTATTAGTCGCAATTCGCTGTTTGCGTTAAAGAGGTTTGACGGAAATATAAAAAATCCTAAAAACTAGTAGGGGCGTAGGCTTCGTCTTCCCGTAGGGTACGGCTGTTTGCCTTTGCATAGATTTGTTCAAAAATCAAATCGGACTGCTATATCTCTCATCTGAAGGGGTGACAAAGCGGCTGAAGCCAAGAAAATAGAGGAGCGTGACCGTTTTGGGGTAAAAAAAGATAGGTCAGGTATTCTCAACAAGACCTATCAAATGATAATGTTACCTAAATTCTACCAAAACTGCTTTCAAAATGTACTGACACCCGCACAGTACAAGATGCTAGAAATCTTACTAATGCTATTGCAATTTCATAAAACTGTGACAATTGAGAAACTAGCAACAGTATTTCCACAACCGATAAAATTTGAAAGTCGGAGGCGGAGTATACAAAGATTTTTACTACTACCTCAGTTGTCGATTCCATATCTGTGGTTTCCCCTGCTCAAACGATGGGTGAAAAATAGTACTGAAAAGAGGAGAGAAACGGCTAATATTTGCGATTGATAGAACACAATGGCGTTCACAAAATGTATTTGTAATTAGTTTAATAGAACAAAAAGAGCAATACCTGTGTACTGGCTATTGTTACCTAAAAAAGGATGTAGCAATTTGGGAGAGCAGAAAAATTAATTCGTCCACTATTGCAGTTATTTAAGGGATATCAAATGCTGGTACTGGGAGATAGAGAATTCCACAGTATAAAACTAGCAAATTGGTTACATAGCAAGGGCATTGACTTTGTATTGCGTCAGAAACAAGGTACTTATATTCGGCAAGAAAACCAATCACACCAACGCTTACAATCTTTGGGATTAACTCCTGGCATCTCGTTTTTTTGACAGGGATTCAAGCAACTAAACAGAAAGGGTTTGCCAATTTTAATCTCGCCGGATATTACAAGCGCAAATATCGTGGAGTTGTTGAGCCTGCTGGCTGGTTTTTATTAACTAACCTTGATAGTCTCAAAGATGCCATTAAAGCATTTAAGTTGCGGAGTGGTATCGAAGCCATGTTTAAAGATTGTAAAACTGGGGGGTATAATCTCGAATCTACTTATGCTGATGGTCAACGTTTTGATAGCACTGATTTTATTAATTGCTATTGCCTATACTTGTGCTATTTTTAGTTGGTCGTAATTCTCGCTCCTCTGGACTACAAAAAATATGTTGGTCGTCTGAAGGAGTTACAACGATTGCACCGCCGACATAGTGCTTTTTTGGATTGGTTTGTATGGTCAGTTATGGGTAGGGGCAATGGAATTTTGGGCTGATTTAGCTCATGAATTGATGCGCCTCAAGCCCAGTAAACTGCCATATTTTCAACAAGGTCTACGGGCTATGACTCTTATCCAGTCTGCTTTATAACTTTTTTGTCACCCCTTCAGATCTCTCATATAAATAGGAACTATCAGCCAATAACTGAGAAATTATTGTAGTTATGTAACGATTTTGTTATATTTCTTTGCAGAGGGTAATTAAATGCGCTCAAGTATTTTGCCTCAGACTTTAATTGCAAAGTCGCTTCAGGTATACAGTTATTTACCAATTTCAACCAAATCACGTTAGATAAATGATCATTTGGAAGACGGGCTGTATGGATGCTGATGAACTTCTCAGACGCTATCAAACAGGAGAGAGGAATTTCACTCAGGTTTCCCTGCATTCAATTAATCTTAGTGAAGTATGTTTAGCTGGAATTAATTTAGATCGGGCTAGTTTGGTGAATGTTACTCTATCTCATTCCAACTTGAGAGGAGCCAATCTCATAGAAGCAAATTTGGCTGCATCATACCTGTGGAGAACTAATCTTAGTGGTGCAAACTTAATTTGGACAAATTTAAAAGCTGCTAACCTAATTCGTGCCAACCTGAGTAACGTAGACTTACATAAAGCGTCCCTACAGAAATCAGACCTACGTTTAGCAGATTTACACAATGCTGACCTCAGTAGTGCAGACTTAAGTGGTGCAGATTTGAGCTACGCTAACCTGAGTGGTGCTAACTTAGCAGGAGCAAATCTCAACGGTGCAAACCTCACGGGAGCCAACTTGAACCAAGCAGATTTAAGCTACACCAGTCTCAAGAAAACCATCTTGTTTAAAGCTGATCTCAGTAATGTTGATTTGTCACAAATAAGCCTGAAAACAGTAGATTTGTATGAAATACTTGCGGCTCAATAGTGGCTTAAATAGCCAACTATTAATCTATATGAAAAGGAGCGATCGCTCTCCATTATCTTCAACAGGCGATCGCTTGAGTTGTATACTGACAGATACAAAAAATATTTGAAAAAGTACACAAAAAATTCAGTATCTTTTGATAACTCAGAACAGAAATGTTATTTACTGACCCTGAAACACCAGTGATATGAAGTCCGCTTAATCACTTACGATATGTCATTGTGAGTGCAACGAAGTGGAACGAAGCAATCGCCTGGATTCTGCGATTACTTCACTTCGCTATCGCTACGTACCCTGCGGGAAGCAAGCTACGTAATGACAAGTAATTTACCGGACATGATATGAGTAGTGAAATTGTCAACTTGTAAATCGATATTGATAGATGCGACCTTGATATAGGCATCAAGTTATTGACTTATACCGATTGGAAAAATGGTTGTGACGAATTGAAGCTTCAAAAGCTGAATAATCAAGCTGTTAACAGTCGAAAAAACTACTAGCTATTACCTTTTTTCAAAGAACGGCGACGAGTTTTGAGTACACCAATTGCACCGATACCAACCAAGGCTAAAGTTGCAGAAGGTTCTGGAACACTAACACCTTTTGTTAATGCAGTAGCATTTCTAGAACCAATATCTATCGCAAAAACAACATCATTATAATCTTTGTCGCCACCTCCCCATAAGTCTTCATAACCCAAAACTAAGAAGTTCTTGTACACATAAGTCATTACGTGTTGCAAACCATCTGGATTGGTAGCTTCATTTAAGCCAAACACACCTTTAACAGTTTGCCCTTGTTGGTTTTTACCGGAGATACCACCATTGATGTCATTAGAGTGCAATAAGAAATCAAGTGTAGTACCAGCTTGGAATTGACCTAAGCTAACCCAGTCACCAACTTTTAAGGGGCTGTCTTGTTGGGTTTTGTTAGCTAAAGCATCGTTAGGATTTGCACAAAACTCTTTAAAATTTTGAAAAGCACTATCTTTAGTACTACAAGATGTATCGCCAAAGATTTTGCCTGTGGTGACTGTATCACCATAAGTTGCTTTAAAATCTAAACGGTTGCGATAACCACCAGCAGTTTCACCAATAAAGAAGACCTTAGTATCGTGAGCATATTTCAATGTTAGTTGAGATAAATCAACTTTCTGCGCTCCAATTGTCTCAGGTGATAAGTAGCGAGATTCTTTGCCAACAAAATCCTTAAAGTCTTGGATATTATCTTTAAAATCAGCTGGCGCTTCGTTTCGGCTTTGAATGTTAATCGCGTTTGCTGGTGCAGCAGACACCCACAAGCCAGTTACCAAAGCTGTTGCTGCAAGTAAATTAGGAAACAATGAATTTTTCATAGCTTTCTCTCACTAGTTGAATCATGAATCCATTGATAAGAGATTTGCCATGTATTCGTCTAGCTAATATGGATGAAATTGTTCTGTTTTTTATATTTATAGCCAGGAATTATAAGTACTTATAAAACTTATGTATTTACACTAAATAAGAATCGATAAAACTATTTTTTATCAGTAATTTTTACAGCTAATTTCTGGAAAAATGATAAAGTATAAATACATAAATGAAAATATCTAGCAACCCTAAATCATTGGTGAATAAATATGTTATTTACTTCCTTCGCCAGGAAATTCACAAATCAAAGAGGAATGCTGTAGATATTGCGGATGATTCCAAAACGTTTTTAGTGATTTTGCTCGTCCTGTTGGGTTTTATCCTCGGAATTTACCAGAGTGTGACTACAACAATCTACCTGCATGACTGATGGTGATATTTCTGGTACTGGGTCATAACCACCAGGGTGAAATGGATGACAACGTAAGATGCGCCAAATTGCCATCCAGCCACCGCGCATTACTCCAAACCTCTCTATTGCTTGGATAGCGTACATGGAACAAGTTGGCTGAAAACGACAAGTTGGGGGAAACAACGGCGAGATAAACATTCTGTAACCCCGAATTAACCAAATAAATAATAGTTTCATTCCTGTTGCCCAAATCTTATAAATTAGAAACAAGGGTAAAAACTGTCTAGCGTGTAAAATCCTTGTTAATTCTGATTCCTGGTTTAACGTCAATTCCACCTTTGTGGCTGCAAATTAGCGTAGTTGCAGTTTGGGTGTCGCTGATTCTCCTAGTTGCATGGGTGGTCAGTCGCTTTGCAACTGATGATTCAGAAATAGTCAGGAAAATAGTGCATATTGGTACTGGCAATGTGATCTTGCTGGCTTGGTGGCTAGATATCCCGGCTGAAGTGGGTGTTACAGCTTCGATTTTAGCGAGTATTGTGACTTTGTTATCTTATCGATTGCCAATTTTGCCAGGGATTAATAGTGTGGGTCGCCGAAGTTTAGGAACGTTTTTTTATGCTGTGAGTTTTGGCATCTTAGTTGGGTGGTTCTGGCATTTGCAACAACCCCAATACGCAGCGATTGGAATTATGGTGATGACCTGGGGAGATGGTTTAGCCGCATTAGTAGGTCAACGCTTTGGTCAACATAAGTATAAAGTTTTTGGGGTAAATAAAAGCTGGGAAGGCTCTTTGACTATGACGTTAGCCAGCTATATGGTTAGTAGTTTGATTTTGCTGGGTGTGCAAGGAAATATATGGCAAATTTGGGTGGTATCATTGGCTGTGGCGATCGCATCTACTGGTTTAGAAGCTATTTCCTTTTTGGGTATTGATAATTTAACCGTTCCTTTAGGTAGTGCCGGTCTAGCCTTTGTATTAATGCAATTATTGTTAGCTAACTTAGGCTGAGATAGGATTATCTTATCTACAATCCAGAATAATGAATTAGCTGAATGGGGATAAGCAAAAAAACTGTACTTATTCACTAGAATTTACTATTTTTAGTCGCAGACTACTAGGATATCTTTAACACATAAAAGATTTTTTTATATCTACTGCGAGTAGTAAAACTCTTGTTTTGATTTCTATCTATAGATTTATGATTTCCTGACAAACAGTGCTTATAGTTGGTTACTTAGGTGGTCAACCCACTAAACGTAAGTGAGGCTAAAAATCATGTCACATCTAATATTTTTATCAGAGTTGTTGATTGAGTTACCTAATCAAAGACTAGAAGTAGTTGCTGCTGGTGCAGATAAGCACTGGCAATTTTTACGCTGAATAGTTCCTGCTATATTAGCTATCTCTGCGCTCGTTGTAAGTATGAGTGTTTTGATAGTGCTAAAGATAATTTAGGTAATTATTTTGCTCCTATTAAGAAGAGGGGAGAGGAGATATTTATTGCTCACTCAATGTAAGTGAGGCCTTTGAAGGAGTCTGAGAATTCTCCTCTGGTTTCTCTCTGCGTTGCCCACGTTAGAGATATGAGAAAAGTTATTGTTGTGCTTGTTTGGCACACTTTTCTCTTCCCCCGTAATTAATTATAAAAGATTATTTGTGATGATGTTGCCTGCCTTTTCTTAAGGTAATTTAGGCAATAATTGATCCGAGCGATCGCATTACGGCTAAAATCGGCGATTTGCTTATTTTTTCGCTATGGTGTGCATACAAATTTGTCTAAATATTCTTTTTTAATTCTTGTCAAAAACAGCTATTCTATTATGTCTGAAATTGGCAATCAGATGATGATCAGCATCACCAACGAAAGCATTTATCCCTCATCCTAACGGCAAAGATAAATAATTTCGAGTTATTTATGCAAACTTCAGTTTATATATCAATCTCAAAAACAAGGTGTAATATAGTGAATTTATTAAGCACTCAGTCAAATCATACTGATAATAGTTTTCATGAACTAAATTCAGAACAACTCCCTATATTTGATGTGAATGAATTTATCCCCAGTATCGGTAAATGGATCACTGTGGCGGGGAGCGTAATGATCAGTATTATTGTGCTGGGAGTGATTTTATCTTCAATTCTCAAGTACAATGTCGCAGTGAAAGTTCCGGCAACAATTAGACCTTTAGGAGAACTAAAAGTTGTTGAGTCTGCTGTTACGGGAACTGTGCAGAAAATTGAGGCGAAAGATAGTCAGATAGTTAAACAAGGACAAGCGATCGCCTCTGTTGATGATTCGCGTCTGCAAAATCAAAAAAGTCAACTACAAACCACCATTCAAAAGAGTAAATTACAACTAGGTCAAATTGAGGCTCAACTAAGTGAAATTAACATTCAACTTACGGCTCAAACTGAACTAATGAACCGGACGATTTTAGCGGCGCAAGCAGAGTTAAGCGGTACTGAACGCAACTATCAAGATCAGCGAATTAAAGCTTTTGCGGAAATGACGCAAGCACAAACAGCTTTTAGTTTAGCGAAACTACAAAAAGATCGATTACGGCGAGAAAAACTCTTAACTACCACTGTCCAAGAAACAGAAGCCGCTTTGGCGTTAGCGAGAGTGCAACGCGATCGCTTACAGCGGGAAAAATTATTACAATCAACTGTACAAGCAGCACAAACAGCCTTGAATATCGCCCAAAAGCAAAAAGATAGATTGCAGCGTGATCAACTTTTAAAGATTACTGTGCAAGAAGCAGAAGCCGCTTTGCAAATGGCTAAGTTACAACGCGATCGCTTGCAGTCGATAGTAGCACTAGGAGCAGTGCCACTCAATTTATTTGAAGAAAAAGCGCAAGCAGTCAAAGAAGCGGAAGCTAAATTAGTCCAAACTAAAGCCAATACGAAAAATCTTCTGGAAGACAAAGAACAAGGGGTGATTTCGGCGCAAGCCAAACTTGCTCAAGCTCAAGAAAATGCCAAAAATAGCTTAGAAGAAAAAGTACAAGCAGTCAAAGCGGCGGAAACTAAGTTAGAACAAGCCAAAGCTAATGCGAAAAACAGCTTAGAAGAAAAAGACCAAGCACTCACAATTGCTGAAACCAATTTAACTAAGGTGAAAACTGCATTGAATCCGAGTGATTCGCCTGTAGCGGTAGCATCTGCACGCATTCAGCAAGAACAGGCAAAGAAAGCAGCAGATTTAGCAGCTTTGAAAAAGGAAAGAGAAACCTTACTCCAGCAGCGCACAGAATTTCACAAACAATTAGACAGCGCACAAAAACAACTCCAACAAACCGAAAATGACTTGAGTAAGACTGTCATTCGCGCGCCGAGTGAGGGAATTTTGCTGCAATTTAAACTCCGCAACCCTGGACAAATTGTACAACCTAGTGAAGCGATCGCCCAGATTGCACCTTTAGATGCACCATTGCAAATCAAAGCGAGAGTCCCCGCGCAAGATATCGACAAGGTGAAAGCAAATCAACAAGTTCAAATGCAGGTTTCGGCTTGTCCTTATCCAGATTACGGCACACTCCAGGGTATTGTAGCCACAATCGCACCAGATGCTTTAGCCGTGGAAAAAAACGGTACATTACCTACTGTACAGCCAGCGCCAGCTTATGAAGTGACAATTGTACCGCAAACTTCATTTGTTGGTAGAGGCGATCGCCAGTGTCATCTCAAACCAGGAATGGAGGGACGCGCTGATATCATTTCTCGCCAAGAAACAATTATGCAATTCATTCTGCGAAAAGCCAGATTAATTGCAGATATTTAAAAAAGTTTGAAGTCTGAAGTGTGAAGTCTGAAAGGAAACAAAAATACTCACCCTATCACTACTCCCAACTCCCCATTTTTAACAATCATGTTTGATCTATTCAAATTCAAACACCGAAAAAAATATCAGTGTGTTTTACAATCCAGTGAAGAGGACTGTGGAGCCGCTTGTCTAGTTTCGATTTGCAAACATTACGGACGCTTCTTAAGCATGAGTAAAAGCCGAGAAGCGGTAGGAACAGGACATTTAGGCACAACTTTATTAGGACTCAAACGCGGCTGTGAGACATTGGGATTTAATGCAAGAGCCGTGAAAGCTGCACCGGCGATCGCAGATAGAATTACAGAAATCAATTTACCAGCAATTATTCATTGGCGCGGCTATCACTGGGTTGTGCTGTACGGTAAGCGAGGAAAAAAGTATGTGATTGGTGATCCGGCGATCGGTTTACGCTACATCACCCGCGAAGAATTAACTACCGCGTGGAATGGAGTTATGCTCTTATTAGAGGCTGACCCCACGCGCTTTTTTATACAGTTTCAGGAAGAAACAAAGCAGGGTTTAGGAAAATTTTTTCAGCGTGTATTACCTTATCGAAATTTACTGAGTCAGGTATTGCTGATCAATATTGTTTTAGGTGTACTGGCGCTGGGTAGTCCGGTTTTGCTGCAACTATTAACAGATGATGTTTTAGTGCGGGGAGATACTCAATTACTGATTGTTGTGATTTCATCTGTTATTGTCAGCAGCTTATTTAGTAGTAGTTTGCAAGTCGTACAATCTATGATGATTGCTCATTTTGGTCAACGGCTGCAATTAGGATTGGTAATGGAGTTTGCCCGCAAAATTCTTCAGTTACCTTTGAGTTATTATGAATCGCGCCGCAGTGGGGAAATTTCTAGCCGATTAAGAGATATTGATGAAATTAATCAGTTAGTGTCGCAAATCGTAATTTTATTACCCAGCCAGTTTTTTATTGCGGTAATTTCTTTCAGCATTATGCTGTTTTATAGCTGGCAGTTAACAATTGCTGTTATCTTAGTTGCTTTATTAATTACGGCATCTACCTTACCTTTTTTACCTATTCTTCAACAAAAAACTCGCAGTTTATTGGTTTTAGGTGCAGAAAATCAAGGTGTGTTGGTAGAAACATTTAAAGGCGCACAGGTAATTAAAACGACGAATGCTGCTCCGCAATTTTGGGATGAATTTCAAAGCCGCTTTGGTCGTTTGGCACACTTAACTTTTAGTACAATTCAAATTGGGATAATTAACAGTACTGTTGCGAGATTAATTTCTACTATTGGTGGAGTATTTTTATTAGGATTAGGCAGTATTTTAGTCATTCAAGGACAGTTAAGTATTGGTCAAATTTTAGCTTTTAATGCTTTACAAGTTAATATCTTTAATTTAATTAACTCTTTAGTTGGGTTTGGGGATGAATATTTTCGATCGCAAACGGCTGTGTCTCGGCTGTTAGAAGTTATTGAAGCGACACCAGAAGTAATTGGAGGAAGTCAAAAACCAACTGTGCAAATACCTGCGGATGCAGATATTCGTTTTTCCCAAGTTACCTTTCATCATGCTGGGAGAGTTGATTTGTTAGAAGAATTTTCGCTGAAACTCCCTGGGGGAAATGCGATCGCTTTGATTGGTAAATCAGGGTGTGGGAAAAGTTCTTTAGCAAAACTGATTGCAGGTTTATATCAGTTGAATTCTGGGAATATCCGCATTGGTTTTTATAATATTCAGGATATCGCCCTTGATTGTCTACGCCAACAAGTAGTTTATGTACCGCAAGAACCGCATTTTTGGAGTCGCTCGATTTTAGATAACTTTCGCTTAGGTACTCCCCATATTTCCTTTGAGGAAATTGTCAAAGCTTGTGAAATTGCAGATGCGGATAATTTTATTAGTCAATTACCAAATAATTATCAAACTGTTTTAGGAGAATTTGGTGCAAATCTCTCTGGTGGACAACGACAAAGATTAGCGATCGCTAGAGGAATTCTCACCAATCCACCTATATTGATTTTAGATGAAGCAACAGCCGGACTTGACCCTGTGAGTGAAGCGCAAGTCTTAGATCGGTTGTTAGCACATCGTAAAGGTAAAACTACAATTTTGATTACTCATCGTCCTAGTGTAGTGCATTGTGCTGATTGGATTGTCATGCTAGATCAAGGTCAAGTGCAATTACAAGGTACACTGGAAACATTTCTCTCTCAACAAGGAGAACATTTAAAATTTTTATCTTTTTAAATGGTCTTAACTGTTGTCACTTTTAAAAGCGTGCAAATTATACTGGTTAGGCTAGTAAAAATAGCTCTAATGCTTGAGCAACCTATGATCGCACTGGAAGGGTACAAAATTTTAAGAGAACTGTATAATAGCCCTCGTTCTCAGGTATATCAGGGATACCGAGAGTTCGATCGCCAACCAGTAGTGTTGAAATTATTGCGGGAGGAGTATCCTACCCCAGAAGCGATCGCACGATTTAAACTCGAATACGAACTGACACGCCGCTTTCAAGTTCCGGGAATTATCCAAGCCTACAGCGTCGAAAAATATCAAAATACTCTAGTCCTAGTTTTAGAAGATTTTGGTGGACAACCGCTGCGGAGTTTCCTGAATCAACAACCTCTAGGGCTGGAGAATTTTCTGCACATTGCAATTCAAGTTACAGCGGCTTTAGGTGCAATTCATCAGCAACAAATTATTCATAAAGATATTAATCCTGGCAATATTCTCCTCAATCCTCAAACGCAACAGACAAAGATTATTGATTTTGGGATTGCGACGCTGTTGTCGAAGGAAAATCCTACTTTACTTAACCTGAATATTTTAGAAGGAACACTGGCGTACATTTCGCCTGAACAAACAGGAAGAATGAATCGGGCGATTGATTATCGTAGCGATTTTTATTCTTTAGGGGTGACTTTTTACGAACTATTGACACAACAATTACCCTTTATTAGTGAAGATCCAGTCGAACTTGTCCACAGTCATATTGCAAAACAAGCAATTTCTCCCCATAAACTAAATCCGGCAATTCCTGTAGTCATTTCTAATTTAGTGATGAAGTTACTCGAAAAAACTGCGGAAGAAAGATATCAAAGTGCCTTTGGTTTGCAAGTAGACTTGCAGAAATGCCTGGATTTATTCATCAGTACAGGTGGAATTAAAACCTTTGAATTAGGACAGAAAGATAGTTCTGATAGATTTCAAATTCCCCAAAAACTTTACGGAAGAGAACAAGAAGTTACAGATTTACTCATAGCTTTTGATCGGGCTAGTCATGGAAAAAGTGAAGTTATGTTGATTGCGGGTTATTCCGGGATTGGCAAATCAGCTTTAGTGCAGGAAATTTACAAACCAATTACTCAAAAACGGGGATATTTCATCTCAGGCAAGTTTGACCAATTTCAACGAAATATTCCCTACAGTTCTTTAATTCAAGCATTCACAGCTTTAATTCGCCAACTTTTAACCGCAACAGAAACAGAAATCAATCTCTGGCGGGAAAAATTATTAAATGCTTTGGGCGACAATGGTCAAGTAATTATTGATGTAATTTCTGAAGTAGAACTGATTATTGGGAAACAGCCGCCTGTTGTTGAACTACCACCGCAGGAAGCCCAAAATCGATTTAATTTAGTATTTCAAAACTTTATTACTGTTTTTACGCAAAAAGAACATCCTTTAGTAATTTTCTTGGATGATTTGCAATGGGCGGATAGTGCATCGTTGCAATTAATTGAGTTATTAACTAGTCAATTAGGCAGCCGCTACTTATTACTGATTGGTGCTTATCGAGATCATGAAGTAGATTCTACCCATCCTTTGCAAAGTGCGATCGCTTCTTTAACAGCAGCCGGGGTAATCATTCACGAACTCACATTGACACCGTTAGAATTACCCCAAATTCATGCACTCCTCAGTGATACCTTTAATAGTCATGATTGGGCGAAGTTAACGCCCCTAGCACAACTGTTACAGCAGAAAACTAACGGCAATCCCTTCTTTATGAATGAATTCCTCAAATCGCTGTATACAGAAGGATTGCTGCAATTTGATGTGCAAAGCCGGGAATGGGATTGGCAACTCAGCCAAATTCAGGCGGCACAAATTACTGATAATGTTGTGGAATTAATGGCAGGTAAAATTCAAAAACTGCCGACAGCTTCTCAGCAAGCGTTACAGTTAGCATCTTGTATTGGGAATCAATTTGATTTAAAAACTTTAGCGATTGTCAAAGAAAAATCTTTGACAGAAACAGCCGCTGAGTTATGGGAAGCTGTAGAAATGGGGCTGATTTTTCCTCAAGGTAACGACTATCAATTATTACAAGTGGGTGATCGCGAAATTGCCGCTAACTTAACAAATTTGGATGTCGTCTACAAATTCTTACACGATCGCGTCCAGCAAGCAGCTTATTCACTCATCCCCACCAAAGAAAAACAAGCAGTTCACTGGCAAATTGGACAACTGTTATTGCAAAATATCACCACCGCAGAACAAGAAGAAAAGATTTTTGACATTGTTAACCAATTAAACTTCGGCTTAGATTTAATCACAGATGAACAACAGCGACAGCAATTAGCCCAATTAAACCTAACTGCGGGGAACAAAGCCAAAGCCTCCGCCGCCTACGAACCTGCTTTAGATTATTTGACAACGGGACTTAACTGTTTAGCAGCATCCTGTTGGCAACAGCAATATTCTCTCGCTTTATCTCTGCACGAAGCTGCTGTGGAAGCTGCTTATTTGACTGGGGCGTTTGAATACATGGACGAATTAATTGAGGTTGTATTACGTCATGCCCGCACTACACTTGATCAAGTCCAAGTCTACGCTATCAAAATTCAATCTCTTGTTGCCAGAGATGAACTGTTAACAGCCGCAAAATTAGGTTTGCAAGTTCTCAAACTTTTGGGAGTTCCTTTAGCTGCTAACCCTGGACAAATACAAATTCTGTTGGGACTATTAAAAACGAAACTGGCTTTAGCTGGGAGACAGGTACAAACCTTAGCTGATTTACCCAGACTGACAAATCCTACTAAATTAGCCGCAATTCGGATTTTAGCCAGTATTGCTTCGTCAACTTATCTTGCAGCGCCAAATTTGTTTCCTTTAACTGTGTTCAAGCAAGTGGAACTCTCGGCGATACATGGTAATGTGCCGGAATCAGCTTTTGCCTATGCTACTTATGGCTTGATTCTTTGTGGTGTTGTCGGAGATTTGACAGGGGGATATGAGTTTGGTGAGTTGGCGTTAAAACTTATAGAACGCTATGGTGCCAAAAATCTGCAAGCGAGAGTATTGTTTGTTGTGAATAGTTTTGTGCGTCACTGGCGAGAACCAATTGCTAATACCATACCTGCATTGCAAATTGCTTTTCAAGTTGGGCGAGATACGGGTGATACTGAATATGCGGCTTTTGCAGCAAATGTTGCTACCAGTCATGGTTATTTTTGTGGTCAAGATTTAAAAGAAGTAGATAAAAGTTTAGCGACTTATTTAGAAATAATTCAGAAGTTTAAGAAAAAGCCAGTTTTTGATTTAATTCAAATTTATCGTCAGGCGATCGCCAATTTGCAGGGTAAAAATACTAATCCCTGTGAGTTGATAGGGGAGTTTTACGATATCACAGCCAGCTTACCCTTACATATTGAGACGAATTATCGCACAGCGACTTTTACTGTATACACTCATCTGCTGACATTGAATTATTGGTTTGAAGATTACAAGACTGCTTGGCAAAATGCTGAATTAGCAATTCCTTATTTAGATGCAGTAGTGGCGTTATTTATCATTGGGTGGTTTAACTTTTATGATTCTTTGGTGCGGTTAGCCTTAGCGCCAACAAAAACTGTCACAGAACGGCAAGCATTACTCAAACAAGTAACAGCAAATCAAAAGAAATTGAAAACTTGGGCGCAATCTGCACCGAGTAACTACGCTCATAAATTAGCATTGGTAGAAGCAGAATGGCATCGAGTCCACGGTGAAACAGCAGAAGCGATCGCCTGTTATGATTGTGCCATTAATTTAGCCCAAGAAAACAATTATCCTAACGAAGCAGCTTTAGCTAATGAACTAGCAGCCAAGTTTTATCTTGCCCAAAATAAACAGAAAGTTGCCCAAGGATATATGCAGGATGCTGCCTATCTTTATTTACAATGGGGCGCAACGGCTAAAGTTAAATATCTGGAAACTCAATATCCTCAACTTTTAAGCCGCAAGTTAGAAAGAATTAATATCCCTCATATTTCTACCAAAAACACTAACGCCAGTAGTGTCACAAGTAGCAGTGGTTCTGCTTCACTGGATTTGGTGACAGTAATCAAAGCTTCTCAAGCTTTGTCTGGAGAAATTAAGCTAGATAAATTGCTGGCTAATTTAATGCAAATTTTAATGGAAAATGCTGGAGCGCAACGAGGTTTTTTGCTATTAGAAACTAAAGGGAAATTTTTAATCGAAGCGCAAGGCACAGTCGAACAAAATAACATTCAAGTGTTGGAATCATTGCCGATAGAAAATAGCTCAATGTTTTCTGTGGCAATTGTGAATTATGTCATCCGTACTAAAACAAGTGTAGTGCTAAATGACGCTGCTCGCAAAGGCGAATTTGTCAGCGATGCTTACATTCGCCAATTTCAACCGCGATCGCTTTTATGTGCGCCGTTAATTAACCAAGGCAAACTTACAGGTATTATCTATTTAGAAAATAACTTGACTACAGGCGCATTCACTCCTGATCGTCTGGAGTTATTAAATGTACTTTCAACTCAAGCGGCGATTTCTTTAGAAAACGCCCGGTTATACACCGATTTAGCCGCTTTAAACCAAGCTTACGAACGCTTTGTTCCCCGTCAATTTCTGCAATTTCTTAACAAACAAAGTATTGTTGATGTGCAGTTAGGTGATCAAGTCCAGCGGGAAATGTCGGTGTTGTTTACTGATATTCGCTCTTTCACTACTTTATCAGAAACTTTAACACCCGCCGAAAATTTTCAATTTATTAATTCTTATCTGAGTTGCATGGAACCAATCATTATTCAACATAATGGTTTTATTGATAAATATATTGGTGATGCCATCATGGCGTTATTTGCTGGTAATGCTGATGATGCGGTGCAAGCGGGTATTGCGATGTTACAAGCTTTAGTGACTTATAATCAAGAACGGCAAGTGCAAGGAGACTTACCAATTAAAATTGGTATTGGCATTAATACTGGTTCGTTGATTTTAGGCACAGTCGGCGGCTTTAACCGCATGGATGGTACAGTAATTAGTGATGCTGTAAATTTAGCATCAAGAATAGAAGGTTTAACCAAAACATTCAACACACCATTATTAATTACAGACCAAACATTTCAACGGTTAAAGAATTGCGATCGCTCTCATATTCGCATAGTTGGACAGGTAAAAGTCAAAGGTAAAATCACGGCTGTAACTGTTCATGAAGTATTTACTGCTGATGTTGCAGAAGTTCGCCAAGGTAAATTAGCTACTAGAGAATTATTTACGGAAGCACTGACACTTTACGAAGCACAACAATTTACCTCAGCTGCCCAGCATTTTCAAGACTGCTTACAACAAAACCCCTTAGATCAAGTCGCACAAATTTATCTTAATCTTTGTCAGGCAGAGTTGAAGTTTTCAAATATTTTGCCAGAAGAGATTAAGTTATAAAAATTTTGCTTGTTATGTAAATATAATTACCTACATAACGAATGTAGAGACTTACATTGTGAATGCGATCGCTCACATTTTAATTGCGATCGCTTGCATTATAAATGCGACAGTTCACATTGTGAATGTAACGACTCACATTCATAATGTACCAGTTTGCAATCAAACTGCACAATTACTTTAAATATTATCCTCGCTAAAAAATTTATATTACTGATATTTTTTTAGTTGCAATGGGTACGTTAAATATGTATCCTTATACGGAAACACTCATGCCTACTCAAGATACTACACGTCGTTTATCTCGCCAGACAATTACTCAAGACACCACTTCCTTACACGGTTTGCAAACGATTATCAACTACACAACCACCCGTGCTGATGCCACAGAAGAAAAGTTGCAAGTAGCTTATCAAAAAATGTTAACGCTGCAACAAGTCGAAAATGAAAAACTCGCTTTATACCGTGCGGCGACTGATGCGGCGAGATTAGCCGAGTGGGAATTTCACAATGCGGTATTAGCTATGAAGGAAGTTGTGCGGGGACAATATGGTTCAGATAGTGATCAAGCACAAGCTGTAGGATTCAAGAAAAAATCAGACCGTAAGCGTCCCAGTCGCAAAAAGTCAGTGGCGATGGCTAGTTAATTAATGTATATACATATCTTGTACCCAGCGACTGAAGTCGCGGCTACACAGACAAAACCCGCGCAGGCGGGTTCTTTATCTTTGATTTTGCGTTAGTCCGCGTAAGCGGACTTTGTTTTTCTAGCCGCAAATTTCATTCGTCGGGGCTAAGTGCTTTTATACCCTTACACGTTATCTGTTCTCTTTTATCTTCAGATTCCGCAACGGACAATTTATTTCTTAAAATAGAGATAGGTAAAAATGTCAGATTACCAAAAATTTAATTGTGACAACATCTGCTCAAATACTACCACTGGTTAAAGATCCAGAGCGTCTAGAAAGCCGACTAGCTGAAATCCCACCGGAACCAGGAGTTTATTTTATGCGGGATGGCAGCGATCGCATTATATATATAGGTAAGTCACGGAAATTGCGATCGCGTGTCCGTTCTTATTTTCGTGAAGGTTACAATAAAAGCGAACGCATCGCCACAATGGCGAGACAAGTAACAGAAATTGAATTTATTGTCACTGATACCGAAGCCGAAGCTTTGGCGTTGGAAGCAAATTTAATCAAGCAGCACCAGCCATATTTTAATGTACTGCTCAAAGATGATAAAAAATATCCATATCTTTGTATCACTTGGTCAGAAAACTATCCCCGCATCTTCATCACGCGCAAACGCCAACTAGGTAAAGAAAAAGATAAATTCTACGGGCCTTATACAGATACAGGTTTATTAAGAGAAATCCTCCGCATTAGTAAGCGCATCTTTTCTTTGCGACAACGACCACAACCTTTATTTAAAGACCGTCCCTGTTTAAATTATGATATGGGGCGTTGTCCTGGTGTCTGTCAACAATTGATTTCCCCAGAAGAATACCGCAAAACTGTGCAGAAAGTGGCGATGGTGTTTCAAGGTAGAACTCAGGAATTAATTGATATTTTGACCGAACAAATGCAAACAGCCGCCGAAGCTTTAAATTTTGAATCGGCGGCGCGGATACGTGACCAAATTTCTGGTTTAAAATCTCTGACGGCGGATCAAAAAGTATCTTTACCAGATGATACAGTTTCGCGGGATGCCATAGCTTTAGCCGCCGATACACAACACGCCTGCATTCAATTATTTCAAATTCGCGCTGGACAATTAGTCGGACGTTTAGCGTTTGTCGCTGATGCACAAGCTGAACCAGGTGCAATTTTACAACGCGTTTTAGAAGAACATTATCAAACTGCTGATGCGGTGGAAATTCCCGCCGAAATTTTGGTACAGCATGATTTACCCGACGCAGAAATATTAGCGGATGTTTTAACTCAGCGTAAGGGTAGAAAAGTCACAATTTTCACGCCTCAGCGCCAAACTAAGGCAGAATTAATTGAGATGGTCGAGCGTAACGCCCAATACGAATTACAAAGAATGCAAAAATTGGGCGATCGTAATAATCAAGCTATGCAAGATTTAGCTGATATTCTCGACTTACCAGACTTACCCCACCGCATTGAAGGTTACGACATTTCCCACATCCAAGGTTCTAATGCTGTTGCTTCCCAAGTTGTATTTATCGATGGTTTACCGGGTAAGCAATACTATCGCCATTACAAAATTAAAAATCCCACCGTCACAATTGGTCATTCTGATGATTTTGCCAGTTTAGCTGAAGTGATTCAACGGCGGTTTCGCAAGTATAGCGAAGATACCCAACTACCACGCGCCGGAAATCCTGACTGGCCTGATTTAATTATGATTGATGGCGGTAAAGGTCAGCTGTCTTCAGTCGTCGCTGTTTTGCAAGAGATGAACTTACTAGAAGACTTGCGGGTTGTCAGTTTGGCAAAACAGCGCGAAGAGATTTTTTTACCGGGAGAGTCACAACCCTTACCAACCAAAGCAGAACAACCAGGAGTCCAATTACTCAGACGGTTACGAGATGAAGCCCATCGGTTTGCTGTGAGTTTCCATCGTCAACAACGCAGTGATAAACTGAGGCGATCGCGTTTAGATGAAATCTCCGGCTTAGGACATCATCGCCAAAAGCAACTATTAGGACATTTTCGCTCAGTCGATTATATCCGCCAAGCTACACCCGCACAACTCGCCGAAGTTGCGGGAATTGGGACAAGACTAGCGCAGGAAATTTACGATTACTTTCATCCCTCGTGAATAAGCCAAATTTCTTTCATTCATCAATCATTAATCTGTTTAAAATATCATTCCATTTTTCTTTGTGTATTTTTTGTAGTTCATTATCCGACGCTATCAACTGAGAGTATCCTTCAATAAAATCATTGATGGACTCGATTAATCGTAAATAGTATTTTATTGTCGGGATAATTCCATTTAGGATTACCTGACAGCCGTGTTCAGATGAAATTTGTGTAATGAGATTGTTAATTTCTTCTGCTTCTGATTGCTTAATATCCTTTGAAGCAAAAATATAATATCTACCAGGATTGTATTTAATAATCTTCTGTCTAGCACGATAGACAATTTGTAAAGTTATTTCTTGACCATATTTTACTTCTATAGCTTCAACAAGATGGTTATTTTTGTCAAATATTTCAATATCTCCAGCAGTCTTAGAAGTTCTATCAGAAGCTGTATGACTACCTAATATTCCCAGTTTACATGACTTATATCTGGAGATTTCCCTCATCAAAATTTGATAGATAGCATAGAAAGCAATAACAGGTAATTTTGAGCCACCAAAAGTTTCATAGTTATAGTTGAAATGCTCATCTAAAGCTTGGAATATACTTTTTATATTTAGTTTTTCCGGATTTGTTAATTTAATAATTTCAACCAAGTTATCATCCTTAGCTGATTTGATTAATTTCAGTAGTAATTTCAATATATCTTCTGATTTTTCAGGATATTTTTGCACAAAATCAATAACATTCAGAAATGCTTTTTTAAAGACACAGGAGTTATTTTGCCTTCATATTCTAATGTATAGGGATAAGGTTGTTCTAAAGAACGAGTTAACCAACCACTTTCAGCCATTGCGGGTAAGCCTAACTCTGTTAATGTAGGAGTAATATACTTTGTATCTATACTTCTTCCTGAGAAACCACCAGTCATTTTGGCTTGGTGGTATCGAATATCCTGTGCTGGATTTAAAATTTTATGTACTAAGATAGTAACCAATACAGTATAAGCACCTTTGCTGCTAAAGCTTTTTTTAGCAATTTCCACAAGATAACTTTGATATTCTTCAGGTAATTGAATTTGATTAATTTCAATTTCAGGTAGATTTTGATAAATTTCTAGAAGTTTTTCTCTATGATTCATTATCAAAGGGGCAATTCTAGTTGAATATGTGGCTCAATATAAGAATTTTTATAATGATTAGGGATTACATTTTCAATATTTGAATTTTCAAAGAATTGTTTCTTAATTTGATTAGCAAGTTCATACATTACTGGTATAGCCACAGAATTACCTATTTGCTTATAACACTCTCCTAAATTACTATGGATTTTAAAATTATTAGGGAAACCCATAATTCTATAACACTCTCTAATAGTTAATTTCCGAACAGCTTTTTCTTCGGGGATATAAATAAAAAATCTACCGGAAGTCTCTTGAGAAGGTATTGTTGGATGTACACCTTTAATAGAATATATTCTATTCGGTTGATGATGAACTCTAGATAAATGTTCTGTGTTTGGTCTAATACCTGTTTTCCAAATATTTTTATTGCGATAACCTACAAAAATTAAGCCAGAGGCTTGTTGTTTGGGATTTTCTATCATTGTGTAATCTTGAGGATTTAAATATTCAAAATCTCCCCCAGTACACAAAAATTCTTTTAGAGTAGGAAACGGATAAGTTTTTTTGAGAAAACCAAAATCAAATTTTCTATTTTTCGTAGCCACAAATACTACTCTTTCTCTATTTTGTGGCAATCCAAAATCCTTAGAGTTAAGGATCTCGTAATTTACTTCATAACCGATATATTCTAAGGAATATAAGATAACTTCTAATGTTTTTCCTTGATCATGATGTAATATATGCTTAACATTTTCAAGTACAACAACAGGAGGCTTAATATGTTCAATAATTTCGCAAATATGGAAAAATAGAGTACCTCTAGTATCGTGAAAACCTTTTCTTCTTCCGCAAATACTAAAAGGTTGGCAAGGAAACCCCGCTGTTAAAACATCAAAGTGAGGTAAGTTTTGTATATCAATCTTTCTAATATCATATTCCGGTATATCTCCAAAATTATTAAAATAAACCTGTCGGCAGGCTTCATTAATTTCGCAGGAAAATACACATTCATACTCAGCTTTTTCAAAAGCTAATCTAAAACCTCCAATTCCAGCAAATAAATCAGCAAATTTTAGTTTTGCTTCCTCCATAAAAATTACTAAAATACTGTTCTAAACGTCTGAGTAAAACATTATAACATAATACTATTTTGGATTTTAAACTTTTGATTCCATATTGTGGAAGATTTTACTGGGGGGATTTTCAGTAATCTTTTTGTCGCCATCATTATTCAAATTTGTATAAATAATATGTTGAGAATCTGAGTAAATGTAGACTACAACAAAATATTTCTAACTCTATAACTTATAACTCAATACGGTTCAGTTAACAAAGTTACCTGTCGAGAAAAGCGAACAGTAAAAGAAAAAAAGGCCTATCTGAACTTCCGAAGTTGCAGGAATAGGCCCACGACTAGCGCAGGAAATTTACGATTACTTTCATCCTGCTTGAAACAGCTAAATTGATTTGCTGTTGACGCTTTTCATTATTTCAAGGTGAAGGAGCGTCTAATTGCATTCTTTTTAATCCTCCTTCTCTTGTGCAATCTGTCATTGCGCTCAGAAATTCTGGGTAATACTGTGTATTTCTAATTAACCAATCAGCAGTACGAACTCTAGCATTACTTTGAAATTTCCCTGAGACTGGTGATATCTCATTATTTTTAATTGAAAGAAAACTTTCGACTTTGCCTGAAACCCTTACATTACTATTGCCTTTTTCTATTGTTTTAAACCCAGACATTTTTGTAACTGAAATGCCTTGGTTTAAAGAGCAAGCAGAGCCACTTTGAATATTTGCAGCAATCAATAAATTTTCACTAGTGATAAAAAATCTCATATTTTTCATTACTGATTGTGAGGCTTCAGCATTAGCAGGAAATGCTAAAATTGTCAGGCTTGCAACAACAGTAGAAATTTTTAAGGGTAATTTCATTGTCTTCAATATCAAGTTTTTTCTACTATCTATAAATTTAGCTACTACCACAAGGGCAAAATTATTGATATTAAAATCAAAAACTTATGAAGACTAACGCTATAACTTCAGTAAGTTACAGAGAAATAGGAAGGTAAAAAGCTATAAAAAAAGCATGGTATTTAACTAATACCATGCCCATCAAATTATCTTGGAAATCTAACGAGCCATTCCATGAGCAGTAGCCGCATCAATTGGCTTCATCAAGTACAACTTCAAGAAGTGCCAACCATTGGAGATGTATAATGGCAACTTCTGGAAGAATTGTAAGAACTTGGGTGTATTAGAGTTAGCGATCGCACCCAATTTTTCGTTATTCTGAATACATAAATCCAGGCGATCGTAAAACTCTGGATTTTCCACATCCAAAATCACTGGGAAAACTCTACCTGCTGTTTCATTGGTTTTCTTGATGACGTAGATATCATATTCCCGTGCATCTAAACCAATAGAAGCGTAAAAGTCTTTGCGCTGGATGTCATTGAGATACATCGTCACAAACACAGACAATAAGAAAAACCGACTCCACAGTTTTGCTTTCCAATCATTCAGCATTTGTGGCTGCGCTCTCATGATGGCATCAAAGAAATCACCATGACGGTTTTCATCCTGACACCAATTTTCAAAGAACCGGAAAATTGGATAAATTCTGTCTTCGGGATGCGCTTCTAGATGACGATAAATAGTGATATAACGCCAATAACCGATTTTTTCGGAAAGATAGGTGGCGTAGAAAATGAATTTGGGTTTGAAGAAAGTGTAATTACGGCTCTTTGTCAAAAACCCTAAATCTAGAGACAAATTAAAGTCTGACATCGCTTTGTTCAAAAAGCCAGCGTGACGTGCTTCATCCCGTGACATCAGGTTGAAACACTCAGCTAAGACGGGGCTTTTATCTTTTAAGCGGCGGCCTAATTCCTTATACAGCAAGAAGCCGGAAAATTCTGCTGTACAAGAACGCTCTAGAAATTCAATGAACAACTGGCGAGTTTCCCCGTCGATGTGATCCCAGGATTGTTCAAACTCGGCATCCCGAACGAAGTGATGGCGATTATAGTCAGTGCGGAACTCTTCTAAGATGGCTTGTAACTCATCTTCATTTACAGAGATGTCCATCCGTGCCATCTCATCAAAATCGGTAGTATAAAACCGTGGTGTTAATAAGGTTTCTTTTGCCGGGACTTTAATCCCTGGCCGTATTTCTTCAAAGCCTGGTTTTTTGAGGGAATCTACCATGTCTTGATTGCCACGAGTGTATTATCTTGATTACGCCAGAGAACCAAAAGTAATGCTCTCATAAGGCGCAGCAAAGGACAATAATTAATTTGTATAAATTTCAGTCTACCAAGGGGCAGCGGAAAACTGGTATGTGAAACGTTAAGAGTTGCAACAATACTTCAAGCTTTTTCCCTGCAAATTTGAACTATCGGCAATTATTTCATCGCTGTTGCTTTGGGGCAAGCGTAAGCATTCGATTTTACAGGATTATCAGCCGCCCCAGATACATCAGAAATGAGAGTAACTTCTCCCGCGCCGTTGAACACCCAACCATTGGCAGGTACAATTGCCACAGTTTTGTTTACAGAAGGTGATTTCGTCATTACAGGTTGATTTTTCATCGCGACAATCTCTCTACCGCGAGTATCTGACCACAAAATATCACTACCAAGCACTTCATACGGATTGTCAGGTAATCCACCACGTCCTGTCACAATAAATTGGCTATTGTCATTCTCTTCGTCTTTTGAACAATCAGCTGCCAGTAATGTTGAGCTATCAACCACTGTGGTAGGCAATTCACTTAAGCCTTGGATAGGATCAACTTGTGGGGTAGTAATAGTAACTTCTCCATTGATTCCTAGTTGAGAACTAGCAGTAATGTCACTAAAGTTAGTATCTCTGAAACGTGACGCAATCCCAAAAATACTTTGGGCTGTAATATCTACTCTGCCACCTCTACCATTAAAAGCATTGGCGCTAATGTCGCTATTTTCACCAGGAATAGCAATTAAAAATTTAGTGTTTATACTGATATTTCCCCCATTACCCCCGGCGTTAGCAGTACCCGCATTGGCGGAAATACTACTATTATTTCGCAGTAATACAATATCTCTAATATTGAGATTAATATTTCCGCCTTCACCAGCGGTTGTTCCAGTGGTGATTGTTCCCTGATTATTAAGTTGTAAAGAACGAGCATTTACTGTGATGTTGCCAGCATTGGCGCGTTCAGTACCTCGCACACGAGCAAACAAACCACTATTAGCACCATCATTATCAATTGATTCACTGCCAAATTGTTCCACACGCGCTGCAAAAGTCGGCTCGCTACTAGTAATTCTCACTCCATTTTTTGCTTCGAGAGTGATGTTACCTGCATTGCCATTATTGAAAGCACTAGTAACAATTTGACCGCCACCAGCCAAATCAACGGTGTTAGCAATAATATTAATGTTACCTCCGTCACCAACACTTCTACTACGGGCGCTGATGACTGCTCCATCTCTTACCTGCAAACTTCTAGTTTTAATATCAATATTACCTGCATTCCCAGATGCTGTAAGATTCCTTTCATTCTCAGTGCTAGTAAAGAACCCTGAAATCAATAATCCTGATTGTGAATCTGGAGAAAATCCTATCAGTTTGATTGACTCACTGGCATTAATTTGAATGTTTCCTCCATTTTTTGAACCAGTGGTTCTGGATAAAATTGCAGCACCATTCGCTAAAGTTAAAGTCCTAGCCGTAATATCAATTAGTCCTGGATTAGCAATGCCATTGGTTTCACTTCTAATCGAACTTCTATTATCCAAAAAAAGTCCTTGAGTATTAATTACTATATTGCCAGCAGAGCCAGTACTCGATGAAGATGTGTCCAAAGAAGAAGCATCAGTTAAAAATATGTCTCTAGCTTGGATATTAATATTGCCAGCATTACCAGTGCTATTATTATTAGAACGAGTGTTGATGAAACTATTTTTTAACACAAGAGAATTGTTTACTTCTATAAATACTCCATTTGTAGTGCCACTCCCTAAAGTGATAGCACTTAATCCAGTCGGGCTACTTGATATGTCGCTATTTATATAAACCGAATCAGCCACAATTTGAATACCGCCAGTATTGCCCATCGAACCATCATTAACATCACTACTAATGTTACTGTTATTAAGTGATAGTGACTCTGCCTGAATATGAACCCCGTTTGTATTGCCTCTGGCTGAAGATAAAAATGCTCCAATATCACTCCTAATAAAACTATCACTTAAGAAAAATGACTTAGCCTTGATATAAACACCACCAGTATTACCATTAGCTAACAAAAAAATTTCTCCAAGATTATTGCTAATGGTACTCTGTCTAATATTTATCCTTTCCGTTGCATTAAGGGTAATATCTCCCGCCTGAGTTCCATCGCCGATAATACCATTTGTCAGATTACTTCTTGTAATTTCTAAATTTCTGGCATTGATAGTCAAACTACCGCCACCATTAGATACTACATTTGCAGATCCATTGATAATTGAAATATCTCCTCGCGCTAAGTTCTGAGGATAACTCAAATGCAGATTCTGATTATTTGCATTCAGTTCTACACTTCCCTCTCCTTTTACTGCGCCTAACTCAATTCGTCCACCTGGAGCAGATAAATTTCCGCCATCTAAAGAAACATTACCACCTAGTAATAATAAACTTTTACCATTAGGAACTGATAGACCAACTACAGATTGTGTATATGGGTTTTGATATGTAGATTGATTGATAATAGAAGAACTAACAATTTGGTTGAATAAAAAAGCCGAAGGATTAACCGTGAGCAATGCTGGATTATTGGGAACAGATGCGCTGAAAGAACCTTGATTACCAAATGCGATCGCATTTGCTGTTGTAGCTACAAATGAGCCACCAACATTTAAACTAGCATTAGGGCCAAATAAGATTCCATGAGGATTCAGCAAAAATAAGTTTGGACTACCAATTCCAGAAGTTTTGAGAGTTCCAAAAATATCAGAACGGCTTCCACCAGTTACTCGAACTAAAATATTTTGAATATTTGCACTAGGATTGACAAAATCTGCTGTGTGCATTTCAGGAATAATAAATTGCTGAAAACTATGAAAAAGGTTATTACCTGCTAAAGTCCCCTCTGTAATTTTCCATTTGTTCATATTATCTAGCGGTGCAACAGCAGAATTTTTGGGTAAGGTTGTATCAGGAACAATTTGAGCCTGAGATAAGTCCATAAAAGGTAGACTGCACCAGATTGTTGCACTAATGATGCAAGAGGTAAATATGTAATTTTTCATAATTATTTGTACATAAGATAATTATTAATTGGATTCAATCAAGCTATTTAATATATAAATAATTAAAACGGAATAATGTTAGGAATTTTTTCTAACACTGTGCTTAGATTAATATTGTTTTACTAAACCGACAAGATGAAGCTGATGGCAGAATAAATTCCCAACTTACAGACATTGTTCAAGTAGCCGCGCCTTGTAAAGTAACGGCTACCTTTAACTGAACTATATTGAATTTTCTCTGAGCTAAATATTGCTGGGTTTATTCTTGAAGGAAGAGTTTTTCTGCTATTTACCCAGTTTTATAAACATACTCAACCATGTAATTTATATAACTATGGGCAGCCTACCACATTAACTTCATAATTCATTTTGTAAGATCCATAATCAAGTGGTTGCAACGGTGTAATTATAGAATTCGCAACAGAAACTGTTTTCTGCCCTTGGTATTTTGTAGTAGCTTCAACAAATTTTACAGTCACTAGATTACTAAAACAGGAATTAAGAGTAAGTGGTAATTCTTGTCCTGGAGCAATTGCTATTGGCCCCAGAGTTTGTCCAGTTTCTTGAACATTGATATATACTTGACCAGGTTTAGTACTAAAATTCTTTATAGATTTTAAGCGCAAGTAACTGCTTGTAGGGAGTGCTAAGACTATGGGTGGTTGCATACCAATTTTGGATAGAACACCCATTTGTTCGGTAATTAAAGCTAAGGCATCATTTCCAGGAACAAGCATTGTTATAGTTAGAGTGACTACCAAAAATAATTTCCATAGCCGATTTTTCCAAACTTGAAACATATCAATAACTCCTAATTAACAGCAATGAATTTAGCCTATCAGTCATAAAATAATGTGCTAATTACCATAATTTTGGCAGCTACACTATCCATGAAATTTAGAGTATTTTATCTGACTCTATTTCACTGATTTTATCTAGAACTGAGGCTTGAATTTATACTACTTCCAAATCAGGCTATTTGCTGGTTAAATTTTGTATTTTTTTTAAATAAAAATAATTTAAAATCTGTTGCACTTCTCATAGTGTTAGTAGCCAAAACGAGATTAAAAAAATCGCAGGAGGCAAGAGGAAAGCTAAAATCAGTTTCTTTCTCTTACTTCCTGAGATGTGTTTCCTTTGGCAAAACAAAGGATTACTTTGTAACAATAGTTTACGGAGTTATTCTTTGTAGAATATCTAATTTCTACCTAACCATTTTTGACTGTTCAAACGCCGTACTAAACCAAATACCAACAAGTCAAGGGTGGTTTTGCGTTCGTCAATTAAGAATGACTCAAGAGTGCTGGTTTTTTTGCCTTCGTTGCAGGAAAATCCTTTTTGCCCTTGAATATCTTCATCGGGGAAATAAACGTTAAATTGACGCTGACCATTTTGCCAACTGCCGATAACTTGCCAGTATTCTTCGTCTGCTGGTAAGCCAGCGATGGGTAGTTTTTGTTTGGCAAAAGATAATTGTAAATCTTTTACGCCTTCCTCCGCGATCGCCTTTTGCAAAGCTGGTAAGTACTCCTGCTGGATAAACTCTGGAAATGGTTTATCTTCAACGGCTGGAGCTTTCTCTTTTTTGGCGGCTTTAGCGGCGGGTTTTTCTGCTCCATCTGCGGGTTGAGCAGCGTTAGGGTTAACTTTGGAGTTGGCTGCTTTGGGGTCTGGTGTGTTGGCAGTAGGTAAATCTGTGGCTACTGGTTCGCTGGTGCTGGGAACTTGATTGTGATTGGTTTCATCTGCCATTGCTCAGGTCAATCCTTTATCTAGCTTTCAGAGCGATCGCTCACCTTTCTGTACTAATTTATCTTGATTTTGACATATAAGAGCTAGTTGATAGTCAAGAGTTAATAGTCCATAGTCAAAAGTCAATGGATTCTAGTTAAAAAGCTTATATTTCTGAAGAAAAGGTTTGTATTACTGAGTATTACTTGTACAAGTATTTTGTATTCTGGCTGCTGCACTGGTCAAGATTAGTAGAAAAAGCCTTTTTAATTGTGCCTTGCTGTATTAGTTTAAGCGATCGCTGCCTGAATATCTCTCACTAACTCATCCATTCTTGTTTTAGTTGTATTCCAAGAACACATAAAACGCACTCCGCCGACACCGATAAATGTATAAAATTGCCAATTCTTATCTTTTAACTTTTGAATAGCCTGCTCTGGCAATTTGACAAATACAGCATTAGCTTCCCGTGTAAACATGATTTCTACACCATCTATTTGTAATAGTTGATTTTCTAAATATTCTGCACACTGGTTTGCATGGCGGGCATTTTTGAGCCATGCACCTGTTTCCAACAAACCCAACCAAGGGGCAGAAATAAACCGCATTTTAGAAGCTAATTGTCCTGCTTGCTTGCAGCGATAATCAAAATCTTCGGCTAAGGCTTTATTAAAAAACAGAATTGCTTCTCCTAAAGCCATCCCATTTTTTGTCCCGCAAAAACACAACACATCCACACCACTTTTCCAGGTTATTTCTGCGGGTGTTTTATTCATCGCCGCCACAGCATTTGCAAACCGAGCGCCATCCATGTGAATTTTTAATTTATATTTTTGAGCAACTTCTTTAATCTCCAAAAGTTCGGCAATAGAATATACAGTGCCTAATTCTGTTGATTGGGTAATACTAATAACTTTAGGTTTAGGATAATGAATATCTTGACGCTTGGTGACAATGGCTTCTATGCTTTGCGCTGTTAACTTGCCATTTTCTCCTGGAGCTAATAGCAGTTTAGAACCGTTAGAAGCAAATTCTGGCGCACCACATTCATCTGTTTCTATATGCGCCGTCTCATGACAAATCACACTATGATAAGACTGACATAATGCTGCTAAAGATAAAGAATTTGCGGCTGTACCATTAAAGGTAAAAAATACCTCACAATTAATTTCAAATAGTTCTCGAAAATAGTCGGAAACTTTTTGCGTCCATTCATCATTACCGTATGCCGGCGCACTGCCAAGGTTTGCTTGCAGCATATATTCTAGTGCTTCTGGACAAATACCGGAGTAATTATCACTAGCAAATTGTTCGGCATTCATACTCATATTATTTTGAATAATAAATTACTGCATTCATCAATGGGAAATTATCTGAATTTTAGTTTGAACTACTATAACAGTCTTCAATTAGGGACAAACAATTTACTCCTTATTCTCTATCTCAATAAAACAAAATCCACCTGAACAATTGTTTGGTGGATTAGTTGGTTATTTTTAGTGGATCCGAGCAGAGTCGAACTGCTGTCCAAATTGGGTATTGACCCCCCGCTCATTCACAGGTTTAGCCTTTCTGACCCTCAAGGCGGGAATCGTTCATTATCCCGAACGTAGGATGCTCTGATTTAATCTTAGCTAACAAGCCAACCAGAGAACGCTTGTTAGAGCATCCGTTGGGGGTTGGTCTCTAATCCTTAACGGAGTCAAACTAGAGACGCTCGAACCTATAAGAGGCGTTTTAGGCAGCTACTAGAGCTTCCCGACGAGCAAATTTAACGATGTTATTCGCATTTACTTTTTTTTCGAGCCTTGATTTGCGAGAGGAGACTCACTCTCGACCTGAATCACAGAGTAGCGTTCGCCAACCTGTCGAAACCGTTACGGACCCAAGCGGTTTATATTCCTATTATAATTCCTAGTGAGAAAAATGTGTTACAAGATGACAAAGAAATATTAAAAGCTGATTTTAGGCGATCGCTTTTCATGGCAATATTCCTATGGATGTTAGAAAACAGAGCCAAATTCAAGGTAAGTTGTTATCGAACCTTGATAAACTCGCGCTACTGTGGATACCTCCGTTTTTGTGCAAACATTCATTGCGGTATTTGTTTTGGCAGATGCTGTCGGCAATGTACCAATAGTGTTAGCTTTAACCAAAGGCATGACACCAGAAGATAGAAATAAAGTGATTGATAAAGGAAGTGTTGTAGCGATCGCAGTTCTGTTGTTATTTGCCTTTGCTGGTCAATATATTTTAAGTTATCTCGAAGTCAGTATGGCATCTTTGCAGGTAGCTGGCGGGTTATTGCTATTGTTAATCGCCTTACAAATGCTGCGAGGAGAACTAGATACACCCATTCAAGAAGCAGGACGGGATGTGGCAATTACACCCCTGGCTTTGCCATTATTAGCCGGGCCAGGTACGCTGACGACAGTGATGTTATTAATGTCAAAATCCCAGAGTCCCCATTTGGGTGTAGTACTGGGTATTGTGGTGGCGATGTTAGTCACTTGGTTAATTTTGCGCTTGGCGAACCAGATTGATAAATTTATTGGGGTTGAGGGTACGGTAATTGTGACGCAGCTATTCGGTTTTTTATTAGCAGCGTTAGCAGTAGAAATTGGCAGTACAGGAATTAAAGAGTTGTTTCTACACTAAGAAATATTGTGAATTTGCTGGCAAGAAATAGTTCTGAGCTTTGAGCAAGAAGTGATGATTTATCGTATTTGATGGTATCAATCTATATCTGCGTTGCCAAGATAACGAGGGATATCAGATTTTATAGATAAAGGTTCATATCTGACATATCAATTAGATAGTTGAATATAAGATAGAAATTGTTCAGCATGAAAGTTTATTTATCCTATGTGAGTAACTACTTACTTATCTATAAAAAATAAAAGTTAAGTACTACTCATTTTGCAGAAATTTAGGAATAAATATCCTAATGACTAATCGACATGGCTGCATTGCTTTAAATTCTAACTCCAGCATCATCAAAGTATCTGATAATTTTAGACCCCATAAATCGCCTAGATACTTATTCGTCAAGGTTATTTAATTGTGATTAATAGATAACCGCTGTAACTTCATGAAAAATTAATCCAGTTGAATTCACCAATTTTCTAATATGAACACAATACACCAAGCAGAGAGCAAAAAAACTGCTCTCATTACTGGGGCTGCGAGTGGAATTGGGTATGAATTAGCCTGCATTTTTGCTCGTAACAATTATAATCTGGTATTAGTAGATAGAAATGCAGCTAAACTTACAGAAATTTCGGCAAAATTTCAACAAGAATCGTCTATTCTTGTCAAAGAGATTGTCAAAGATTTAGCTGTATCAACAGCACCAGAAGAAATTTTTAGAGAGTTACAACAAGCCAATATTCAAGTTAATGTACTAGTCAATAATGCTGGCTTTGGTACTTATGGATTATTCCGTGACACCAACTTGAATGCTGAACTAGAAATGCTCCAAGTTAATTTAGTATGTCTGACACATTTAACTAAATTATTCCTCAAAGATATGATTAAACAAGGAGAAGGCAAAATATTAAATGTAGCATCAGCTGCTGCTTTTCAACCAGGGCCTTTGATGGCAGTTTACTTTGCTACCAAAGCTTATGTATTATCTTTTTCGGAAGCGATCGCTAATGAATTAGAAGGTACAGGTGTAAGTGTGACAGTGCTGTGTCCAGGTACAACAGCATCAGCTTTTCATGAAAGAACTGGGATGGCTGATTCCAAGCTGGTGAAGCGTCAGAAAATGATGGATGCTGAAACTGTAGCCCAAATTGGTTATGATGCCTTAATGAAAGGCAAAACCTTGGTGATTCCTGGTTTGATGAATAAATTTCTCGCTAAGATTGTCAGATTCGTCCCAAGAAAGCTAGTCCCCAAAATTGTCAGAAGTATGCAGGAAGATAAATAATCATTAATTAAAAAATAGTAGTGAATTGCCAACACTGGAGATCCCAACCAGAACCTGCCACAGCCACAGCCGCACAATAATTCTCAGCAGGAGTAAACTCTACAAGACTCCAGTCTGCGGATGTGAGTAATTTAGCTTGTTGTGTAGGTGTGAGAGATATTTCCACTTGTTCTAACTGCGAGATTCCATCACCTGTGGCTTTTAAATAAGCTTCCTTGCAAGTCCAATAGCGGAAAAATACTGCTTGTTGTTGATCAGCAGGAAGCGATCGCACTAAATCATATTCTCGTGGTAAAAAGAACCTTTGAGCAAGAGCTTCTAAATCAGATACAGAACGCACATACTCTAAGTCAATACCAATTTTGCGTGTGTAATTCACAGCACACAAAGCCAAATCCTGAGAATGTGACAAGTTAAACAATAAACCACTAGTGGCTAAAGTATCTGCCAACATGGGTTTACCACGAGGTTCATAATCAAATCGTACTTGTTGCGGCTCGATATTTAAATAAAGGCTCAGTATACTTCTCAAGCTACCGCGGCCTGCAATAAAACGTTGACGATGTTCTGGAAAACGGAATCTGTTAGCACGAGCTAGTTCATCACTAGATAAAGTTGCAGCGAAAAAATCTAGCTGTGAATCGGCTACATCCAAGTCAATTCGCCAGATATGAACTTCATTTGCTAATAAATTTACATTGCTTGGTGCAGGTAGCCATAGATAATTCAAACTAGTCATTTGAGGTATACATAGTCACAAGGTTTTTCAACTCAACTCCTTGTTATAACTTGAATTGTTCATCTACCGGAATTTTATAACCATTAGCCAAGCGATTAGTCATGTTTGCCGTGCCAATAATCGCCATTAGTTCCCCAAACATCTCATCGTTCATCCCCTTAGCACGGGCGGCGGCAGTGTGAGAAGATATACAGTAATCACAATTATTTGTGACGCTCACAGCAATATAAATCAACTCCCGTACCAGCGGATCAAGTTCACCAGGACTAGTCATCACTTCCTTGATTGCTTGCCAAGTGCGTTGCAAAGTCGGAGGATGATTAGCTAAAGCTTTCCAAAAATTATTGATATAGTCTGTCTGGCGTGTTGCCCGAATATCATCATAGACTGCTCTTACTTCGTCGCTGGCTTCTGCGTATTCAATTAGCTTGGTCATAATAATTTAACTATTTTCAGTTTTGTCCGTATACCAATTTTTTGATTTGGCATTTTGGCACACTCATATTAAAACGAATAGGTATTCTATGGAAGTGGGATATTTTTAGGTGAAAAGTACTAAATTAAATTATCCCTCGGCAAGCTACCGAGGGATTTTTATTAAAAGACAGCAATTTTGTCAAAGGTTTTAAAAAAAACTATTTCAAATAACTGCTGACCTTGGCAGAGCGTTTTTTATAACTGAGTATGCACAGTAAAGGTGTCAGTAATAGTATGGCAGCCAGGGTTGATGGTTCATCTACTCTTACTGGAGGTGTGGTTGGGGTTGTAGTTGGGGTTGGGGTTGTGGTTGGGGTTGGAGTAACTGGAACTGCTGGAACAGGAGGAGTTGTGACTGCGGACGAAGAACCACCATCTCCACCCAGTAGGAATAACAAGAATAAAAGTGCAGGACTGAGATATAAAGGGTTAAAAGCACTCCCAGCTAAAGTGCCAACGTCTAAAGCAATAGCCGTATCAGCTTCTAGGAAGAATGACTCTGGCTCTAATAAAGCTATGTTGGGGCTGAGTTCTTCACCAACTATTGGTATACCTTCAATATTGTCTAAATCTTTTGGTGTGCCAAGGGGTACACGTCCATAGTCACCAGCTGTTGTAGAGGCCGATGAATATGGGAAGGAAACTATTCTTAAGATGCTCTCTTGTAATTCCTGATCATTTCCCGCCTTCAGCGCATTTAACCCACGCGAGAGGTTATTCAAATAAAACTGTGTCATGTCAGGCGGCAAATCTAAAGTACGGATCTGCTGTTCCAGGTTCGGAATTTTAGATACCTCAACTAATAGTTCCCGTCCAAAAGAATATTTAAAATCCAATAACCCTTGTCGAGGACTCAGAGAGTTATCGCCTCTAGAGATTGGCGACCAAGAAAAGTTTTTAGTAACTGCTCCTAAACCAGCAACTGGACGGTTACTTACAGATTGACCCAAAACGTATTGATAACCATCCACAACTGATGGAGATTGCTTTTTCCAAAACGAGGCAAAAGGAATTTCTGGAAGTCTTTCATTGTTGCCGTAAAAAGCAGCGAAATTCTGGTAATTTTGCTGTCCCCCAGCGGCTCGAATTACTAACTCGTAGTAACTAGCGCCACCATTCACTGCTAATAATTGTTGTAGAACTGTTCCAGTTTTATTACAGCTACTACCACTACCTACAATACAATTAGGGATAACAATGGCATCACTGAGATTACGGTTTTGCAGCTGATACTGAAGATACTCTCGCTCCAGTCCTCTTTGCACTTTATTCTGTCCGACGTTTAGCTGTGCGTTAGCTGGCTGGCAAACAGACAATACTACTGCCAAAGACGTTAACGAAATTCCTATGCTTTTGACAGTTGATTTCAACAAGATACATCTCCTGATCAATAAACGAAATACTACTCACACGCAATTAAACAATCAGCATTATTTTTGCTTAGGTTTGATATTCTTCCCTAGAGAAGTTGGTTTTTCACTCTTGCTTGAGTTGGCATTGACTTTATCAGATATTTGAATGTTGAGGGTAATTGCTGTACCTTTGAGTTCTCCTGTGTTAGTACCTGCACCTGTACCAAGGGTGTGGTAGAGAACTAAAGCACGGTTGGGTTGGTCAAACAGAAACCCACGTCGGGAAGCAGCGATTTTTCCTTCTTTGACGAGAGATATAAAGGATTCTAAATATCTACGTATACTTTGGCGATTTTCTGGATCGCCATCTAAATGATGCTCTATGAGCTTCATGAAAAATTCTAGGGTGCGGTTGTCTTGACCTTCAATCAAGGTACCACCGTCTAAAAAAGAACTGCCAATTAACTTGCCATTTTGCGCTTGAACTTTAAATAAGGTATAGTAACGTCCTTCTTTTTTAGGATCGTTGACATAACATACCCAGGAACCATCTTTGCTCTGAGTAAACCCTTCTTGGGCAAGGTATGAAAATAAGGAATTACTCGTTTTGGCTTGTGGTGGTGGTAATAAATCTTCAACAGGATCTAAAGAGCAAATCCGCTGTGTTGTTATTGCTTGGGGATCTGTAGGAGTCTCTTTTGCGTAGGCAGGGAGCAAATTATTTTTAAAAGTTGTCGCACTACATATTGTGGCAAACGCAAGCAATTGCAGCGTAAATGACCCAGATAAACATGGAATTATCTTCATTTTTTTACCTTTTATTTTTTCCGTGGTGTAAATAATAGGGATTTTTAATAGATATAGGTTGAGATCTTAAATCATAGAGCTAAAGTAGGTTTTATTTATTTGAATTTTTAGCGGTTTCTACGGGGTTTACTTGTAGCAATTGATAAGATTTCATGAAGCTGTACAAGGGGGATATTTTTCTGGGTGCTTTCTTTGCAGAATTTAACTAATTTTTGATAAATGTATAAATTATCTTCACCTGCAAATTACTTGAAATAAGCTCTACTGACAAAAAACGTTTAAATCCTTTACTGACAGGAAAAGAAGCTAATATCTAAGCAATGATTTTTGAGATTTTACTTTCTTAGGCTTTTTGTAATTGAAGAAATGGTTATTAATGCCACTTGTGTCTGTGATTTTATTCAACAAAAAATTTTAATATTTACAACTTAACGTTTTTTATTGTCATAATAGTTACATTGCTTTATGCGTAAAATATCAAGCTGATGTTTTTGTTTTCCCTGGTAAGTAAGAATTATAGATATTTGGGGTACGGCAACCTTGTGTAATTCTTTAGTCATACTTTTATTTAAGTAGTCAAAAGTCATGCCCTATTATTTAAACAAAAATTCTACCATTGGGCAGAGGGCATTTATGCTTAATTGTATGTAAATTTCAAAAATTGAACACTAGAAATTGAAGTTTAGAGACTTTTTTCTCTAAATGTTAGGAAAATATTAAGAAAATAAGTATATACTTATTTATTTGTAAAGAAAAATAAATAATAACTTTAAGATATGTATCTTCTCTGTTCAGTACATCTGGGGAGCAAAGAACAACTAAACCAAAAATAAAGTAAGGATGAAGGCTTAAAGTACTTCATCCTTGCTGATTGCCTAAGTCGTTAATACTAGATTGAGTAATATACCGGAAAAGACTTGGCATCTTTGGGTTTTACGTAAACCCGTTGTTGTGGTTCTAATTCCAATTCGTTGAAGCGATCGCGTGTAAGATGGGCTGTCACTACTTGTCCATCATCTAAAGTTAATTCTACCTGGATTTCCCAACCTAGATGGATTAATCGACTGACTTTTGCCGATGCTGTCGTACCGTTGGCTTGCGTTTCAATAATCACATCTTGGGGACGCAAAAATACTTCTGGGTGTGGTGCGTCAAATCCGGCGCTTTGGAAAATTCTAGAAGAACTAGGCAAGACATTCACTGGGCCGATAAAACTCATCACAAATGCTGAGGCGGGATTGTCGTAAATATCTGCTGGTGTGCCTATTTGTTCTATGCGTCCTTTGTTCATCACGACAACTTCATCGGAAACTTCCATTGCTTCTTCTTGATCGTGGGTGACGAAAACAGTGGTAACATGAACTTCATCATGGAGGCGGCGTAACCATGCTCGTAAATCTTTACGGACTTTGGCATCTAGAGCGCCGAAAGGTTCATCCAGTAATAATACTTCTGGTTCTACAGCTAAGGATCTGGCTAGAGCTACTCGTTGCCTTTGACCGCCAGATAGTTGTGAAGGATAGCGATCGCCTAGCCCCCCTAATTGTACTAACTCTAGTAACTGTTCTACCCGTCCTTTAATTTTCTTGTCTGGTGCTTTGCGAATTTCTAACCCAAAAGCGATGTTTTGCCGCACAGTCATGTGCTTAAACAGAGCATAGTGCTGAAATACAAACCCAATATTTCGCTCTTGCACACTTTGATAGGTAGAATCCTTCCCTGTAAGAAAGATTCTGCCACTATCTGGCGTTTCTAACCCGGCAATTAGCCTGAGTAAAGTAGATTTACCCGATCCTGATGGCCCCAGTAACGCTACTAGTGAACCACTCTTAACAGTTAGATCAACCTGATCAACCGCTTTGAAACTCCCGAAGTTTTTGGATACACTCTCAACTACTATACCCACCGCCGCTATACCTCTGCTATTAAAACTACGGCATGTTGCTAGATTTACCGTGCTATACTTATAGCATATACAGATTTTTTACTCAAATACTTGTGAGCTAAATTTAAATTTAAATAATTAAAATTAATCTATAGTTTTAGACAAATAATTTGAAGCTAATTTCCAGGCAAAATATTTAATTTATTAGCTACCACAACTACCGCAATCAAGAAAGCTACAATCAGCACCACTGCAATCTAGAGCGTGACAATGGGAGAAATCGCAATCGGGTAAGACATTGACCAAATCAGCACAATCGCAACTTAAATCTGCACAATTTATGCAGTTAGTACCATCATCATTGCTATAAATTGTATTTGAAGATTGCTGATTCTTACGTCTATGTTCTGTTTTAGGTGGCTGTATATTTGCTTCATCTTCTGATTCTGTGGGTTCGGAATTATGTGATTGCCCGCGCAAAATTAAGTTAGCTTGTTTGCAAGCATGAAATCGTGCGCGTGACTTGATGAACGCCATCCTTAAACCTTCTTGAGCAATCACGCGCTTGATGTATTGAGAACAGGATTCGCCTCCATATAAAATCCTATGGGCGCAAACAAAGCCTTTGTGAGGGGAAATATGCTTTTGGTATCCCGTAATAGCATTAATACTAACTCGTCTACTGAGAGAGTCTAGTGAGGAAATCTGCATAAATGAGGAGTTGGAGTAGAGATTAAAAAACAGTATTCCCAATTCCTACTCAACATTTTTTAATTTCAGACTTTTCTTTTGTATCGGAATATTAAGGAATATTGCATTTCTGTCAAAACTGAGGGGTAGAGCGCCAAATCAGCCAAAAGACCGTGGTACGATGCTTTCGGTAAATGTCAAGATTGGGAGAAGACCTTTGACACTACGGGTTGCTGTTGTGGGGTCAGGCCCTGCTGGTTCATCTGCCGCCGAAACACTGGCTGCATCTGGGATTGAAACCTACTTGTTTGAGCGGAAGCTAGACAATGCCAAGCCCTGTGGGGGAGCTATCCCTCTATGTATGGTGGGTGAATTTGACCTACCACCAGAGATTATTGATCGCCGGGTGCGGAAGATGAAAATGATTTCGCCTTCCAATCGTGAGGTTGATATTAATCTGGTAAATGAAGAAGAATATATAGGAATGTGCCGCCGCGAAGTTTTAGATAGCTTTTTGCGGAATCGCGCGGCAAAATTAGGTGCAAATTTAATTAACGCCACTGTTCATAAAGTCGATATACCCACAAATAATACCGACCCTTATACAATTCATTACGTTGACCATGCTGATGGTAGCGTGCAGGGTGTTGGTAAAACCCTGAAAGTTGATTTAATCATTGGGGCGGATGGGGCAAATTCCCGCATTGCTAAAGAAATGGATGCCGGGGATTATAATTATGCGATCGCATTCCAAGAGCGAATTCGCTTACCCGAAGACAAAATGGCGTTCTACAACGACTTAGCCGAAATGTATGTCGGCGATGACGTTTCCACCGACTTTTATGCTTGGGTATTCCCTAAATATGACCACGTAGCCGTCGGTACTGGCACAATGCACGTCAATAAAGCCAGTATCAAACAGTTACAAGCTGGCATTCGCGCCCGTGCTGCCAAGAAACTAGAAGGCGGTAAAATCATCAAAGTTGAAGCGCACCCCATTCCTGAACATCCCCGTCCTCGTCGCGTCGTTGGTCGCATTGCCTTAGTCGGAGATGCTGCTGGCTACGTTACCAAATCTTCTGGTGAAGGAATTTACTTTGCTGCTAAATCTGGAAGAATGTGTGCTGAAGCCATTGTGGAAACTTCCAACAACGGTAGCCGCATTCCTACAGAAAATGACCTCAAAATATATATCAAGCGTTGGGATAAGAAGTACGGACTCACCTACAAAGTGCTAGACATTTTGCAGAGTGTGTTTTATCGTTCTGATGCTACTCGTGAAGCATTCGTTGAAATGTGTGGTGACATGGATGTACAGAAGCTGACATTCGATAGCTATCTGTACAAAACAGTTGTCCCCGCTAACCCCATTACCCAACTAAAAATTACTGCCAAAACCATTGGTAGTTTAATTCGCGGTAACGCTCTTGCTCCCTAAAAGCAGCAATAATCAATCAATACAGCAGAGGAGATGAGGAGCAGATAGTTTTATCATGGATTTGCTTCTCTGCTCCTCTGTAATTTTGCTTGGCAAAATAAGAATCTTAGTACGACAAGCCATTACAAATTAGCTGACCTACGGTTGAATTTAAATATTAAAATTGATTGGCACTCTCTCAAAATTACTTCCAGAGAATGCCAATTTTTTATGGAGTACAACGCTATTTTGACTCGTAGCGGTATGAGCGCCGTACTACTAAGACAGTAGCATTCGCCTACTAAGCATCACCCTCCACAAAAGGATGTCTATTGGAAGGTAGCTTTTTGTAGAGTCAAGCAGGCGAAAGTAGAGTTTTCCTTGGTAAGACCACTAAACCTCATTCCCCACAACATAATGGATTAAGTAAATTTAGGGTTGAGGTCAAGGAATATAGCGGGTTACTCAACAGCTGATGCAGAAGCCCCCTCAGCTGATGGAGGGACACTGGGTAATTCTAGACAATATCCTGCACCGTATACCGTCTTGATGTAGCGAGGGTGGCGGGGATCTGGTTCAAGTTTAGTCCTTAAATGACGAATATGGACTCGGATAGTTTCAATATCATCATCAGGATCGTAACCCCAAACTTCCCGCAGAATTTCGCTAGGCGAAACTGTCTGTCCGTGACGTTGCAGCAAACAGTGCAGTAACTCAAATTCCAGGTGAGTCAGTTTCACAGTTTCATTGAACCATATCGCCTCAAACCTTTCGGGAACGAGAGTTAATGGCCCATAATTGAGAATTTCGCTGTGCTTGGCGGCTTGGGGAATGCGGTCAGTCCGCCGCAATAAAGCCCTTACCCGCGCCAGCATTTCTTCTACTTCAAAGGGCTTTGTCAGATAGTCGTCTGCGCCAGCGTTGAATCCTTCCACTTTATCTTGAGTTTGACTTAAGGCAGTCAACATCAATACGGGAATTTCCGCAGTCCGTTCATCCCGACGTAGGCGTTGGCAAACAGTAAATCCATCTACTCTCGGCAGCATTAAATCAAGCATAATCAGGTCTGGTTGTAGCTGGAGAGCTAACGCTTGACCTTTGATACCATCTTCAGCTTGGCTGACATCATAGCCAGCCATTTCTAAATTGACGGCAACAAGCTCGGAAATTGCTGGGTCATCGTCTATGACTAGAATCCTCGGCATTCTTAAAAAATTATTGCTACTTATTAAGGAAAAATAAGAATCTTTGGTCGATACAAAGAATTCTGTCTTGATTATAAAAAAGATTTTAAATCTAACATAAATATTAAAACTAAATGATGAAAAATCAAAACCTAAGATACACGAAATTTAGAAAATGATGTGTTACCCGCCCTACAATCCAGCTAAGTTCCTGCAAAATGGTGTAGCCATGACTGTTTACACCGCTTTTTGGGGAAAACGTTACTGGGAAAGCACCTCTTGTGATCCAGAGCCGCCCTATCATAAAACAATATTTCTAGGTGGGCAAGGTGTGCCTATTTTTAGCTGGGTGGCAATTCCCGAAAATGCTCGCGGTACGATTATTGCCACTTATGGAATTACGGGCGAGCTAGAGCAGGAATGGTCGTTGAGGTTACTAGGACGCAAAGCTTACGCTCAAGGTTACGCTGTCGTTTTGTTTGATTGGCGCGCCCACGGTAAAACAGCCCAATTGTCACCTACTTTAACCTCTGATGGGTTGTACGAGGGTGAAGATTTTGTCCGTTTAGCAGCAGCAGCAGCGGCGATGGGATGTCCCAGTAAATTTTGGTTTATGGGGTTTTCTTTAGGGGGACAGTTAGCGCTGTGGGGGTTAAAAGCAGCTGCGGAGTTAACGCAAGATCATGAAAATCTTGGTATCAAATACAGCGACATTGGTGGTGGCGCAGTTATTTGTCCAAGTTTGGATTCTTTGCGATCGCTCACCTACCTCACAAAAGACCGATTTGGTAGAATCATTGAAGCTAGTATTGTCCGTGAGTTAAAAAAACTCGCTTGGCGAATTCATGATACTCATCCGGGAACTATTGACCCCAAAGCCATAGAACGGACAAATACCATTTGGGATTTTGACCACGAACTGGTAATTGAAAGACTAGGTTTTCCTAGTGTTGAAGCATACTACAAAGCCAGTAGCGCTCTCCAATTGTTACCAAAACTTACCAAACCAACCTTGATTGTCTACGCTGCGGATGATCCTTTATTTCATCCAGATATCATCCCTGAATTAGAAGCCGCCTGTAACCAAAATTCTGCCATAGATTTGCTACTTACCCGTTATGGAGGTCATGTCGGCTATTTAAGTAGCAAAGATTGTCAGTATCAAGCCCAAGACCCTGACCCTTGGTGGGCTTGGAATCGGATTTTACAATGGCTAGAACAGCAATGTTCTGACCTTGTTTAGTTGCCTTGCCATTATCTTTCTTCTAGTTTAAAGTGCGATCGCCCGGAAAATTCCAATGGTAAAATTCCGAAGTTCTCTAGCAAAGAGAACTTCAGAATTTTTAGTTAGGAAATACCTGGGAAATGAACGGTAAAATATTTGTCAATTACGGTTTTAATCAAGCTTGCATCAACTATTCAGCTTGCTGTTTAGATAGATGCTGGCTTTTTCTTGAAGAATCGGCTCAAAGAACCTGCTACTAACAAGCCTAAAATTGCGCTAGGTTCAGGAACTGCTGTTGCTGTTAACTGACCACCAACATCTAACCGACAATTGGGGAATGTACTACAGACTTCTGGTGAAAGATCATCCTTCAAAAATATCGTAGCGTTTGGCAATCCTTGCTCAGGATTAACGTAAGTATAAAAAGATAGTCCTGTAACTTCCGTAGCAAAGTCAATTCCCAAGTCAAACCCGTTGGCTGTATCAAAGTTATCTGTTTGCAGAACAGTACGAGAAACGGTATCAAAATTAAAATTAAAACTGCTATTGGGATTGGGAAAATTGTAGTCGAAACTTTGCAGTAAACTTCCTGTGGGGTCAAAAAAGGCAATAGTGAAATCACTTAGCTCATTTCTAGTGATAACGCCGCCTAAGAAACTGTCGTCAAATGAAAAGTTACCTCTAGCAGAATAACCTTGTCCTCCCAGCCAAGATAAATCATAAGAAGCCGCTTCCGCTTGGGGAATGTTGATGACAGTAGCTAAAGAAGTGACAGCCGCCACAGCTACGGTAGCTTTAAATTGGGTCAAAAATCTGTTCATTTTACTTGGTTAATGAGTGAAATATTAGGTAGATAAAAGCCACACAAAACTTCAACTAGATGGCTTGGCATCTAGTTATTGTGATAATAATTGAGGTTGTTTGCTGCTTAGTAATACCTAAAACATTCTGGTGAAATTTTATCATTAGATTCAATTTCATTTGGATGTTTAATAATTATTTTTTTAAAATACGCAAAAGACTTTGATATTTCATTGAAAAGATATTCTTAGATTATTTAAACTATATTTAATCTTAGCTTAACCATATTTTGTACAGCTAAAAATAAGTCAATTTGTAGCGATCGCTATTCCCTAAAACTCTTATTATATAAGCATGTACATTAAACTAATATTTAATCAATCGAATATTTGTAACTGTTATTTTATTTGTAGTATTTTCTGCCATATCACTATTTGATTTAAAATTTTGCCAATTTCTTTTTGTCATTTATATAGATATTTTATATAAACTTTTTGCTGTGTGGATGCTCTTTCAGAACGCCATTAGCAGCATTTATAGATATATTATGGCGATTTTTTATAACTATGTTTTAAATAAACCATTACCTAAACTTAATCTATTTCCCATAACTTCTTCCAAGCATTTACATTAGTAATCAAATGCAATTATCAAGACGTAAATTCTTTACATTAGCTGGGGCAAGTGCCGCTGGTACTTTATTAGCATCCCCTTTAGAAGCTCTTTATGCTAGACAAGCCAATGGCCAACCTATTTTCGGCACAGGTTATGGTGCGCTTGTTCCTGATCCCAATGGTTTGTTAGATTTACCACCGGGATTTCAATACCGCACTTTCTCCCGTACAGGCGAATCCATGAACGATGGTACTTTAGTGCCAAGTAATCATGATGGAATGGCTGCATTCCCAGGCCCCAGAAACACAGTTATCTTAGTTCGTAACCACGAACTAGGTACTGGTTTCACCGGTTCACGCACACAAGGGCCAAGACCTTATGATCCTATTGCCAGAGGTGGAACTACAACATTAGTCGTAGGTGCTAATCGCCAACTCATCAAACACTTTGTGTCTCTCAGCGGAACCATCCGTAACTGTGCAGGTGGTCTTACTCCTTGGGGTTCTTGGATTACCTGTGAAGAAGATGTCACTTTACCAAGTGCAACTAACGGAGTGACAAGACCACACGGTTACAACTTTGAAGTTCCAGCTAGTAATACCTCTGCGGTTAATCCAGAGCCTCTAGTTGCAATGGGAAGATTTAATCATGAAGCTGTGGCTGTAGACCCAAGAACTGGCATAGTCTATGAAACGGAAGATAGAGGAGATAGCCTTTTCTATCGTTTTATTCCCAAAGAACCCGGTAATTTAAAAGCTGGCGGTACTCTGCAAGCGTTGAAAATCGTCAATCAACCTAGAGTAAACACCTCAAACAGCGGTTTTGTCCGGGGTCAAAAATTGGGTGTGGAATGGGTGACTATCCCCAACCCCAACCCATTAGATGGGGACACTGTGCGATTACAAGGTCAAGAACTAGGTGCAGCTACCTTTGCTCGTGGGGAAGGTATCTGGTATGGTAACGGAGAATTTTATTTTTGCTGTACAAGTGGTGGTGCTGCGGGAGCAGGTCAAGTTTGGCGCTACATTCCACCAACTAACAGAACCCCTGAAACCCTTGATTTGTTTGTAGAGTCTACATCGAGAAGCGAACTTGATGCTCCTGATAATATAGTTGTTGCACCTTTTGGTGATCTTATTCTCTGCGAAGACGGAGGCGGCGAAAATTTCTTAAGAGGTGTGAATCCCCAAGGTGAAATCTATAATTTTGCCCGCAATGCCTTGAATGATAGTGAATTTGCTGGTGCTTGCTTCTCAGCAGATGGTAGAACCTTGTTCGTTAATATTCAAGCACCTGGGATTACTTTTGCTATTTGGGGCCCTTGGAGAAGAGCTTAGAATTGAAGACTTATTTATAACAGTAACCTTCCAGAGCTTTGATATTCTGGGAGTTTGACTGGAATAGGGTAAAAAATAATAAACCGGGTTTTTCATGGCTCATCAGCCGAGATTTGAGTCATCAAATCTGGAAAAATCCGGTTTATGTCTATTTGACTTACGCACGAGTTAGATAAAGTTGTAGACGCGATAGCATCTGGCCACAGGCTACCACAGAGACGTAGAGGCCACAGAGGAATAAGAAGTTAAGAGGTGTTTTGGATAAGTCCGATAAATTTCAGCATTAAATCTTCATAAACATAAAGACTCTATGTTGGTTACAGGATTGCTTTGATCCTGATTTATTTAACGGCAAAACTTCACAGCCAGACTAATATTCAGTAACTTCTGGTGTCTCTTGTTGCAGTATTGCATGGCAATATTGAATTAAGGTAGTGAGGCGATCGCTAATGGTTTGAAGTCTTGCTTGTGTTGTTGCAGCTTGCCGTGCGCCTTGCAAAAAGGTGACATCAATTTCCAATAAACGCAATTGTTTACTAATTTCTGTCCGAAAAGACTGTTCTTTTGAGTCTATCGTCGCTAAAGGTACAATCTCTTGTTGAAATAACTGCTGCAAATCAGCAACACGCTGTCGCAGTTGAGTTTTGTCAAGTTGCACAGATGAGATATCGGAACGTAACTGCACTAATAAATTTGCTAGTGCTTGAGATTTCTCACAATTTAAAGACATCTAGTGCCATTTAAGATAGTATTAATGACAAGAAATTTTTCTTCTACAGTATATCTTCTTGAACTATTATCACTATCATAAGCCTCAAATTCCCCTTTGAGGCTTTATTAGCCATCTATGGTTTGTCCAGATAATGCTTGTTGAAAGCTAAAATGGATGACTACCATAGACAATTGAGTCATCATCCTCACACTGCATTTACTACCCCCATGAGGGAAACAGGATCATCACCAGATTGATGCTGTTAATTTCGTCCATCTCTACTATCCCCCCGATCACCTCTTGTATGAGCGGCATAGCTATTAGTACTTCAATTGACGTTACACTTCCAGAATGGCTCAACAAATGTTTGCGAGAGTCATCACCAAGAAGTGACGAAGCAGAAGAAAGAAGGCAGAATGATGCTTCGTTAATTTGTCGAGCATTTACCTTTGCCTATCAACTCCATCATGGACAATTTCGCAAATCTGGAGAACCATATATTTGTCATCCCGTTGCCGTAGCTGGTTTGCTACGTGATTTAGGGGGTAGTCCTGCTATGATAGCAGCTGGATTTCTTCATGATGTAGTTGAAGATACAGATGTCACAATTGAAGAAATTGAAGAGCTATTTGGCTCAGAGGTGCGGCTATTAGTCGAAGGTGTAACTAAGCTTTCTAAGATTAATTTTAAAAGTAAAACCGAAAGCCAAGCCGAAAATTTCCGTCGCATGTTTTTGGCGATGGCGCAAGATATCAGAGTTATTGTCGTGAAGTTAGCAGATCGTTTGCATAATATGCGAACTCTGCAATATATGTCAGAAGACAGTCGCCGTCGCAGCGCCCAAGAAACACGAGATATCTTTGCACCTTTAGCCAACCGTCTAGGTATTTGGCATATTAAGTGGGAATTAGAAGATTTAGCATTTAAATATCTCGAACCGGAAGCTTTTCGCCAAATGCAGCAGCATGTTTCGGAAAAACGCACGGCGCGAGAAGAGAAATTAGCTAAAGCTACAGAAATTTTGCGGGAACGTTTGCCACACGCTGGAATACACTGCTTAGATATTAGCGGCCGTCCCAAGCATTTATATAGCATTTATCAAAAAATGCAGCGACAGCAAAAGGAATTTCATGAAATTTATGATTTAGCCGCGCTGCGAATTATTGTCCAAACCAATGAAGAATGCTATCGCGCTTTAGCTGTTGTTCATGATGCTTTTCGCCCGATTCCTGGCAGATTTAAGGACTATATCGGATTACCCAAGCCCAACCGTTATCAATCTTTGCATACTGGGGTCATTGGTCTGACTGGTCGTCCTTTAGAAATCCAAATTCGCACTTTGGAAATGCACCATATTGCTGAATATGGGATTGCAGCCCATTGGAAATATAAAGAAACAGGTGGTTCTAATAGTCAGTTCACAGCATCTGATGAAAAATTTACTTGGTTACGCCAGCTATTAGAATGGCAAAGTGACCTAAAAGATGCTCAAGAATATTTAGATAGTGTCAAAGATAACTTATTTGAAGACGATGTTTATGTCTTCACTCCCAAGGGCGATGTTGTATCTTTAAATCCTGGTTCTACCAGTATAGATTTTGCCTATCGCATTCATACAGAGGTGGGCAATCATTGTTCTGGCTCAAAGGTAAATGGTCGCATAGTACCTTTATCAACAAGGTTGCACAATGGCGATATTGTGGAAATTCTTACTCAAAAGAATAGTCATCCCAGTTTAGACTGGTTGAATTTTGCCAGGACTTCTACGGCAAAATATCGGATTAAACAATGGTATAAGCGATCGCGCCGGGAAGAAAACGTCTCTCGTGGACGAGACTTGTTAGAAAAAGAACTCGGTAAAACTGGGTTTGAGAGTTGGCTAAAATCAGACGCGATGCAGACTGTCTCGGAAAAGTGCAACTATCACAGCGTGGAAGATTTACTCGCCGGGTTGGGTTATGGCGAAATTACCTTGAATTTGGTACTCAATCGCTGGCGAGAAGTTGTCAAGGCACAGCAACCTGCCACAATGGTGATCCCGCCATTTGTCCCCAAAGAATCATCAGCCACAGCCAAAGCCTTACGAGAATTACCTCACAGTAGCTCCCGTGCCAGTGATTCGCCAATCGTAGGAGTGGAAGGTTTGGTATATCATCTGGCTGGGTGTTGTACGCCGATTCCTGGTGAATCGATTATTGGGGTAGTGACACGCGGACGAGGAATTTCTATTCATCGCCAAGGGTGTCATAACTTGGATAATGTTGAGTGCGATCGCCTAGTACCAGTAAAATGGAACTCTGCTGTAGAAACTAGTGCGCGTCCTCATACTTACCCCGTTAATATCCAAATTGAAGCTCTTGACCGTGTTGGCGTTTTAAAAGACGTTCTATCGCGCTTAAGCGACCAAGGAATCAACGTCCGCCATGCACAAGTCAAAACAGCTATTGGACAACCAGCATTAATAGACTTAGGTATAGATATACGCGATCGCTCCCAACTAGAACAAGTGTTTGTCCAAATTAAAAAAATGAGCGATGTTGTCAATATTCGGCGTGTGGGTCAGAACGAGGAGTAGGGGTTATTTTAGGTGACAGGTGACAGGCTAACTTTTATCAGCTACTAGTACAGGTCAGCGTAAATAAACCGACCATAAGGAATTGCTACAAGGCTTGTGATATAACTATTCTTTCTTTTTCCTTTTGACTTTTTACTTTTGCCTTGTTGTACTAGTGTCCTAAGACTTTGGCTGTTGTTCGACAATTTGTTGATAAAAATTTTCTAAACCTTTTACACAAGCCTGGTCATCAAATAGTAAATGATGATTCTGACTCATTTGTGCGGCAATATTGTTTCGCCAAGTTGAGTTTAGCCCTAATTTGACAGCGATATCAATATATTCTGCTTCATTTTGCGCGATGGTGTCGGTCACTCCCAGCATTTTGAGAAAGCTATCGGAGTGACGACCACGCATAAATTCTCCTGGACAAGTGACAACCGGGAGATTACAAGTGATCGCTTCTAAGGTAGTATTACCCCCAGACCATGTAAAAGTATCCAGATAAACATCTGCAAGCAAGTTAATCATCAAATAGTCTAAACGTTCTGGGATACTCAAAAATACACAGTAATCTTCACTATTCAAACCTATCCCAGCAAAGGCGCGTTTGAGACGCTGTTGAAGTAACGTTCCCCGCAAAAATACAAATTTAGCCAGCGGAACCCGACGCGCAATTTCCGCCAAAATAAAATCATATTGTGGTAAATATTTAAACGGTGCTTGGCAACATAAATAAATCACCGCATCATCTGCAAGTTGAAAATCTGAGCGCGTTTTGATAATTGGGGGAATATAAGGTTTGGGGTAAGATACACCAATATTTGGTAAGCGAATGAGTTTTTCAGAATAATGTGCTTGTGCATTTTCTGGTTCCATTAACTCACTCGATAAAAAATAATCAACTGTTGGTAAACCAGTTGTGACAGGATGTCCCCAGGCTACACATTGTACAGGTGCAAGCCGCAGTCCGGCAATTTGCATAGTTTGCGGGTTCATCCCAATTTCAGGAAACACTAAAATATGTAAATTATCAGCAATTATTTGTTCACAAACTCCTGGTAAATTATGAGGAATATGGTGAAAAACATCGCTATATTCCTGAAATTGTTCCGTTACTGGATCTGGTTCATTTCCTGTATAGTAACAGTAAATTTCAAAGAGTTGATGATTACAGTAGCGTAGCCAACCAGTTAACCATAATGTGCCACTGTAAGAATGTAAGAAATGGGAAACATAGCCAATGCGAATTCTTTGCTGTGGCTGGAGATTTGGTATGGATAAAGGTGCAACCCATTGAGGATAATTTGCAGCCATAATTTTATGGACTAATTGTCCATATTGACTTTGCAAATCTCGATCATTTTTAGCCTGATAGGATAAATAAAAGTTTGTCAGCCGACCTATACCAGCTAAGGCATTACTTTTTTCTTCTGGAGTATTTAGACTTGTTTGTGAAATTAAATCTTGTAATCCTTGAATATAGCGATTGCGATAAAAACTTATTTCATCTTCATGATCATAAATACTGGGAACTGTTAAATATTTCAGCAGTTTAAAAGTATAATCATCAGGTATCCATTGACAAGCATTCTCAGCACTAGCAATAGCCTCTTTTGTCAAGCCACTACGACGCAAGTCAATAATTAGTGAAAAATGTAGGCTACCTTCAGTAGGATATAATGCGATCGCCTGACGTAGTGTTGTGTAATGAGCCTCTATTTGCTGTAAATTTCTGTAGCAATTAATTAAATTCCCATAGATATCTAAACTATAGATTTGAAATTCTAGCAGTTTTTGATATTGTGCGATCGCCGCTTGCCATTGTCCTTTTTGGAATAACCTATTAGCCAAATCATAAATAAGTTTAACTATCGATATATTACAGAATTCATCTATTGTATATGCTGGAATATTATCGGCTGGAAAATAACTTAAATCCTCCTGATTTTTCTGATTTAAAATAATTTCTGCATGAATTTGTGAAGACATTATCTGCCAATATTCAGCGTTTAAACTGTCAATTAGAGAAATTTCACATCCTGTACTACTTATATCAGAATCATCTGACATCAAGAGATTCATCAATACGCCAGATAATACTAAATTAGCGATATCTTCAGTAACATTATTACTATCTATAATTAAATTTATCTGGTTATTATCAGGATGATGATTCACCGCTTGAATCACCATTTCTAAATTTGGACAAAGAGATTCTTCTGGCTGTGACCAATCAGGAAAGATAATTACATTGATATTACTTGTATTCAGATTATATGAATCATCTATTAATTCTTCTGCTGTAGTAATCAATGTATATTCTCCTGTTGTTCAAGATTATCTGGGCCGCTTTTTAAAATTAGAGTAATTATTAAATTATCGGATGTGTTAAAACAATGCGTAATGCACCACTAAATAAGGTGCGTTACGGCTAGTGATTATTTTTTAACTTGCAAATTTTTGCATAACCTTAACACACCCTAATTAACTATGTAAAACACAGAGTTGGTTAATAAAATTTTCTAGTTCGCAAGCTGGTAGTGATTCTAGTGATAGTTCTGCTAAAGCCGCTTTATCTTCATGTTCCAAAATAATTCGGCTACTGAGGCGAGGTAATAAAGCTTGCCACTGAATATCTGCTAAACTACCAACCAAAGAAATTTCTAATCCTTCGCTGATATCCAAATCTTCTTCCATCAGGAGATTCATTGTAATTCCAGAGAGTAAGAGTTCTACATCTTCAGCAGAGATGTTACTGGTGTTAATTAATAGAGTAGTTTTTTGTCTATCAGGATAAGTTGCGATCGCTTTAATTACAGATTCTAACTCTAAACCAAGCACATCTTCTGATTGCGACCAATCAGGAAAAATAATGAGATTAATTTCCTTAAGATTTAAAGATAGCAGACTAGCATTAATTAAAGCAGTACTGACTATATTTGCCATTTTTGACCAAGAAAATTTTCGTGCTTGTACTAAACCAGCCTCAATTAATGCTTGACGAATACTAGGTTTCTGCACATCACATAAAGCATTTGCTAGTCCATTTATATCATCATCATTCACATATATTACCGCCTCTCCTCCAACTTCAGGAATAGAAGCATTCGGACAAGTAATTACTGGACACCCACAAGCCATTGCTTCGATAATTGGCATTCCAAAACCTTCATACTTAGAAGGATAAACTAAAGCCACCGCAACAGAATAAGCCGTTGCTAACTCTTCATCACTAAGCTGCAACATATAAACATTACTACCCGAAGTACAATCTCTAAATTCAGGTGCTAATATCCCACCACTACCTGTACAAATAATATCAAATCCATAGCTACTAGCCAGTTGCGAAAATGCTTGAAAGAATAACATACTATTCTTGTAACCATTTCCCGTACCAACTAAAATAAAGTAAGGTTTTGTAATACCATACTTTGCTTTAAAAGCATTAACTTCCTCAAATTTTGCTGGAGAAAAAGGTTTTTTAACACCACAATGAGCTATAGTTACAGACTCTACAGGTATCTCCGGGAAACAGTTTGATAAATCATGCGCTGTATGCTCTGAAATTGCTATGTAAGCAGAAGCTTGCTTGATACCTTGATGTTTTACCTGCCACATGGGATTATCCATATTCCATCCCATAACTTCTGGAATCATATCATAAGCCATGAATACAGAAGGTGTTGTAGTCAGTGTTGTGTAATAAGAAGATATAAATAAATCTGCACCTATTTCATCACAGATTTGTTGAAGCATCTGTTTATCCGCATCAGTATTGCTGTAGTCATAATTAGAAATCTCCAAATACCTAACTCCAGAAATTTTAGGTGCAGTACCTCCACGGTCAAGGACAACAATATGTTTAGTAAATCCATTAGTCGCCCATTCTTCTAATAAAGATTTCCAGACACGCGCAATCCCAGTTTGGTAGAGTTGAAAAAATACACCGTCCACTAATATTATTGGATTATCTGCACTAGAATCACTATCTTCATCAGCCCTGATAAAATTATTATGATTTCTATTAATTAGTGAAATAACTGCTTTTGAGTAATCCTCCTGAAGTAGAGACTGTTTGTTGAATGGTTCTATGGGAGAATGACACAGAGTATTAAATAAATCTGGAGGTAAATTTTTTTCAGTTAATAGATGAAAAGATGCACCATCTGAGTACAAGTTTAAATTATACTTTTCTGCAATTTTTGATAAAGTCTTAGTAGTATATATAGAGATATGCTGTCCGTCATGCGGTGAATAATACCACCACTCATTAGGTTTAGGATTATTTTCAGGCAGAATTTCCGTACTAAATAAAATATTCTTAGAAATATTTAAAATATTTTCAATTTCTTCTATTGGATTGATAAAATGCTCAAATACTTCAAATGCCGTTACTAATTCATACGCACCATTATTTATTTCATCAAATTCAAAGCCTTTAGCAAATAGGTTAGTACAAAATTTATCATCCCAATAAAAATCAAATCCAAAGTCTCTCATCATTCTCACGAATAGACCATATCCACCGCCATAGTCTAAAAACTTTGCTTCATGGTCAAAGATGTTAAATAAGATATGAGCAGTTCTTCGTGATAAATTATTATTGCGGAATACTAAACCAATATCAGTACGAGTTATAGCATCCGAGTAAGCTTCATCTAACCAATAAGGTTCTTCTGTTTGTACAAATCCACAATCAGAACATTGAAAATAATCAACTTCATACTTACCTAATACAATACTTTTAGCAAAATGGTGTGAAGAAGATTCACATACTTTACATACAATAGGTAAATTACTAAATATATTGAACTGAGTAAATTTTTTTATCATATATTTCTCTCTCTAAAATAATTAGATTTTTTCTATAAAAGTGAGCATTATTTTTACTTACCTTGCTGCTTCTTAACATCTTCTAGAACAACTTTATAGTCTTGTCTATCAGGATGTAGTTGCACTAACTTTTCCATCAGCGCGATCGCACCTTTGGTATCCTTTAGATGTAGTCGAGCTATAGCTAGTTTTTCTAAAGCAACTTGGTTGTTTGGTTCCCTTTGCAAAACTAATTCATAACCATGTGCCTGTTGCTGTAAAGAAGACTCGATAGATACATTTTTTGTTTGAGGCCGCTGATGTGTTTGTTGTAACCCCGTAATCACCCCAAATACCGTAGAACCAACGAAAGATACTAAACCTACTATCGTTAAAATCCTTTTCTTCTGATCAATTTTCTTTTGTCGGGAAATAATATAATCATCTCCAGAGTTAGACATGTATCAATAATTGCTGTCAGAAATACTGAGGTGCCAGCAAGCCTCCAGTTATGAGAGTACCCAGCACCTTAAAGAAACTATCATCTAGATTGTAAAGTTTTTATAATTCTTCAGTGGCATACTCAACTAATGAAATATGTAGCTAGGCTGCTGTTTAATCTCTATGAAAAAATTAATTATTTATAAATTTTTGTAATAAATATATTTACTGTTATATGTTTGCGATATCTTGGATTACATCTAAATATACGCGGTAAACTCTCCTTCACCGTGTCTTAAAAACCTCAAACCATCCAAAATCCTTGTTTCTCAAACAATTACTCACATACTTAATGGCTGAGGTAGATAAACTTCTCTAACTTCAACTTGTGTTATCAGTGCAACTGTCAAGATGTCTCATTTTTTCGTTACGCATACACGATGACTTGTAAGGAAACTTCTGAGTTTTGTGGTGGTAATTACCGTACAAAACCGAATTTCCTCCCAAATAAGCAGTGTTTGTTATGGTATAGTTAGAAAGTTAAGACTAGCTTTACCAATTCCAACGCTCTACGCATCGATAACAATTGCCAAGCGGAAAGCAGTTTTGATTAAGCATTTACCCAAACGAAATCTGAATTCAATCTAGGTTATGACTCAGCAAGTAATTCACCCAATGGTGAAATTGCAGCGTAACGTGCAATCACTCGTAGAATCCAATATCATCAAACCAACTGATAGCATTTGGAAAATTGCCTTTCTCTATGGCAATGACTGGCAGCACTGGAAACAGGAACTGTTAGATTTTGGCTTCAGTATGCAAGACCCAATCAGTGAACTGCTCTCAGTAGACGCATGGGATGAAGAATAGGGAGTGAGCAAGGGAAGCAAGGAGTAAATAGTTATTTACTCCTCCCAAATCCCGAATGACAACTACCTAATCTATACCTTGCAAGCGGCTAATGCAGTGGCTAATTCCCTAGCAGTTTGATAGCGATCTCGTGGCAATGGCTCTGTAACACATTCAATCACCTCTCTGATTTGGGGTGTAATCGTGGGAGAGTTTGCCACATCAAACCGGAAATTTCGTCCTTTTTGGCGGAAAAATTTAAAAGGATTTTCCCCAGTCAGCAGAAAAATTAGTGTCGGCCCAATGGCATATAAATCTGATTGAATCAGAGGTTGTCCCCGTTCTTGTTCGGGGGCGCAATAACCTTCTGCACCAATTCGAGTTCCTGGTGTCGTACCAATTTCTTTAACAGCACCAAAATCTAGCACCACTATATGATTATTGGCATTTCGCACTATCAGGTTAGCGGGTTTGATGTCACGATGAATTAGTGGTGGTTCTTGGCTATGCAAATAGTCTAAAATTTCGCAGGTTTGAATCATCCAGGCGATCGCTTTGCTAGGCGTTACCGGCCCAGTCATCTGGACAAGTTTTTCCAAATCTTGCCCATGAACTAATTCCATCGCCAAGTATTTTTTTCCACCTTCCACAAAAAAGTCATAATACTTGGGGATACCTGGATGATTTAGTGATTTCAGCGTATGAGCTTCCCGCTCAAACAATTCTTGAGCTTTAGCAATTTTCGCCATATCAGCGTTCATTTGCTTTAAGACCAAAAGTTGCGGATTTTCACTCATCCAGCCTTTAGTATCCCAAGCTAAATAAGTGGTACCCATACCACCTTGCCCTAAAGTTCGCAACACCTGATACTGACGAATCGTCTGTTGCACGGATAGTGGTTGACCACAATGGATGCAAAACAAATTTTGTGGAGAGTTACCTTCATGGGTACAAGTATAAGCGGCTCTGGCAGGGTCATGACTTAAGGACACTGATACAGCCAATTTTTCTTCTGCTGCATTACTTTCGGGTAATATCTCTTGAATTTGAAATTGCAGTATTGGCCCTCCCTGTGCCAGTTGCAGAACTGCATTATTAGGTAGTGGACTTTGAATTACTAAAATGCCATTGAGGAAAGTACCATTTGTGCCTTGGCTATATATCTGCCAAGATTCATCATTGTTATCAGCCCTGATTTGCCTGAGTTCTAGATGATGTCGGGAAACCAAACTATCGGATAAAACCACATGATTATCCGCCGCTCTGCCAATCCGAATCACGGCGGAGTTATCAAAGCACCACTGTTTCAGAGGTGTTTTGTTTTGTGGTTCTAACAGTGTCACAATAACCACAATAAAACCTGCATAAAAAATAGAGAGTAGGAATTAATAAGTTAAAAATTAAAAGTAAAAAGACTTTTAATTTTTAACTTTTTACTTTTGACTTTCCATGTTTGGGCGGACTTTTGCCCGTACAAGTATTGCAGTAATGTTGTCATGACCATTTTTTTGGTTTGCCAAATCAATTAATTCGTTAACACCCTGTTCTAGGTTAGCGCCAGAACTTAGCAAAGGAAGTAAATGAGTATTCCAATGGGTTTCTAGTAAATCATTATCTGATAAACCGTCAGAAGCGAGGATGAGCAAACTATCTTCATTAATGTCAAAAAATTCAACATCAGGGTAGATGGCGCTTTCGTCACGCGGCCCCAAAGCTTGCGTTAATTGATAAGCATCTGGACGTGCATAAGCTATACTGGGTTCTACTCCCCGTGCTATTTCTCGCTGTCCAACTTCATGGTCTACGGTGATTTGTTCTAGCCCTCGTTTGCGAGTTAAGCGGTAGAGGCGGCTATCTCCCACATGAGCAACTACTACTTCCGTATCTTGAATCAAGAGGATTACTAAAGTAGTACCCATACGCCCAACTCCCGAACGGGCATCTTGTTGATTTAACTGATAAATTGCTTCATTGGCTAAATAAACTGCTTCGCGCATATTCTCTTCAGTTGGGCGCTGGTCAGTTGTCCAAAGTTCTTGGAAGTATTGCCGGACTGTGTTAACAGCCAATTCACTAGCTATTTCACCACCAGCATGACCACCCATTCCATCGCAGAGGATATACAAACCGCGGGCTTGGAAGACTCGGTTCTTGGGAAATTCTAGCTTCTCAACTTTCGTGTCGATACCAAAGTAGTCTTCGTTGTGCTGACGCTGACGACCTACGTCTGTGCGTCCGACATCTTCTAGACTGCTTAATTGCATTGACAGCACAATTGTGGGTAAATCATCATTTTTACCAGCACTGTCTTCATCTCGTGCGTTTTCTAACTGGATGATAGTGGGTGCAGTTGGATGTTGGTTGGCGGTTGGCGAAAAACTGGGAATTGGCGATGCTTCTAGTTCTGTAGCGATCGCTTCTAGGCGCGATCGCAACTGGGCGATCATTTGAATTTTCCCTAGTTTTAAATCCTCAAAAATCTGCAATACAGCACCAAATTGTGTACGTTGAGATTGCCTAAATAACTCCTGCCAAATTTCCCCTAACACTTTCACACTAAAAGGCTGTTCTGTTAGTGATAATGTCTCATCTTCAGCTTCGGCATTTACTTCTGCCTCCACCTCCCCATACAATCTTGCTAAAGCTAGTGTTTGGTCTTCATCCAATCGCAGATTCGACAATTCCAGCAAACTTTGACGACATTTCACTGGTTCTAATACTGCCCAAAGTTGGGTCATTTGATAAAGCCAATGTAAAATTTGTAACGAACTTGTTGTCTCTTCTTTCCAGAGTTCAATTAACCTTGTCCAATCAGAACGGTCTTCAATTAGCAAAATCTGCGTATTACCTTCTTGCCAAGCATCATGAATTACTGGTATTTCTGCTTGCCCTTTTGATTGTAATTGTACATAAGCTTTAGCTAACCGAGTAATTTTAATTTCTCTACCTGCGGATGTTAACAATCCTTGGTCTTGATTTTCTAATACTGCTTCAATGGGTGATATTTGATACGGTTGACAATCCAAAACTCGTACACAAAATTCTGTCTGGGTTGTATTCTCTTCTGAGATAGGTAGAGGTTCTAAGAGTTGATAACGTTGTTCTTTATCTATGTAAGAACCTACTTTTAACACCGGTCTTGCAGCAAGCGGTACAGTATATTCCGTGGAAAAAGGTAAAGTTGGTAAATCATCCTGAACATCTTGCCAACTGCCTAATTCCCAGTCCCCGCTTCCTTCTTTTGTAATAATGGCCGACCAAACTTGTCCACACTCTGCACCGCAGTTATCACAACTTTGGGCATTTAATGGTACTTCTGTACCACATTCATGGCAAACCAGATGAGTTAGGGATGTGCCACAGTTTTGACAAAATTTATTAGCTTTGGGGTTTTCAAATTTACACTGAGGGCAAATCAGCATAGTGGAAGTTCCTTATATTCCCGTTCCAAGGTGCTTCTAGCCACTAATATCCAAAGTGCCACAATTTAGTTGCCCCTGCCTACAGTAGACCTACAAGAGATTGTGGTTGCACCAGTGAATGTTGGTGGCAGTATTAATTGTGACGCATATTAGCTAAATATTTGAGATAACGGCAAATAAATTTTTGCTGATCAAATATCATAAGCAATATTGACTTTGCTCATAAATTTTCTTTTTACTTTTTACTTACTTGACGATGCAATGGTAATTGGATGGTAAAACAGGTAAGATTTGACCCACTTTCTACCTCTATTGTTCCTCCTAATTGCTTAATTAATTTTTGAACTAATGCCAGTCCTAATCCTGTGCCACCTTGCTTCCACGGATCATTACTAGGAATCCGGTAGAATTTTTCAAAAATATGTGTTAATTCTGAACTGGAAATTTCTACACCCGAATTGATCACATGGAATTGGATATTTTGTGAGTTTAATTGGGTGGAAATAGTGATTTCACTCTCCGACGGGCTAAATTTACAGGCGTTAGTTAGCAGTTCTATGAAGATACGCTCTAGGCTAAAAGGGTCGCAAGCCAGTGGCGGAAGATTAGGTATGATACTTAAAATTACCCTTTGCTTACATATAGCGCGATTACGTGCTTGAAATAACTCTACAACCCGCCACAGCCATTGTTGGACTTGAATAGTTTCTAATACCCAAGGTTTCGCACTGCTATCTAACCGTTTTAAATCGAGAAAGTTATTAATCAGGTTGATTTCGCGATCGCACTCGTTATCTAGAATTTCAAAATAGCGAGATGCTTTTGAGCGTTCTGCTGCTGGCTTGGCCATTTCCAACAAAAAATTTTGTTCTTTGTGTAGGGCAATTCCTAGCATTTGAATCGCCATTTTCATATTTGTCAATGGTGTACGGAGTTCATGGGAGACTGTACTGAGAAATTCTTCTGTGAGGCGACTGAGGCTTTCCATTTCTGCCAACTGAGTCTGCATTGTAGTTTGGCTAGTTTGTTGGCTAACTTCTTTTTGCTTGTAAGTGGTGATGTCTTGACACACCATCAGAATCACCGGACTCTTCTCATGAGAGTCTTGATCAGGCGATATCTGGACTGTAGTTTTGACCCATGTAATCTTACTATCAGGGCAGTTTAGGCGATATTCTCCATTAATAGATTCATCGGGTTGAGCAGCACTGCAAAGCTTAATGAATACCTCAGATAGTTTTTCCTTGTCTATTGGCTCAAACAAACTAAACACAGGAGTTTTGATTAATTGTTCAGGTGTGTAACCCAGACAGTTAGCGCCGAACTGGTTTACAGACACAATTATTCCTGCTGCATTCAAACTCAGGTAAATCGTCGGTGTATTTTCATAGAGGTTTCGATACCACTGGAGTTCTGCTTGTGTACGCCGTAGCATTTCTGCCGTGTACAGTTCTAAATCTGAGGTTCGTTCAGGCACAAGTTCCAAGCGAGCCGGAGGTGCTGACAAGGTATCTTGTTGTTGGTGGGTTTGATGCCAGAGCGATCGCTGATTCAAGCTCATAAGACGTAAAATTGTACTCACAGGCTAAAACTCATTAATAGGGAATAAAAAAAACTTATTATACTTTTTTTGATTACATTTAACCAATTACAGCCAAAAAGATTCATTCCCAGTGTTTAATGCTTTCCATTGATAGCTAACACCCACAGATTATTCATCACGTTTATTTACATCTATTGATTAATTGACCCAAAAAATTTATTCACTCAGAAAATTTAGGCTGCTTAGTTCTAGATGCTGAAGATTTGTTCGGTAAGTTATGCAGCAATTTGAGTTCCGATACACTCAACTCGCGCCACTGGCCTAGTTGTAGTCCATCCAAATTAAGATGGGCTATACTCACCCTGATGAGTCGCAAAGTGGGAAACCCTACAGCCGCAGTCATCCGCCGCACTTGACGATTTTTGCCTTCTGTCAAAGCCATTTCTAGCCAAGCTGTCGGCACATTTTTGCGAAATCTGATGGGTGGGTGGCGCTCGCCCACTGGTGGATCTTCGGGTAACAGTCTCACTTTTGCCGGGCGAGTGCGGTAATCTTTGATTTCTACACCCGTTTGCAATTTGGTTATAGCATCTGCATCGGGAATCCGCTCTACTTGTACCCAGTAACTTCGCTGATGTCCAAAACGCGGATCAGACAGCCGATGTTGCAATTTGCCATCGTTTGTCAACAGTAATAACCCTTCACTGTCCCAGTCCAAGCGCCCTACCGCATAGACATCAGGCACATCGATATAATCTTTGAGAGTGCTATGGTTAGGTGTTTCCTGAGTAAATTGACAGAGAACACCGTAAGGTTTATGAAAAATTAGATACCGAAAGCTATTGGTCATTAGATATTGTCTATTTTTTATACTCCTAGAATTCTCCATTTAGACTTAACAGAGTTAACTGAGTTAAATTATGCAAAAATTTGGAAATTTTAATAAAAACCAGATACAGATGAGTTGATTATGCTTAACTCTAAGATTTGTCGGCGAATGAGATTTCAATAAGGCGATCGCCCAAAAATTTCTGGCGTTTAGAAAGGTGAGGTGCGATCGCTTTCAGAGACTATTTATAAAGTAAATCTTTAGACGACAAGACGACGCAACATAATCCGAGTCATAACAGCATATATAGCAGCTTCACTCATTTCGGGTAGGCGCTCATAATCTTTGCTGAGACGATGATATTGGTTAAACCACCCAAATGTTCTTTCGACTACCCAACGTTTCGGTAAAACCTGAAATTCTGACTCGGTACGCCGTATGACTTCAACATGAGCTTGGATCATCAACCAAACACAAAGAGCAAACTTATCACCGTCATAACCGGAATCAACCCATAAAACTTCAACTTTCTCAAGTAATTCAGGACGCTCCTCTAACAATTCCATCAAAGCATAGGCAGCAAGCACTCGCTCTGGGGCATTTGCTTCACTTACAACCACTTTCAACAATAATCCCAGGCTATCAACCAAAGTCTGTCGCTTTCGCCCTTTTACCTTTTTACCGCCATCAAAACCGTACACATCCCCCTTTTTTGGTCAGTTTTAACTGACTGACTGTCTGCGGCGAGGGCGCTGGGTTGTGTTGATTTACCTAATTTTAAGCGAACCTGACCGCGTAATGAATGGTTTAATTTTTCCCATACCCCTTTGCGCTGCCATTTGCGGTAGTAGTTGTATACAGTTGAGCTGGGCGGGAAGTCTCCCGGAAGCATATTCCATTGGCATCCTGTCTTCAGGTGATAGTAGATAGCGTTGCATACCTCCCGCATATCAGTTGTGCGCGGGTGTCCTCCTTCTTTCGCTGGTGGAATCAAGGGGGCTAGGATTTCCCACTCCATATCTGTTAAGTCTGTGGGGTAAGACTTTCGCGCCATACCTAACTATGTAAATACACTACGTTTAATGTATCTTATCGTTGTCATAACTCTTTTCTTTTCGCTTTTAGATTTACTTTATAAATAGCCTCTAAGCATCAACAATACATTAATAATTATCGTATTTAATATTTTAAATTGTTTTAATATGTATAATCATACTAAGGGTTACATTGATTTTCAATCATTTGAATCACTTTAAATGCTTTTTCATAATAGTCTTTTATTGTTGCATACGTGATACCAACATCTTGACCATGTGCAATATTATTTCTGTTAGCAACAATACTATCAATTGCGTCTTTTAATTCACCTTCAGTAGCTTTTCTCAGATTGGATTCCCATTGTAGGCTAAATGCTCCTGTTAACTGAAGTATTTTTTCCATTTTAGGGTTTTGTAAATCATCTAATTTACGTTCTACAAAATTAGCTATATTTGGAATGGCCTTATTTTTTGCATATTGACTATATATTGCACGTACTGAATTTTCTATAAAGCCTGAAACTAATATACATAAATATCTTGCCCAATGTGCTTTAAGCTCATTGTCATCTGGTAAATGATTAACTTTTTCAAATAGGTTATCCAGTTTTTGTTTAGCCCGCATCACCTCACGATTTTTCATTCTATTTCAGCAAAAGCATTTATAGCTTTTTCTATTCTCTCTTTTACGTTTTCTTCCTCAGAAGTACGTGCAGTCTTTACAGTTACTTCTAGAAAACTTGGATCTTCTAAAAGATTTGTATATTGTAATTTTAATTGTTCACAGTCATTGATATCAGATTTTTCGAGCCGACGAGCAACGCCTATCATAACGGCATCAAATACAGAAGCGTTTAGCGTTCTTTTAGGTTTAAAAGCTCTAGTACCAATACATTGATAAATTTTATTGATTGTTGTTTCAAATACATCTCTAATTTTTTCTCCAGAATAGTATTTAAGATGTCTATTTTTTCCCATAAATTTATTAAGAAATTCTTTTAATGGTCTTTTGTATTCATTACCTTTAAAATAAAGTGCAAGAAAACGAAGGATAAGTTCTTCATCCCTCATTCTTATATTTTTGTCATTTTTACCATATATGGAGCGCCAAGCAGAATTATTATTAAGTTGCTTTAACAAGTCATTAAATTCTCCATGATAAATAGAAGAACGAATTTCTTGGGACTCTAAAGTTGTACCACCTGTATTCAATCTTTGAAAAATATGGTAAATACTACTGTCATCTTCAGAGGGTTCATCTTGGTTGACGATTGTTGCGTGTATGATTGAATCATCTAATCTACGGCGATCTTCATCAGATAAGGACTGGTATGTTAGTTCCTCAAATTGAGGTTGTACACCTTTAAGAGCAAACTCTTTATCTTTACCATTAACTTGAAATACTCCAACATAAAAATATTGAAGAGTACGCAATCTTTGTTGGCCATCAATCACTAACAGTTTTTGCGTTTCTTTTTCTTTTGATAAAAAGATACCTGGAACCGGTAGTCCAAGTAAAAGTGATTCTATAAAACGTGAAGCTTGCTCCAACTTCCATACATAATGACGTTGAAGTGAAGGGATGTATATACTGCCGTTTTCTAATCGTTTTACAAGGCCATCAACAGGGTAATCTGCTCCATAACTAGTAATGGAGTATTGAAATGGAAGTATTTCATCTCCCTCATCTTCCCAATTTTCTGGACTTTTAGTTAAAGTTGCTTTATCCATAAAACCTTGTAAACTCTGCGCGTCGCTATTTGGTTCAATTGTGTTCATCCTTCAGCGTCGCCTCTTGATACTTCATTACAAAATTATTATAGCGATCGCACTCCCCCATACCTCATAAATTGTTAACTTCCTTGCTCTCCACCCTAAACAAGGTGATACAATCTACATCCATGCTAGGGGTGCCTAAATCATCAGGCTGAGATCACACCCTTAACACCTGAGTCTGGGTAATACCAGCGGAGGGAAGCTGTTTATTGAGGAATTTCAATCATGCGGAAAGAATGGGTTGCCAAGCGGCGTGGGCAGAGCAATGTAACTCAAATGCACTACGCACGTCAGGGTGTTATCACCGAAGAAATGGCTTACGTTGCCCAGCGGGAAAATCTTCCTGCTGACTTGATTCGTGAGGAAGTAGCACGGGGACGAATGATTATCCCGGCTAACATTAATCACACCAACTTAGAGCCGATGGCTATTGGTATCGCTTCTAAGTGCAAGGTAAATGCCAATATCGGTGCTTCACCCAACTCTTCTAACCTTCAAGAAGAAGTAGATAAATTGCAGCTGGCGGTGAAGTATGGTGCTGATACCGTGATGGATTTATCCACAGGTGGCGGTAACTTAGATGAAATTCGCACAGCTATTATCAACGCCTCACCCGTTCCCATTGGAACAGTGCCAGTGTACCAAGCTTTAGAAAGCGTCCACGGCACAATTGAAAACCTCACCGCCGATGACTTTCTCCACGTCATCGAAAAACACGCCCAGCAAGGGGTAGACTATCAAACCATCCACGCTGGTATTTTGATGGAGCATTTGCCTTTAGTCAGAAACCGCATCACAGGGATTGTTTCTCGTGGTGGTGGTATTTTGGCACGGTGGATGCTGCATCACCATAAACAAAACCCGCTTTACACCCACTTTCAAGACATTATTGAAATTTTCAAGAAATATGATGTTTCCTTCAGCTTGGGTGATTCCCTACGTCCTGGCTGTACCCATGATGCTTCCGACGCTGCACAATTAGCAGAACTTAAAACCCTCGGACAGTTAACTCGCAAAGCTTGGGAACACAATGTACAGGTGATGGTTGAAGGGCCTGGACACGTCCCAATGGATCAAATTGAATTCAACGTCCGCAAGCAAATGGAAGAGTGTTCTGAAGCACCATTCTATGTGCTAGGGCCTTTGGTAACAGATATTGCTCCTGGTTACGACCACATCACCTCCGCTATTGGCGCAGCAATGGCTGGTTGGTATGGTACAGCAATGTTGTGCTACGTTACACCTAAAGAACACTTGGGATTACCTAATGCTGAAGATGTCAGAAATGGGTTGATTGCTTATAAAATAGCAGCACACGCCGCTGATATCGCTAGACATCGCCCTGGTGCAAGAGACAGAGACGACGAATTATCTAAAGCTCGTTACAACTTTGACTGGAACCGTCAGTTTGAGTTATCCCTCGACCCTGAAAGAGCGAAGGAATATCACGACGAAACTTTACCCGCAGACATCTATAAAACGGCTGAATTTTGCTCGATGTGTGGGCCGAAGTTCTGTCCGATGCAAACTAAGGTTGATGCTGATGCACTGACAGAGCTAGAGAAGTTCTTAGCGAAGGAACCTGTAACTCAAGGTTAAGATAAGTTTCGTGAAACATCGTTATTGGGTTGAACCTAGTAACGATGTTTTGGGAATTATAAAGTAGTGAATAACTATAGCTGAAAGCAAAGTGATATTTCAATATAGTCATCAACCTACTGGATCAGTAACATGGATTTACATCTTTTGAAATGGACTAAAAACGTGAGACGTGACGATGGTGATTGGGCGTATTCACCATGCAAAGTCCATGATCTCTTTAAACTGGCTTGGAGAGATAATGAAGATGATGCCCGTAGACCTGAAAAAGACGATTTAATTTTGCTCAGACAGCGCGGATATGTCACTCATTTAGTAAAAATTCTTGATTACAAACCTGAACGTGAGTCTGGGAAGGGTGATTATGATATTTATCGAATAGTTGAGGTATTGTGGACTATTGATTTTGTTCATCCACCAGCATCAGCAAGAGCAGAGAAAATGTTTGATTATTCAGCAGTTCTGCACTATGAAGGTGGGAACGTGATGAAATTAGATGAGTTGCCCACTTTTAAGAGCCGTTGGGATATTGATGGTGGTTTAAAAGGGTTTCAAACCCACATCCAGAATTTATTGTAGTTGTCAAGTAGTTGTCAAGCGATCGCTTTTAGAACTACATACTTGATATAAAAATATTATTTACTTAAATGACTCAAGGACTTACGCACTGTACAAATTAATCATGGTCTTTCTGAGCCAAGATTTAGGGGATTCTCCCCCAAGCCCCCCGATTGGGGGACGCAACCGTCACCCAAACCCCCTCCAAATATTTCTGCGGTTTTTTTGTTTAGCCTTTAAAGCACATTTCCAGTTAGTGAAGTACACTACGTCAACCTCAGAGATATAACTAAAATGTGTTTGATTACTGAAGTAGATGAGTTTTTAACCCTACGCATATTTGGTTTTTTCTATCAATGAGTAAAGAGGAAATTTAGGATATCTGAAGCTATTAAACGTAGCCTGCAAGTAAGCTAATTTTTTTCACATCAAAATGACGACATTCCTCACAGACTCGACTGATATTAAAAGGGTTCATTTCTCCTCAAAACTGAATTTAAAACAGCGCAGTGAATTGGGACAGTTTTTCACTCCCGCTCCAGTTGCACAGTTGATGGCGAGGAAATTCAGCAATTTATCTGGTCATATTAGTCTTTTAGATCCGGGGGCTGGAGTTGGTGCGTTAACTGCTGCATTGGTCGAACAGCTATTAGCAAATCCTCACAATGTCGAAAGTTGTTTGCTCACAGCGTATGAAATTGAATCAGCTTTTATCCCATCTTTGAGACAATGCCTGACAGAATGTTGTATCGCTTTAGAAAAAATCGGAATTATAGCAAATTATTGCTTATATCAAAAAAGTTTTATTCAGGATATTAGTGAAATAGATTTACCACTTTTTAATCAGTCATCTAATAGCTTTACCCATGCAATTCTTAACCCACCTTATAAAAAAATTAATAGCCAATCAATTGAAAGAAAAATCCTGGCACAACTAGGAATTGAGACTGTAAATTTATATAGCGCATTTGTTTGGCTAACTGTTTTAAATTTGTCTGACAACGGAGAAATAGTTGCTATTACGCCTAGAAGTTTTTGCAATGGCCTTTATTTTAGACCTTTTAGGCAAGCTTTTTTGCAAACTATGGCACTCGCAAAAATTCATATATTTGAAAGTCGTTCAGCCGCTTTTACAGAAGATAAAGTATTACAAGAAAATATTATTTTCCACGCGATAAAAACTAAAGTTAGACATAAAAATGTAGAAATCACTAGAAATATTGAAAGCAAGTTAGATGAATTTGCAGAACTGAGGTATGTTCCTTATAACCAAGTTGTTGATACTCATGATTCTGAAAGTTTTATTCATATTGTGACCAACTCTCTTGAAGATTATTTGAGAGCGCAAATGAATCAATTTTCATCTACTTTAGATGACCTTGGCTTAGAAGTTTCGACGGGGCCAGTTGTAGATTTTCGGCTCAAATCAGCGTTGAGAACTTGTTGCGATGATAACAGTGTGCCATTGATTTATCCAGAAGCTATCAAGGCAGGAAAAGTATGTTTTCCCCCGAATAATCCTCGTAAAGCGATCGCTATTACACAAAACCCAGAAACAGCAAAATGGTTAGTACCATCGGGTTGGTATGTTTTAACAAAGCGGTTTTCTGCTAAAGAAGAAAAGCGTCGTGTTGTGGCTGCTGTGTCTTCTCCAGGGGATTCCTTGGTCATTGGTATAGAAAACCACTTAAATTACTACCATGCTCAAGGTCAGGGAATGAACCCTGATTTAGCACGAGGTTTAACAGCATTTCTCAATTCAACTTTATTAGATAGTTACTTCCGCCAATTTAGTGGACACACACAAGTCAACGCTACAGACTTACGTAAACTTAAATACCCCAGCAAAGATGATTTAATTCGATTAGGAAGCCAAATTGGTGATTCTCACTTAGATCAGAAGCAACTTGATCAAGTTGTTCATCAAACTTTGTCGATTATGAGCGAAGCCATAAATGCAATTCAGGCGAGTAAACGAATTGAGGAGGCGTTAGCAATTCTCAAAGCTATTTCTGCTCCTAAAGCTCAACAGAACGAACGTTCAGCACTGTGTTTACTGGCTTTAGCAGATATTCGCCCTGACACACTTTGGTATCAAGCAACAGCGCCAAGACGCGGAATTACAGAAATGATGGATTGGTTTTGTGATCACTACGGTAAACAATATGCACCGAATACACGCGAAACAGTGCGAAGACAGACAATGCACCAGTTTGTGCAGATGGGGATAGTTGTGGAGAATCCAGATCAACCCAATCGACCAATTAACAGTCCAAAATGGTGTTATCAACTTCATCAACAAGCATTCTCGCTGATTAAATCCTACGGTTTTG